>CAYNPQ010000182.1:0-5810 GCA_964399065.1 uncultured Treponemataceae bacterium | reverse complement strand
AGACGGGCGCCGGCCAGTGGGGCTCGGCCCTCGCCTTCGCCTGCGCCCAGTTCGGAATGGAGTGCAAGGTCTTCATGGTCCGCTCGAGCTTCGAGCAGAAGCCCTACCGCAAGTCGATGATGCGGACCTGGGGCGCGACCTGCATCCCGAGCCCGAGCCAGATGACGCAGGCCGGACGGGAGGTCCTCGCGAAGGACCCCTCGACGCCGGGCTCCCTCGCCATCGCGATTTCCGAGGCGGTCGAGGAGGCCCTGGCCGACCCCGAAAAGCGGACGCGCTACGCCCTCGGCTCGGTGCTCAACCACGTGATGCTCCACCAGACCCTCATCGGCCTCGAGGCGAAGAAGCAGCTCGCGATGTTCGGCGAGCGCCGGCCCGACAAGGTGATCGCCTGCGTGGGCGGCGGATCGAACTTCGCCGGCCTCGCCTTCCCCTTCGTGAAGGACAAGATCGACGGGGCCGAGATCGAGATCATCCCGGTCGAGCCCGCCTCCTGCCCCAGCATGACCCGGGGGAGCTTCGTCTACGACCTCGGCGACGTCGCGGGCATGACGCCGCTCCTGCCCATGCACAGCCTCGGCCACGACTTCGTGCCGGCGAGCATCCACGCGGGAGGGCTGCGCTACCACGGCATGGCGCCCCTCGTGTCGGCGGCCGCCGAGCAGGGCCTCCTCTCGCCGAGCTCCATCCCCCAGCTCGAGTGCTTCGACGCGGCGGTGACCTTCGCGCGGAGCGAGGGCATCATCGTCGCGCCGGAGACGAGCCACGCGATCGCCCAGGTGATCCGCGAGGCGAAGGCGGCGAAGGAGGAGGGGAGGGAGAGAGTCATCCTCTTCGGCCTGTCCGGGCACGGCCTCCTCGACCTCGCGGGCTACGACAGCTATTTCGCGGGCAAGCTCGAGAACTACGAGCTCAGCCCCGAGGCCATCGCGCGGAGCCTGGCTTGCACCGCCTCCTATCCGAAGGCGCGCATGCGGGAGCCGGTCGAGGCTTGAGGGACAACAGGAACTAAGAAGAAACCGCAGAGGCGCAGAGGGGAGAGGAAGAGAGGGGGGAGAGGGGAAGAGAGGAGAGAGGTGGGGTGGTTGGTACCATCCTTCCTTCTGATTCTTCTCTCTCTTTTTTTACTCTGCGCCTCTGCGTCTCTGCGGTTTATCTCCTCTTCATCACTGCTGTAGTATTCGCGAGCAAGTCAGCGGGCGGGCTTAAAGAAGCGGGAGGCGGGGCCGAGGGGGCGGTCGCCGGCGACGTGGGCGGCGAGGTGGGACGCGACCGCGCCGACGGTCTCGGGCGAGAGGCGGACGTGGGCCATCCGGACGAGCTCGTCCTCGAGGCGGGTTGCCTTGGCCTTGCCCAGCACGGCGAGGATCTCGGTCCGCTCCGCCTCCTCGAGGGCCCAGAGGACCACGGCGAGGTCGCGGTCGGCGGTGTTGAGGAGCCGGGATTGGGCGGCCGCGGGCGGAGCCGCGCGGACCGCCTCGAGAAGGGGGAGGGCCGCCGCGCGGGCGGCCGCCCTGCTCCCGGCCGCGCTCATGCGCTCGCCCCCGCGTCGGCCCGCGGCAGCTCTTCCTCGACCCTGCGGACGACCGGCACTACCACGATGGCCGCGGCCGCCACGAGGCTCAGGAGCCCGCCGAGGCTGATGATGAGGGCCATGCCGGCGCCCGGTCCCGAACCGAAGAGGGCCCTGAGGAGCGCGGGCGGCGCGGACGAGGCCGACGCGCCTTTCCCTCCCATGAGGGGCTCGAGGACGCGGTCCGCCAGGATGCCGGCGATGAGGGGGGCGGCGGGCCCCGTGAACCAACTGATGAGCCGGCGGGCGCTGAAGACGCGGCCTTGGATGTCGGCGGGTACCTTCGCCTGCCAGATCGCCTGGCTCGAGGCATTGGCGAGGGGGCCGGTCACACTGGCCGCTATGCCGGCGATCGACCAGTAGAGCGTCCCGCGGCCGAGCCCGAAGGCGGCGAGGCCCAGTCCGAGGCCGGCGCAGCCGATCGCCACGCCGAGGATCCTGCGCTTGAAGCCTCCCCAGGCGCTCATGAGGGCGGCTCCGGCGAGTCCCCCGATCGCGAGCGCCGACTGGACTCCGCCCAGGGCCAGCGCGTCCTGGCCCGTGCGCGCGAGGATGGCGGGCGAGACGAGGGCGAAGGATATTCCCACGAAGAGGTTCACGCAGAGGAAGCAGAGCTGGAGGCCGAGGAGGCTCGGCTGGGCGAAGATGTAGCGGAAGCCGTAGGCGGCGTCCTGGGCGAGGTTCTGGCGCTCGGCGGCGGCGCCCTCGGCGCTGCGCTCGGGGCGCGGGATCTCGACCGACCAGAGGGCGGCGAGGGCGAGGACGAAGGTGGCGAGATCGAGGGCGAGGATGCCGCTCAGCCCGAGGAAGGGGAGGAGGGCCCCCGCGAGGATGGGGGCGATGACGCCGGGGCCCGTCTCGACGAGGCTCATGAGGCCGTCGGCCCTCGCGTACTGTTCCTTGGGAAGCATGACGCTGATGGCGGCCGAGTAGGCGGGCCACTGGAAGGCGTTGCCGAGGCCCGAGAGGGCCGCCGCCGCGAGGTACATCCAGAGCTGGAGACCGCCCGCCGCGCTCGCGATGAGGAGTCCCGCGGTTCCGATCGCGGCGACCGCGTCCGAGACCGCCATCATGAGCTTGCGGCTCGAACGGTCGATGAGGGCGCCGGCGAGGGGCGAGACGAGGAGGAAGGGGAGGGTGTAGGCGACCTGGATCGAGGCCATGGCCGTCGCGCTCCCCGTCTCGCGGTAGACCCAGAGGGAGAGGGCGAAGCTCGAAAGGCCGGTGCCGAGCACCGAGACGAGCTGGCCGATCCAGATGAGGAGGAAGCCGCGCATGCCGGAGGGCCGCCCGAGGCGAGCCGCCGGCGCTCCCGTTCCGTTTCCCATGCTCCTAGGCTAGCACGGCCCAGCGGGCGGGACTATACGCGAAATGGGGGATATGGATGGGCGCGGCCGTCCGGGGTCGGCCGCGCCCATCTTCGCCGCGCTCGCGGCGGGCTCCGCTCAGCCGACGGCTTTCTTGAGCTCCTCGACCTTGCCGGTCCTCTCCCAGGAGAAGCCGTCACGGCCGAAGTGGCCGTAGGAGGCGGTCTTCCGGTAGACGGGCTTCTTGAGGTCGAGGGTCGAGACGATGCCTCCCGGCGAGAGGTCGAAGACCTTGCGGATCGCCTCCGAGATCCGTTCCTCGGGGACGCTCGCGGTGCCGAAGGTCTCCACCATCACCGAGACGGGGAAGGGCACGCCGATGGCGTAGGCGAGCTCGACCTCGCAGCGCTCCGCGAGCCTGGCGGCGACGACGTTCTTGGCGACGTAGCGGGCCATGTAGGCGGCGGAACGGTCGACCTTCGAGGGGTCCTTGCCCGAGAAGGCGCCGCCGCCGTGGCGGCCCATGCCGCCGTAGCTGTCAACGATGATCTTGCGTCCGGTGAGGCCGGTGTCGCCCATCGGGCCGCCGATGACGAAGCGGCCGGTGGGGTTGATGAAGTACTTCGTGTCCTTCATGTCGAGGCCGGTCGGCTCGAGGATGGGGCGCACGATCTCCTCGATGATGGTGTCGCGGAGGGCGTCGTAGGGGATGTCGGGATCGTGCTGGTGGGAGACGACGACCGCGTCCACGCGTACCGGCTTGTGGCCATTGTACTCGAGGGTGACTTGGCTCTTTGCGTCTGGGCGGAGCCAGGGGATGCGTTTCGCCTTGCGCAGCTCGGCCGCGCGGAGGAGGATCTTGTGCGCGTACATGATGGGCGCCGGCATCAGCTCGGGGGTCTCGGAGCAGGCGAAGCCGAACATCATACCCTGGTCGCCGGCGCCCTGTTGCCCCTCGTACTCCTTGAGGCCGTGGCCGGCGACGCCCTGGTTGATGTCGGGGGACTGGGCGTGGATCGTGTTGAGCACCGCCATGGATTCGTAGTCGATGCCGTAGTCGGGGTTGGTGTAGCCGATGTCGTAGACGACGTCGCGGGCGAGCTTCTGGATGTCCACGTAGGTCGAGGTCGTGATCTCGCCGCCGATGAGGATCATGCCCGTCGTGGCGTAGCACTCGCAGGCGACGTGGCTCGAGGGGTCGTCGGCGAGGCAGGCGTCGAGCACGGCGTCGGAGACCTGGTCGCAGAGCTTGTCCGGGTGGCCCTCGCCCACGGACTCCGAGGTGAAGAGGTAGCGCCTATCCTTCATGTTCCTTCCTTTCAGTAGCGGTACTGATCGCTTTTATAGGGCCCCTCGACGGGGACCCCGAGATACTCGGCCTGCTCCGGGCTGAGGCTTGTCAGGTCGGCGCCGAGCTTGCCGAGGTGGAGACGCGCCACCTCCTCGTCGAGCTTGCGCGGGAGGACCCGGACGCCGGGCTTCGCCGATGCCCGCTCCTTCCAGAGCTCGATCTGCGCGAGGACCTGGTTCGAGAAGCTCGCCGACATGACGAAGGAGGGGTGGCCCTGGGCGCAGCCGAGGTTCACGAGCCGCCCCTCGGCGAGGATGATGATCTCGCGGCCGTCGGGGAAGATCCAGCGGTCGACCTGGGGCTTCACGTTCCTCTGCCTGATCCCGGGGATGGCCTTGAGCCCGGCCATGTCGATCTCGTGGTCGAAGTGGCCGATGTTGCAGACGATGGCCCCGT
The DNA here is from genome assembly GCA_964399065.1 of uncultured Treponemataceae bacterium. GTDB lineage: Bacteria > Spirochaetota > Spirochaetia > Treponematales > Rectinemataceae > JAKLFE01. The sequence continues at coordinate 1,183 of CAYNPQ010000182.1, read as the reverse complement.
CCTTCATCCGCGCGAGCTGCCGAGCGGTGATGGCCTCGATGCAGCCGGTGGCCGTGATGTAGATGTCGGCCGCGTCGAGGCTGTCCTCCACGGTCCTGACCTCGTAGCCTTCCATGGCCGCCTGGAGGGCGCAGATCGGGTCGATCTCGGCGACCAGCACGCGGGCGCCCATGCCGCGGAGGCTCTGGGCGCAGCCCTTGCCGACGTCGCCGAAGCCGCAGACGAGGGCCACCTTGCCGGCGATCATGACGCCCGTCGCCCGCTTTATGCCGTCGAGGAGGGACTCGCGGCAGCCGTAGAGGTTGTCGAACTTGCTCTTCGTCACCGAGTCGTTGACGTTGATCGCGGGGACGAGGAGCTTGCCCTCCTTCTGCATGCGGTAGAGGCGGTGGACCCCCGTGGTGGTCTCCTCGGAGACGCCCTTCCAGTCGGGGACCGTCCTCGACCAGCGCTTCGGGTCCTCGTCGCGGATGAGCCTGAGCTGGGCGAGGAGGGCGGCCTCGTCCTCGCTGCCGGGCTTCCGGGCGAGGAGGGAAGGATCGGACTCGGCCGCGAGGCCCAGATGGATCATGAGGGTGGCGTCGCCGCCGTCGTCCACGATGAGGTCGGGGCCGCGGCAGGGGGCCCCGGGAGCCTCCGCGGGGAAGCGGAGGGAGAGGTCGAGGAGCTCCCAGTACTCGGCCAGGGTCTCGGCCTTCCAGGCGAAGACCGGGACGCCCTTGGGAGTCTCAGGCACGCCGCCCCTGCCGACGACCACGGCCGCGGCCGCATGGTCCTGGGTGGAGAAGATGTTGCAGCTCGACCAGCGGACATCGGCGCCGAGCGCGACGAGGGTCTCGACGAGGACGGCGGTCTGGAGGGTCATGTGGAGGCTGCCGGTGATGCGTGCCCCCGCGAGGGGCCGCGAAGCCGCGTACTTGCCGCGGAGCGCCATCAGGCCGGGCATCTCGCGCTCGGCGAGCTCGATCTCGCTTCGGCCCCATTGGGCCAGGCCGAGATCCTTGACCTTGTACTGGAGATGGACTGTGGGAGACGGATGCACGTAGGCCTCCTTTTTAGCGTGCATTTTTTAACCGCCCGCAATAGGGATCAAATCGGCGGTGCGGGCCCGCCGCGACGCGGCTTGCCTGCGCTTCCAAATATCGTCATTTCCGACCCCTTACGCAAGAGCTGGGTTGCTGAT
>CAYNPQ010000181.1:0-5832 GCA_964399065.1 uncultured Treponemataceae bacterium | reverse complement strand
CAGTAGTACCTAGGCTTCTTCACGCGGGAGCCCCGCCCGCCGGGATCAGGCGGTCTCTTTCGTCGAGGAGGAGCAGGAAGGCGAGCTCGAGCAGGAGTCGCAGGAGCCCGAGGATTTGCGGCTGTCGTTCACGTAGAAGCCCGAACCCTTGAAGATGATGCCCGTGCCGCCGTTGATGACGCGCCGCACCTTCTTGCCGCAGGAGGGGCAGGCGGTGAGGGGCGCTTCGGACATGCTCTGGAAGGCCTCGAAGCTGTTGCCGCAGGACGTGCACTCGTACTCGTAGGTGGGCATGGATCATCAACCTCGATATTGCGTCAGGGGCGCCGCGAGGGAAGGACCCACGGGCGCCTCTGGGATGTACGAGGATAATATAGCAAGGGACCGGCCCCGTCGTAAAGCGGGGCGGGCCGCCATCAGCGCTTGAGCTTGAGCCCGGCCTCGATGGCCTTCCGGATGACGACGATGAGGGCCGCCACGACGAACGATATGACCGCCGCGATGCCGTAGGATTCCAGCGCGACCCGCAAGCCTTCCATCACAATCCTCCCTTGCCGCGCGTCGCGACGATCGCCAGGGCCTGGCCGGCCGAAATGCGGTCGCCCTGCCTGACGAGGAGCTCGTCGACGTTCCCGTCGACGGTGGAGTTGACGGGCCTCTCCATCTTCATGGACTCGACGACGAGTATCGACTCCCCGGCCAGCACGCGCTCGCCGGGGTTCTTGTAGATGCGCAGGACCAGGCCGGACAGGGGCGACTCGACGGTCATCCGCGCGGCGCCGCCCGCGGCCTCGGCCGGGCGGACGAGGGCCTCCGCCGCCTGGGAGACCGAGGGGAGGCTGCCGTGGGACACGACGCTCACGCGCATCAGCTCCTGGCCCGCCTCGACCCGGTCGCCCCAGCCGGCGAAGAGTGCGGAGACGACGCCCGAGAGGCGGGAGTTCACGGGGATCTCCGCGGTCATGGACTCGAGGACGAGGACGGTCTCGCCCACCGCGACCTTGTCGCCCACCCGCTTGTTGAGCCGTACCACCATGCCCGGCGTCGGGGAGCGGATCTCGCCGGTCTTCACCGAGGCGGGCTCGTCCTCGGCCTCGGGGAGTGATGCGAGGCGCTCGATCAGGGCCTCGTCGATGCCCTCCCGGAAGCCGTAGGCGTAGGACACGCCGTTCACGATGACGGATCCCTCGCGGAAGGTCACGCCGTAGGCGCGCTCGTTCACGGTGACGGTGTAGGAGCCCTCGGGGCCGAGGGCCGGGCCGATGGGCCGGGCCGAGACGGCACCGGGCGCGGCCTCGAAGGGCAGCGCCAGGGAGAGGGTCGACTCGCCCTTGAGGAAGCGGAGCCCCTTCTCGCCGCAGATCGCGGCAATGGCCAGGGCCCGGTCCGAGGCCAGGATCCCCCGCTCGCCGAGGAGGGCGGAGGCCGCCTCGAGGCCGCGGCTCCGGTCGGCGTCCGCGAGGCTCAAGGGGTCGGACTCGGCGGGGGCGATGCCGAGGCTCTTGGCCGCGAGCTCGAGTACCTCGGGGTCGGGACGCGCCGGCGTCTTGCCGAGGTAGCCGAGGACCATGCGGCCGTAACCGGGCGCGATCCGCTTCCAAGGGCCGTAAGCCACGTTCTCGTAGGCCTGCTGGACGTAATACTGGCTCACCGGGGTGACCGGGGCCCCTCCCCCGCCCTTCGCGAAGACCTCGGCGATGGCGTGGAGTATGTCGCCGTAGCGCTCCGACAGGCCCTGGTCGCGGAGGAGGTTGGCGTTGGCCGCGAGGGCGCCGCCGGGCATGGGATAGAAGAGAACGAGGGGATCGGTCCGCGCGGCCTCGGGCGTCATGACGTAGGGCTTGAGGGAGGCCTTGAGGAGCTCCTCGGCCTCGAGGACCTTCTTGATGTCGATGTCGAGGTCGAACCCGGAGTCGCGGAGGGCGTGCCAGAAGGTCACGAGGTCGGGCTGGCAGGCCCCGCCCGAGAGGGGCGAGAGGGAGAGGTCGACGCGGTCGGCGCCGGCCTTGACCGCGGCGAGGCAGGAGACGATGCCGAGGCCCACGGTGTCGTGGGTGTGGTAGGCGATGTTGGCCTTGTCTCCGAGGAGCTTGCGCGCGGCCCGGACGGTGTCGAAGACCTTGGAGGGCCTGACCGTGCCCGCCGAGTCCTTGAAGCAGAGGGAGTCGAAGGCGAGGCCCGACTCGAGGATGCCGCGGACGAGGCCGCGGTAATATTCGGCGCCGTGGACGCCCTCGATGGCCGAGCCGGGCGGCGGCTCCGCGATGCATATGGCGGCCTCGTGGCCGAGTCCCGCGGCCGTGACGAGCTTGCCCGACTCGGCGAGGTTGTGCAGGTCGTTGAGGGCGTCGAAGTTGCGGACGAGGTCGATGCCGTGTCGCTTCAGGAGCCTCGCGTAGAGCGCGATGACCTCGCGGCTCTGGGGCTCGAGGCCGACGAGGCTCACGCCCCGCGAGAGGACCTGGAGCCGGGCGTCGGGCCCCGCGGCCTTTCTGAATGCGTCCATGCGCTCGAAGGGGTCCTCGCCGCAGTAGAGCACGGCCGCCTGGAAGACGGCGCCGCCGCCCGCCTCGAAGCGCCGCAGGCCGGCGCGGGCCGCGGCCTCGACCGCCGGGATGAGGTCGGCCTGCCTGACGCGGGCGCCGTAGGCGGACTGGATGCCGTCGCGGAAGGCCGTGACCAGGACGTCGATCTTCTTCATGCGCGGCCTCCCGCGGGGCCGGCCTCGCCCTGCCCCGACTCGCCGTGCCGGCCGAAGTCGCCGAACACGTCGACGAGGCCGCCCGACTTGCCGTCGTAGGCGACCGCCTGGGCGGAGCGCCCGGAGGCCGGTCCCGGCGGAGGCGCGGCCGCCGGCTTCGCGGCCCTGGACTCGGCCGCGAGGCGCGCGGCCGCGATGGCCGCCACCACCTCGGCGCGGCGCTCGCCCTCCGCGGAGGCGGCACGCGGGGCGGCCGCCGCCCGCGGCGGCTGGCCTCCCGCCTCGAGGGCCTTGGCGACGCGCTCGAGCCCCTCGGAGAGGCGCTGCACGCCCGCGTCGATGCGGAACAGGACGACGAGCACGGCCACGAGCATGAGCCCGGCGACGATCTCGGGAACGAGCATGCGCTTCCTCCTCACTTCGCGAGGGCGGTGACGTAGACCGCCGCGATGATGGCGGTCGTGATCACGCCCGAGATGTTGGCCCCGAGGGCGTAGGGCATGACCATGGCCTGGGGATTGGCGGCGGAGACGCACTTCTGCGCGACCTTGGCGGTGCTCGGCACGCAGGATACGCCCGCGATGCCGACGACGGGGTTGTACCGGCCCTTGGTGAGGAAGTACATGACGTAGCCGCCGAGGATGCCTCCTATGCCCGAGAGGAGGAGTGCGAGCATGCCGAGGAGGAGGAGGGGCAGGACCTGGGGGCTCAGGATGGTCGAGGCCTCGCAGAGGATGCCGAGGAGGAGGCCGAGGAAGAGGGTCGCTCCGTAGAGGATGGTCTCGCTCACGAGGGTCTGGAAGGACTTGAGCCCCGACTCGCGTATGGCGATGCCGAGGAAGAGGGAGAGGAAGAGCGGCGCGGCCACGGGGAAGAGAAGGGACAGGAAGGCGCAGATGAAGACCGCGAAGGCGAGCTTCTGGCCCGAGCTGATGGTCGAGGCGGCGACGGGCATCTCCATCGGGACGCCGCGGAGCTTCTTCGGCACCATGAGTTTGATGAGGTAGGGATAGCCGCCGTAGGTGAGGCCGAGGTAGAGGTAGGCGACGACGGTTATCGGCACGAAGAGCTCGGGGGCGAGCTTCAGGGAGGTGAAGAGCACCATGGGGCCGTCGGCGCCCCCGACCATCGCGATGGCCGCGGCCTGCTTGGCCGTGAAGCCGAAGAGTGTCGCTATCGGCAGGACGAGGATGGTCCCGAGCTCGGCGGCGAGGGCGAGGAACATGCTGATGAAGGGGTGCATCATGACGAAGCCCACGTCGAGGAGGCTCCCGATGCCCATGAACACGAGGCAGGCGATGAGGCCGTTCGAGAAGGTGAAGGTGTAGATCGGCTGGAGGAAGTCGAGCTGGAGGATGTACATGAGGTCCGCGGCGTTCTTGACCATGTCGGTCGAGGCGCCGGCCTGGGCCTCGACGAAGAGGGTGCCCATGCCGCCGTGGAGCATGAGGGGGTCGAAGAACATGACGCCCGCGTTGACCGTCGCCATGCCCAGCCCCATGGGGATCATGAGGAGGGGCTCGAGGACGCCCTTCTTTCCCAGGTAGACGAGGGCGAGCCCGAGGAGCATGAGACCGACCCGGGACCAGGCCAGGCCGGGGCTCTGGGCGAAGAGGGTCTCGATGCCCTGGAAGTTGGACAGGGTCGACTTGAGGACGCCCGAGGCCGCGCCCTGGGCAGAGAGCGCGGCGGGAGCGGCGAGGAGGAGGGCGGCCGCCGCGAGCGTCGACTTGGAGGCAACGGAATGAAGGCGGGTTCTCATGGGGATCTCCCTTGCTTGAGACACCTTCACTCTAGCGATGGCGGGGCGTCGTGGCAAGGACGCCCAGGCCGCTCAACTGTCCACGATGTCCCCCGCCCCGTCGAAGAGGAGGACCCGCGCCGCATCCACGGAGACCTCGATGCGATCCCCGGGCCGACCGGAGAACTCCTCGGTCGAGAGGGCATAGAAGGGGGCGCCGCAGACCTCGAGGCTGACGATCCACTCGGAGCCGGTCGGCAGGACCGCCTCGACCTTCGCGGGCGCGCGGAAGGCCCTCCCGTCGGCTGGGCCCTTCGCGGACAGCGACACGGCCTCGGGCCGCACGCCGATCGTGCGCACCCTGCCCCCGAGGCCGGGGAAGAGGCGCATGATCCCCTCGCAGGCTTCGGCGCAGGCCGAGTCGGAGGTCGAGAGCTCGTTGATCGGGGGGCTCCCGACGAACTGGGCCACGAAGAGGTTCCGCGGCTTGCGGTACACGTCCATCGGCATGGCGAACTGCTGCAGCACCGCGCGGTTCATCACCGCGATCTCCGTGGAGAGGGTCATGCCCTCGAGCTGGTCGTGGGTGACGAAGACGATCGTGTTGCCGAGCTCGCCGTGGATCCGCTTGAGCTCGGCCCGCATCTCGAGGCGGAGTTTGGCGTCGAGGTTCGAGAGGGGCTCGTCGAGGAGGAGGACCTCGGGGTCGAGGACGAGCATCCTCGCGAGGGCCACGCGCTGCTGCTGCCCGCCCGAGAGCTGCATGGGGTAGCGCGACTCGAAGCCGCCGAGGCGGAGCAGGGAGAAGATGCGCTCGAGCTTGCGGGCGCGCTCGGCCTTCGGGACCTTGCGCATCTCGAGGCCGAAGGAGACGTTCCGCTCGACCGTCATGTGGGGCCAGAGCGCGTAGCTCTGGAACACGAGGCCCATGCCCCGCTCCTCGGTCGGGACGTCGAGGCCCGTCTCCGCGTCGAAGAGCGTCTTGCCGCCCAGGAGGATCTTCCCCGCGGTCGGCGCCTCGAGCCCCGCGATCATGCGGAGGGTCGTGGTCTTGCCGCAGCCCGAGGGGCCGAGGAGGCTCACGAAGCTGCCCTCGGGTATGACGAGGTTCAGGTCCTCGACCGCCTTCGAGCGCGAGCCCGGGTAGGTCTTCTCGATGCCGATGAGCTCTATCTGCGCCATGTTTAGTGTCCGTTCCCGAGTCCGGCCGAGGAGTCGGCCCCCGAAATCTTGCGCACGAGGAGGTCGAGCGCGACGATGATGACGACTATCTCGAGCATGACCGCGTTGGCGAGCTGGCTGTAGCCGTAATCCATGTAGCGGAGCACCTGGGTGGTCAGGAGCTCCGTGCCCGGGCTCGCGAGCATGATGACGAGGCTCTGCTCCTTCA
>CAYNPQ010000180.1:4463-5841 GCA_964399065.1 uncultured Treponemataceae bacterium | reverse complement strand
GCCGAGCGGACGAACATGCTGGCCATGAACGCCGCCATCGAGGCGGCCCACGCCGGCGAGGCCGGCAAGGGCTTCGCGGTGGTCGCCGAGGAGATCCGCAACCTGGCGGAAAGCTCCCGGGAGCGCTCGGGCGAGATCGCCCAGCGCGTCGCGGAGATATCTTCGGCCATCGAGACGGCCTCGGGCTCCTCGCGCGAGGCCTCCCTCGCCTTCGACGCGATCCTCGGCAGGATCGGTTCCCTGTCCCGGCTCGAGGGCGAGGTCTGCACCGCCATCCTCGAACAGCGCGCGGGGGGCGGCCTCATCCTCGCCTCGCTCTCGCAGATGCGCGACGCGGCGGCCCAGGTCGAGACCACGGGCAAGTCCATGAAGCGGGCCGGCGACATGGTCCGCGGGGCCATGGGACGGCTCAAGGCCGCGAGCGAGCGCGTGAACGAGTGCTCCCGCGAGATCGGGCAGAGCGTCGACGGCATCGAGAAGGACGGCCGCGAGTCGCTCCGGCTCGCCGGCGAGAACCAGCGCCTCGTCGAGACCCTCGGCCGGGAACTCTCCCGCTTCAGCACCTGAGACGTCGGGAGGTTCGCCATGCCATCGCCATTCAGTTCGGTCTCGAGCCCCGGTTCGGCGGGACCCGGCGACGTCGCGGTCCTCGGCCTGCCCGCGGACGACAGGTCCTCCTATCTCCGCGGCGCCGCCGCCGCCCCCGCCGCCATTCGCGCGGCCTTCGACTGCCCCTCCTCGAACCTCGCCGCCGAGGACGGCCTCGATCTCGGCGCCTGCCCCTCGATCAAGGACCTCGGCGACCTCGCGCTCGGCGGCCGGCTCGACCCCGCCGCGATCGAGGCCGCCGCGGCCTCCATTCTCGGGGCCGGCTCCCGCCTCGTCTGCCTCGGCGGCGACCACGCGACGAGCTACCCGGTCCTCGCTGGCTATCGCGACGCGCGCAAGAAGCCGATTGACGTCCTCCACCTCGACGCGCACAACGACCTCTACGAGGACTTCGAGGGCGACCGGCTCTCGCACGCCTGCCCCTTCGCGCGGGCCTGCGAGGAGGGCGCGGTCGGCCGCCTCGTCCAGGTCGGCATCCGGGGCATGACGCCCCATCTCCGCGCCCAGGCGGCCCGCTTCGGCGTCGAGGTCGTCGACATGAGGGCCTGGTCGGCCGGCGCGCGCCCCCGCTTCGAGGGCGAGTTCTACCTCTCCCTCGACCTGGACGTCCTCGACCCCGCCTTCGCGCCCGGCGTCTCCCACCGCGAGCCCGGCGGCCTCTCGACCCGCGAGCTCCTCGGCCTCGTCCAGTCCTGCCCCGGCACCCTCGTCGGGGCCGACCTCGTCGAGCTCAACCCGGGACGGGACCGCGACGGCATCACCGCGATGG
>CAYNPQ010000180.1:0-4363 GCA_964399065.1 uncultured Treponemataceae bacterium | reverse complement strand
GAGGAGGCGTCGCGGCTCCTCGCCACGGTCGCCGGCCTTGATCCCCCGCGGTCCGTAGACCGCCTCCATCACGAGCCCCTCCTGCTCCGCGACCGAGGGCCAGAGGCACTCGTAGCCCGGGAGGTTCCGCTCGTAGATGCCGGCGGCCCTGCTCCCGCTCGTCGCGAGGATGCCGAGCCGGCGGAGCCCGGGGTAGCCGATCGCGACCGCCCGCGCGAGCTCCTCGAAGGCCGAGAGGAGGCGGTAGGGCAGGGCGGGGCGGAGCCGATCGATGAAGGCGTGGGCGGTCATGCAGCCGATGCCCGCCACCGTCACGCCGCCCGCGGCGAGCCGCAACCCCGAGGCGAGCATCGCGGGCAGGGGATCGGGCCCCTCGCCCTTGAGATACGCCGTCCGGTCCGGGATCGTGGGATCCGAGTCGAGCAGGGCCGGGAGGTGGTCCTGGTCGCGCGTCACGCGCTCCGCCGCCACGACCTTCGCAAGGAGGGCGATGCCCGCCTCCGGTCCCATGCCGCCGATGATGCCTATCCTCGCCGCCGCGCCGCTCATGGGAGGAGTATCTCAACCATCGCGTCTCCTCGTCCAGACCTCGCGGCCCCGATCCGCCCGTTTCCCCGCGCGCGGTTCTCGCTTGCGGCCCCGGCCGCCCCCCTGTACACTCGAAAGCCGCCGGGACAAGGGGCGAGAGGGGGATCGCGACGACATGCGGGGAAGGCGCTGGGGCATCGGGACGAAGTTCATCGTCTTCATCTCCGTCTGCGTGGTGCTCTTCCTCGCCGCGGCATCCCTGGTCAGCCAACGCGTGTTCAGGGACTTCGCCATCGCCAGGGCCGACGAGGTGGCAGGCATCATCCTCGACCAGACCGACAAGCGCCTCGCCCAGTTCTTCCGCGACCTGCAGTCAGCGGCGCGGGGCCTCGCCGGCACCAGGGCCGTCCGGGAGGTCGACGCCGCCGCGATGCGCGACCTCTTCCTCGCGACGGTGCGCTCGCGCGACGCCTACCTCCGCGCCATCTACCTCGGCACGGCGGACGGCCGCATGCTCGAGTGGGGCGTAGGCGAGGGCTTCGTCGACGGCGTGCCGAGCTTCCCTCCCGGCTACGACCCGCGCATCCGCCCCTGGTACCTCCTCGCCCTCTCGGCGGGAGACTTCGCCGTCACCCAGCCCTACCGCTACGCGAGCGTCGACGCCCTCGGGATCACCTGCGTGCTCCCCATCCGCGCGGCCGACGGCTCCGTCGCGGGCGTCCTCGGCCTCGACATCCTCCTCGACGACCTCGCGGGCATCCTCGCTGGCCTCCAGATCCCCCAGGGCGGCAAGGCCCTCATCGTGAGCCGCTCCGGCGAGATCATCGCGAGCCAGTTCCCGGGCGGCTCCCGCGGGCCCGAGGGGAAGCTCGCGCTGCGGCGCTTCGACCTCGCCGGCGCCGAGTCCGCGCTCAGCGTCCCCTCCGGCTCCTTCGTCGGCGAGGTCGAGGGACTGCGCACCCTCTTCGCCCACAAGCAAGCGGAGGCCTTCGACTGGATCCTCGTGGTCGGCATGCCCTTCGACGCCATCATGGCGCCCGTCGGCCAGGTCCTCGACATCGTCTCGGCCATCGACCTCTTCCTCATGATCCTCTTCGTTGTCGCCCTGGAGACGGTCACGACGCGGCTCATCGTATCGCCCCTCGGGCAGGTCGTCTCGGTGGTGGACCGCATCGAGTCGGGCGAGGAGGGGGCGAGGGTCGAGGTCCGCTCCGGCGACGAGTTCGGCCAGCTCGGACGGGAGCTCAACAAGCTCCTCGACGCCGTCGCCGAGAATTCCCGCGACCTCGAGGAGAAGGTCCGCCAACGCAGCGAGGAGCTCGGGCGGCTCCAGCGCGAGAACACCCAGCTCCGCGTCCTCGAGGAGCGGCAGCGCATCTACCGCGACATGCACGACACGATCGGCGCCAAGCTGACCAACGTGTTCTTCTGCAACGGGGTGGCGCGCGACCTCGCGCGCGAGGGCCCGCGCGAGCTCGGCGTCATGCTCGAGCGCATCGAGGACAACTGCCTCCAGGCGATCGCGCGGCTCAAGGAGATCATCCTCGGCATGCGGGCCGACGACCGGCTCCCCTCGGACTTCGCGAAGCTCCTTTCGGCCGGCCTGCGCCAGCGGCTCCGGGACCGCGGCATCGCCGTCGACTGCCGGATCCGGGGCCGCGAGGCCCTGAACGGCGTCGGGCCCGAAGCCCGGGGCGAGATCGAGAAGATCCTCGACGAACTCGTGAGCAACGTCCTCAAGCACTCCGGGGCCTCGTCGGTGCGTCTCAGGATCACGATGGGGGGGGAGCGCCTCGCCATCGACTTCTCCGACGACGGCCGCGGCTTCGTCCCGCCCGCCGCCCCGGCGCCCGCCTCCGCGTCCGGCCTTCCCAATCCCGTATCGGGGTTGGGCAACATCGCCTATCGCGTCGAGCGCCTCGGGGGCGGCCTCTCCGTCGAGTCGGCGCCCGGCTCCGGGGCGCGCTTCCGCCTCGCCTTCCCGGCGGCGGGCCTCGGCGCATGGCGGGAGGAGGCGGCGGCCGATGCCTGAGTCCCGCCCAAGATCGGCCAACGTGGCCATCGTGGAGGACGAGCCCGAGGTCCGCGAGGGCCTGCGCTACCTCCTCGGACGCGACGGCCGCATCCGCATCGTCGCCTCCTTCGGCCGCGCCGAGGAGCTCCTCGAGTGGATCGACGCGAACCCCGCGCCCGACATCGTCCTCATGGACATCCACCTGCCCGGCATGAGCGGGATCGAGGCCACCGCCGCGCTCCGCGAGCGCCGCCCCGGCGTCGCCGTCCTCATACTCACCATCTTCGAGAAGGAGGAGGAGATCCTCGCCTCCATCCGCGCCGGGGCCAAGGGCTACATCCTCAAGAACACGAGGCCCGAGGCCCTCCTCGAGCAGATCCTCTCGGCCCGGGAGGAGGGCTCGCCCATCAGCCCCACCGTGGCCCGCCGCCTCCTCGAGGAGATCCAGCGCGGCGCCGCCCGCTCCGCCGCCGCGGACTACGAGCTGACCCCCCGCGAGCGCGAGGTCCTCCGCGACATCGTCGACGGCCTGACCTACCGCGAGCTCGCCGAGCGCCACCGCATCGCCGCCGCGACCGCGAAGAAGCACATCCTCCACATCTACCAGAAGCTCAACGTCTCCTCGAGGGCCGAGATCGTCCGCAAGGCGCTGGAGGAGAAGCTCGTCTAGGGGCCCGGCCCCTCGTACCCCATTTGGTGCATTTCAGCCTCCCGGGATCGCCGTTACACTGGCGGGATACCCGGCCCCGCCCCCCGGCGGCCACGCCTTCCGGCGGGGTCGACCCTCGTTTTCCCAAAGGAGACACGCATGGCTGACAAAGCGAAGAAGGGGATCTTCGACTGGTACTTCAAGTCGAACCTCCTCGCCCGCATCCTCATCGGCCTCGCCCTCGGCGCGATACTCGGCATCGTGCTCGGCTTCTTCCCCGACGCGGTGAAGCCCTTCGTCGACGGCTCGAAGTTCTTCGGCGACCTCTTCATCCGCCTCTTGAAGATGATCGTCGTGCCCGTCATCCTCTTCTCGCTGATCGCCGGCGCGGCGAGCATCGCCCCCTCACGCCTCGGACGCGTCGGCGTGAAGATCATGGTCTACTACCTCCTGACCTCGGCCTTCGCCGTCCTCATCGGCCTCGTCCTCGCCAACATCTTCCAGCCGGGCCAGGGCTTCAACGTCGTCGGCGCCGCGGGAGTCGCCGGAAAGGCCTCCTCCGCGCCGCCCCTCATCCAGACGATCCTGAACATCGTGCCGACCAACCCGGTCGATTCCCTCGCCAAGGGCGACGTCCTGCCCATCATCTTCTTCGCGGTGCTCTTCGGCCTCGGCATCTCCTTCGTGAAGGATTCCAAGAACGAGTCCCTCGCGAAGTCGGCCGGCACCCTCTTCGACGTCTGCAACGCCGCCGCCGAGACGATGTACAAGATCGTCGCGGGCATCATGCAGTACGCGCCGATCGGCGTCTTCGTCCTCATCGCCCAGGTCTTCGCCCAGCAGGGCGCCAAGGCCATCGGCCCCCTCCTCGTCGTCACCGTCACCGTCTACCTCGGCCTCCTCATCCACCTGGTCGGCACCTACGGCGGCCTGCTCGCCGTCTGGAAACTCGGTTTCTTCCGCTTCCTCAAGGGCGCCAACGAGGCCATGATCACGGCCTTCGTCTCCCGCTCCTCGAGCGGCACCCTCCCCATCACCATGCGTTGCGCCGAGGAGAAGCTCGGCATACCGCGGACGATCTGCTCCTTCACCCTGCCCCTGGGCGCCACCATCAACATGGACGGCACCGCCATCTACCTCGGCGTCTGCGCCATGTTCATCGGCTACGCCAC
>CAYNPQ010000179.1:0-5859 GCA_964399065.1 uncultured Treponemataceae bacterium | reverse complement strand
GGGCCGCGGTCGCCTTCCTCGGCTTCGCCTGCGACGAGGGCGTGAGGCGGAACATGGGACGGCCCGGCGCGCGCGGCGGGCCGGCCGCGATCCGCGCGGAGCTCGCGAACCTCCCCTGCTCCTTCGATCCCGGCCTGGCCCTCTACGACGCGGGCGATGTCGAGTGCGAGGGAGAGGCCCTCGAGGAGGCCCAGGCCCTGCTCGGCGCGAAGGTCCGCCTGGTCCGCGAGCGGGGCTGGTTTCCCGTGGTGCTCGGCGGGGGCCACGAGACCGCCTACGGCCACTGGCTCGGCCAGCGCGGCCCCGGCGGCGGGCCCGCCATCCTCAACCTCGACGCCCACCTCGACCTGCGGCCCTACCCCGCGGGAGGCAGCTCGGGCTCGATGTTCCGCCAGGTCGCGGACGAGCTGGCCGCGGAGGGCGGCGAGTTCCGCTACCTCTGCCTCGGGGCCCAGCTCCGCTCCAACACCAGGGCCCTCTTCCGCGACGCGGGACGCCTCGGCGCACGCTGGATCCTCGGCCGCGACCTCGCGGAGGCCGGGGCGGCCTCGGCCTTCCCCGCCATCGACGCGCTCTCGGCCTCCGCCGAGACGCTCATGGTCACGATCTGCGCGGACGTGTTCTCCTCGGCCTGGGCCCCCGGCGTGAGCGCGCCCCAGCCCCTCGGGCTCGAGCCCGAGATCGTGCTCCGCCTCGTGAAGCGGGCCTTCGCGGGAGGCAGGGTCTCGGGCCTCGACCTCTGCGAGGTCTCGCCGGGCCGGGCCGGCCCCGACCCCACCGCGAGCCTCGCCGCCACCCTCATCTTCGCGGCGGTCAATGCCCATGCCGAAGCCGCCGGACTCGCCGACGGTATCGCATAACGCGCCGCGCGGGGGCTCAGTTGCCGCCGGGGCCCGGCCCGCGGGGCCCCGCGGATCGGCGTCCCTCCACGAGGCGCTCCAAGGGGCCTCGGTCCCCCGCGACGCGGGCCGCGAGGGCGGCGGCGTCGCCGCGCAGGAGGCCGTCGTACTCGGGGTGGTACTCGAGGACGACGAAGCGGTCGTAGCCTATCCGCTCGAGCAGGTCGACGAACTCGAGCACGGGATAGTCGCCGTAGCCGAGGGGCAGGTGCTGGTGGTACTCGTTGGGATCGAGGGGCTTGTCGCGCAACGCGTCGGAGAGGTGGACCACCTCGATGAGGCCGTTGTCCGCCTCGACCTCGGCGAGGCTGTCGTCGCGGGACGAGTGGGTGAAGTCGTAGGTGACGCGCAGGAAGGGGAAGCCGAAGTCGTCGAAGCAGCGGTGCATCTCCTCGACCTGGCTCACCCACTTCACGTCCATCATCTCCTTCTCGAAGGTCTCGTAGGCGAGGAGGATGCCGAGGGCCTCGATCTCGCGCTCGAGCTCGCGGAAGTGGGAGCGCGCGGACTCCTTGTCGCCCTTCTGCGGGTGGACGGTGACGACCTCGACCCCGTAGACCTCGCGGATGGTCCGGAGCACCGAGAGGAACTCCTCGCCCGCGCGGTGGTGCACGTCGGCGGCGGGGGCGTGCACGCTCCGGACGGTTATGCCCGCGTCGCGGACCCGGTCGCGCAGGCGTCGGTGGTCGATGGAGTGGAAGACCTTGCGCTTGAAGAAGGCGAGCTGCATCGAGGCGCCCTCGAAGGGCGACAGGTCCATGTCCGCGTCGTCGACGAAGCGGGAGACGAGCACCTCCACGATCCTAGCCCCCTTCCCCGGCCGCTCCGGGCCGCCGGGAGAGGCCCGCCTCGAGGGGCCCGAGGAGGGCCTCCGCCGCCTCGCGCTCGGGGCCCGAGAGGTGCCCCTCGTAGCCGCGGAGGAAGGCCGCGATCCCCGCGGGCCGGGAGGCCGCCGTCGGCGCCCCGGAGATGACGAGTTCGCACAACTCGCCGATGTCGACCGGCTTGAGCTCCCGCCGCCTCGAGGGGGCGACGAGGATGTTCAGGATGTCGAGGGCGTCCTTGCCGAAGGGCTGCAGCCCGGACTCGAGGCGCTCGCCTGTGCGGCGGAGCTTGAGCATGATCGAGCGCTCGCGCGAGCAGCACAGGAGCTCGGCGGAGGGAAGCCGCACCCGCGACGCGGAGTCGAAGAAGCCGGGGTCCAGGGGCCAGTCGTGGATGTGGCCGTAGGCGAAGGTGATCGGGACGTTGTCCGAAACCGAGAATAGGATGTCGTACCCCTCGTGGTAGAGGATGCGCTCCGAGGCGAGCACGGCCTCGAGGCCTGCGGCGGTGCAGGCGAAGTCGAGGTCGGTGGTGATGTCGCGGATGCGCTTCAGGCCGTAGACGCGCTCGGTGGCCGTGAGGCCCCCGTAGAGCACGAGGCCCTCGCCGTATTCCGCGGCGTAGCGGTCGAGGAGGGCGAAGATCTTCTCGTCGCGGTAGGCCTCGGGCAGGAGCCTGAGCTCGCGGAAATCGCGTATCCGAGGGATGTCCCTGCCGCCGAGCGCGGCCCCGAGGGTCTTCTCCACCGCCCCGCCCCCTCCCATAAGACTAGGCGAGGAAGGGCGGCGCGGCAATAGCCGCTCAGCGCGGGGTCGAGGACGCGACGGAGTAGCCGCGGTAGCCGAGGGCGTCGAGCCGGGCGGAGATCCGCCGCGCGCCCTCGGCGTCGAGGCCGGCGAAGACGACGCGGCGGTAGGCGCCGGCCGCCTCGACCGCGGCCTCGAGGCCCGCGGCGCGGAGCCGCTCGAGCGTGGCGCGGGCGTTGGCCTCGTCGCGGTAGGAGGCGACCTGGATGCGCCATGCCGTCGCCGCGCCCGGGCCCGCGGCCGGGGCGGGCGCGGGATGCGCGGTCGCCCGCGCGTCGCCCGACACCGGAGGCGCGTTGCGCGACACCGAAGGGGCCGGCGCGCCCTCCAGCTTGCCGCCCTTCCAGGCGAGGGCCTCCTCGGGCGGGAGCAGGGAGAAGGAGACGCGGGCCGTGCCGGTCGCGACCATGCCGACGAGGCGCGCGGCGGCCTCGGAGAGGTCGAGGATCCGGTCCTTGGCGAAGGGGCCGCGGTCGTTGACGCGGACCACGACGCTCGAGCCTGTGTCGAGGCTGCGCACGAGGAGGTAGCTGCCGAAGGGCAGCCAGCGGTGGGCGCAGGTCAGCGCCTCCTTGTCGTAAATCTCGCCGTTCGAAGTCCGCCGGCCGTGGAATTCGGCCCCGTACCAGCTCGCGACGCCCTCGGTCGGGCCGACGCCGTCGGCGGGCCGCGCCGCGGTCGCGACCGCGGGGGCCTGCGCGGCCGGGGCGGGCGCAGGCGGGGCGGCCGGCGCGGCGGCCGCGTTCGCGACGGCGAGGGCCGCGAGGAGGGAGAGGAGGATCGCGACAGGGCCGCTGGCGTTCATGGCTTTTAGTCTCTTCATAGAGTATCGGTCCGGATCGGGCTCGCCTCGACGCGCATCGGAATGGGCTCGGAATGCCGAATTCGGCGCGGCTGGCGATGATGCACGTTATGCGACCGCCGTCCCGCATCCTTGGAAGAGGGAGCGCGAGGGGGAGCGCCAAGGCGCAAGCGCCTTGGCGGCGACGAAGCTCTCGCTTCGTCGGTCTTCCGTAGGGAAGGCTTCCCCCTCGCTGTCTTCCTTGGATACGCCTTACTTCTTCGCGTCGGCGAGGGCCTTCGCGGCCTTGAGGATCTCGGCGTAGAGGTCGGCGACCTGGCCGGCCTCGACCGAGGAGAAAGCGATGCGGAGGTAGCGGTCCTGCATCGAGATGGTGCCGATGCCCTTCTCGTCGAGGAGCTTGAGGCGCAGGGCCTCGGCGGAGATGCCGAAGCACTCGAAGCTCATGAAATAGCCGGAGTTGAAGGGCATGGGCTTGAGGCAGGCCGGCAGCTCGGCCTTCGCGAGGAAGTCGCGGACCTGGCGGTAGCGCTCGGCGAGGATGGCGCGGTAGCGGGCCTTCTGATCCTCGTAGCCGGGCGAGTCGAGGGCCTTGAGGAAGATGTACTGGGCCGGGGCCGAGGAGCTCGAGACCGAGGAGCGGATGACGCCGTAGAGCTTCTTGTTGAGGGCCTCGTAGCGGGCCTCGTCGAGGCCCTTGGAGGCGAAGGTCACGAAGCCGGTGCGGAAGCCCCAGACGTAGTCCTCCTTGGTCGGGCCGTCGGCCTTGACCGCGAGGATGCTCGGGTGGAGGGAGGCGAGCCGGCCGAAGAGGGACTCGTGGAGGAGGCCCTCCTCGTACTGCAGGCCGAAGTAGGCGTCGTCGCAGATCGCGAGGACGTCGGTGCCCTCGTCGGCCACGCGCTTGAGCGCCGCGACGATGGCCTCGGCCTCGGCCAGGGTGGGCGAGTAGCCGGTGGGGTTGTTCGGGAAGTTGAGGATGCAGGCCGCCTTGCCGCGGCGGCCGCCGGCCTCGCGGAGCTTCTGCTCGAGCTCGGCGACGTTGAAGCCGCCGCCCGCGAAGATCGGGTAGACGAGGCCCGCGGCCATCTTCCGCTCCTCGACGATGAGGCGGTAGTTCGGCCAGTGGAGGTCGGGCACGACGACGGTGTCGCCGGGCTCGAGGAAGAGGTCGGCGATGTAGGAGATCGCGGCGGTGAGGCCGGGGACGACGACGGGCAGGGAGTAGTCCTTGCCGGCCAGGGAGGGGTTCTTGCGGGCGAGCTCCTGCTTCCAGCGCCGCCTCAGGGCCTGGACGCCGCCGGTGGAGGCGTAGGCGACGGCCTCGGCCGGCGTGAGCCCGGGCAGGGCGGCGCGGACCGCGTCGAGGATCATGGGCACCCCGTCGACGGTGGACATGCCGACGGTGGCGTTGTAGCGGCTGGCCCGCTCGTTGGCCTCGGCGCTCTGGGTCAAGATTCCCTTCGGGAAGTACATCCGCCTGCCCATCTCGGACAGGAGGCGCTCGGCGACGGTGCCGCCGAGGGTCTTGTTGAGCTCGTCCGCCAGGATATTCATGTGCTCCCTTCCTTGAAGAATGTGATTACCCCACCCTAAACGCGTCTCGGCGAAGCGTCAAGCACGCCGCGGGGGCCGGGGCTCGACCTTGAAGCGACGATAGCATCTTGGGTATATTCCAATTGTCTTATCCAAGACAGGAGGATCCATGAAGCGCATACTCTCCATCGCCCTCGTCATGGCCGTCTTCGCCTCCGGCCTCGCCTTCGCGCAGGTCAAGGCCAAGGACGGGGTGTATTTCGCCCAGGACGACGCCTTCGGCAAGACCGGCTGGAAGGACGAGGTCGTCGTGGCCGTCTCCGGCGGCAAGATCGTCAAGGTCCAGTGGAACGGCGTCGCCAACATCGCCGGCGCCGCGGACAAGAAGGCCTACGCCGCCGCCGGCAAGTACGGCATGGCCAAGGCCGCCAAGGCCGGCGAGTGGGACAAGCAGGCAGCGGCCGCCGAGGCCTGGCTCGTGAAGACCCAGGACGTCGGCTTCGCGAAGTTCGACAAGGACGGGAAGACCGACGCCATCACCGGCGCGTCCCTGACCACCAAGGGCTTCCTCGCCCTGGTGAACAAGGCCCTCGCCTCAGCCCCCGTCGCCAAGGGCTCCTACAAGGACGGCTGGTACTACAAGGAGCAGGCCGATTTCGACAAGAACTCCGGCTGGAAGGACACGGTCCTCGTCACCGTCGTGAACGGCACGATCGTCGACGTCCTCTGGAACGGCATCTACAAGGACGCCACCAAGAAGTCCAAGCTCGTCGAGGCCGAGTCCGGCGGCTACGGCATGGGCAAGGTCGCGAAGAAGGGCGAGTGGAACGTGCAGGCGAAGGCGGTCCAGGACGCCATCGTCAAGGCCGGCGATCCCGCGAAGATCGCGCTCAAGCCCGACACCACCTCGGACGCCGTCTCCGGCGCCTCGATCCACCTCACGGCCGTCGTGCTCGCCGTCGAGGCCCTCAAGGCCGCGAAGTAATCCCGC
>CAYNPQ010000178.1:0-5896 GCA_964399065.1 uncultured Treponemataceae bacterium | reverse complement strand
TGCTTGCGGATCTGGTGAAGGGGCCGCTCAAGGATTCCGGTTATGAATGGACAGCACTCGGAGGTCCTTCCGAATCCCCTGTAAAATGCGGAGTAATTTCGCGTTTCCCCATCGCTTCATTCCGGGTTCACGCGCTGGAAATGAATTCGAATGAACAGAGTGTCGGCAGTTTCCGGGACATGCTCGAAGTGGGGATCGAGCATGAACGTGGCGGATTTCTCACTGTGTTCGTCTGTCACTGGAAATCCAGAAGGGAAGGGGAGGCGGAAACGGAGGATTTCCGGCGCAAGGCAGCCGCGCTGCTCGAATCGAGGATTGTCGAACTTTCCGAACTGAAGCCGGAGGTTCACATCGTAGTCTGCGGGGATTTCAATGAGTCGCCCGACGAGTTCGAACGGGCGGGGAAGAACTACCCGGCAGCCTTCATGCCGGAACGGTCTTTCGTGCCGGAACTGAAGCAGGGGGGAAATGACAAAAATGCTTCGCTTATCCCGGAACTCTGGTACTCCGAGGCCCTCGAACTGACGGGCAACCTTGCAGGGGCGCGTGTGGATGGCACGGAGGCAGTGTTCTTTTCGCCCTGGTTCGGGGCGGAAGGCTACAGTTATCGGTACAGGGGGGATGACGAAAGGCTGGATGGCTTTCTGCTCGGTCCCGGCTTCGACGATGGCATGGGTTTCGAGTTCTCGGATTTTTGCATATGCCGTGCTCCGGAGTTGATGGACGGGGATGGAACCCCGAGAGTCTGGAACGGGACGTCGGGATATTCCGATCACCTGCCTGTCGGGCTTGTGCTGGACATCTTTCCGGAAGGCGCCGCGAAACAGGCTGCCGGCGTGGCGATGGAGCGTTGAAGAGCACCCGGCCCTGTACAAGGCGGGGGCTTTCGTGGGACAGTAACTGCATGAAAAACGAACAGAGCCAGCTCAAACTGGCGGTGCTGATCGATGCGGACAATACTCAGGCGAGAATCATAGAAGGCCTCCTTGCGGAGGTCGCGAAATATGGTGTTGCAAGCGTGAAACGCATTTACGGCGACTGGACGAATACCAACCTGAGGTCCTGGAAGGACAAGCTCCTGGAGTTTGCCATCCAGCCCGTCCAGCAGTTCTCCTATACTTCCGGCAAGAATTCCACCGACAGCGCGATGATTATCGACGCGATGGACCTGCTCTATACCGAAAACCTCGATGGCTTCTGCGTGGTGTCCTCCGATTCGGATTTCACGAGGCTTGCTGCGCGGTTGCGCGAGGACGGCAAGCTCGTGCTCGGATTCGGACAGCGCAAGACGCCGAAGCCCTTCGTCGCGGCCTGCGACAAGTTCATCTACACGGAGATCCTGCGCGAGAGCGAGGAGGAGCGCGAAGGCGGGAGCCGCGAGGCCGCGCCCCGGCCCGCCGCGGACATCAAGGTGGACCGGAAGGCCGCGAACCTCATGCGCGCGGCGGTCGAGGACGCGGCCGACGAGTTCGGCTGGGCCTACCTCGGCGCGGTGGGGACCTACATCGCGAACCGGCAGCCCGAGTTCGACCCCCGCAACTACGGCTTCCGCAAGCTCGGCGACCTCATCAAGTCCTCGGGCCTCTTCGACATCGACGAGCGCGCGAGCCCCACGGACTCGGGCAAGCAGATCTACATCAGGACCAAGGCGAAGGGGCGTTAGGCGATGGAGACGCCCGTCGCGCGCCGCGCGACCGCGGACGACCTCGACGCGGTCGTCGGGCTCAGGCTGGCCTTCGAGGCCATCCAGCGCGACTCGGGCTCGCTCGACCTCGAGGCCCGGCGCGCGGAGCTCGCGTCGCTCCTCGGGCCGGACCTGGCCTCCGGGAGGCTCCGCTGCTGGCTGGCCCTCGAGGGGGGCCGGCCGGCGGGGCAGGCCGCCCTCCGCCTCGGGACCGGGCGCGGCGCCCGGGAGGGCGAGATCCTGAACGTGTACGTCGAGCCCGGGCTCCGGGGCCGGGGCATCGGCTCCGGGCTCGTCGCCCTGGCGATAGCCGAGGCGCGCGGGCTCGGCCTGGCGAGGTTGCGCCTCCAGCCGACCCCCGACTCGAGGCGCATCTACGAACGCGCGGGCTTCCGCGGCGGCGGGAGGGCGATGACGCTCGACCTGGCCGCCGGGGCCGGAAAGGAGCCATCATGCGGATGATCGACCTGAGCCACCGGATCAGCCCCGGCATGCCCGTGTATCCCGGGACCGAGGGGCCCTCACTCCGCGAGGCGAACACGATCGAGCGCGACGGCTTCGCGGAGAAGCTCGTGTCGATGTACTCGCACACGGGCACGCACATGGACGCCCCCGCGCACGTCATCCCGGGCGCCCCCCGCCTCGACGAGCTCCCCGTCTCGCGCTTCGCCGGCCGCGCCGTCGTCCTCGACGCCAGGAACCTCCGCAAGGGCCGGGCGAAATGGCCCAAGATCGGGGTCGAGGCCCTGTCGGCCATCGCGCCCCGGCTCGTGGGCGCGACCTTCCTCGTGATCCGCACGGGTTGGGACGCGCGATGGGGCGGCGAGGATTACTTCGAGGGCTTCCCGACCCTCGACGCGAAGGCCGCGGCGGCGGTGGCCTCGGTCCCCGGCCTCTCGGGCGTGGCGGTCGACGCGATCTCGGTGGACCCCGTCGGCGCGCGCGACCTCCCCGTGCACCGCGTCCTCCTCGGCGCCGACCTCGTGGTGGTCGAGAACCTGCAGGGCCTCGACGCGTTGGGCGACGAAGCCTTCGACCTCGTCTGCCTGCCCCTCCCCCTCGCCGACGCGGACGGCGCCCCCGTGCGGGCCGTCGCGGTGCTGCGCTGAGGCGGGGCCGCCCGCCTCGGCGTTTTTCCGGTTCCCTCACGGCCGGCCCCGTGATATATTCCTCTCGCGCGGAACGACCGCGTTGCGCGGAATCGTCCCGCGGGAGGTGTGAATGCGGAAGCCCTGCTTCGCGTTGATTCTCGCCTGCGCGTCCCTCGCCGCCTCGGCCATGCCGAGCCAGTTCGACGACGACGGCGAAGGCTGGATAGGGCTCTACGCCTCGTACTCGCTCCCCGCCGGCGGAGGCGCTCCCTCCTACGGCTTCTCGCTCCGCGGGGCCGGCCCCGGGCACCTCGGCATCGACTTCAGCCTCATGCTCGGCGGACGGCTCGGCCTGTCCTGCGGGGCGGTCTACTTCGCCGAGCCCGCGGGGGCGAAGCGCCTCAGCCTGCCGATCTCCGCGAGCCTCGGCTACTTCGCCGACCGGGCGCGCCCCGCGGGGACGGAGCCGCGCAAGGCGCCCGAGGGCTTCGGGGCCTCGCTCTCCGCCGGCGCGAACCTCTACGCGTTGGGCGGCGTCTATTCCGGCGAGGACGACGAGGCGGCATGGGTCGAGATCGGCGGACGCGCGGCCGCGTACTGGTACGGGAGGACCCTCGCCCTCGCGCTCGAGGGCGTCGCGGGCGCCTCCCTCAGCCTCCGGCCGGAATACGGCGGCGGCTATTATTACGTCTACTATTAGCGTTCGGTCCGGTCGCCCGGGTGCGGAATGCGCGACCGTTCCGGGCGACCCGGCAGCCGGGAGGGCGAAGCCCCGCCTCGCGAAGAACGACATCGATCACCGGCGGCCGCCCATGGCCCCGCCCGCCCCTCCGAAGACCCGCTCGAAGTTCTCCCGCCCGATGCGCCCGAACTCCTCCTCGAGGGGCTTCGCGGGGTCGGCCTTGCGCGCGAGCTCGATGGCGAACTGGTTCATGGAGAAATGGTTGAAGGCGAGGGCGCGGGGCCTCGCGCGCGCGGGGCCGGAGGCCATGAGTTCGCGCAACGCGTCGCGGTACGGCTCGAAGAGGCCCCGCGCCTTGAGCTCGCCGAGGCCGGAGACCCAGATCTCCGCGCCGAGCGCCCGAGCGGCGCGATGCGCGAAACCGGCCATCGCGCGCTGGCTCCCGGCGAGGAGGTCCTCGAGGCGCGAGCGCGCGGGGGAGCCGAGGGGGCCCGCGAGGGCGAGGAGCCTGCGGAGCTCGGCGGTCTTGGGCGTGTGGACCGGCGTCTTGTTGAGTATGAGGACCTCGCGG
Organism: uncultured Treponemataceae bacterium; assembly: GCA_964399065.1. Taxonomy (GTDB): domain Bacteria; phylum Spirochaetota; class Spirochaetia; order Treponematales; family Rectinemataceae; genus JAKLFE01. The sequence goes on along the minus strand of CAYNPQ010000178.1, from coordinate 1,868 downwards.
CGGAAGTCCAGCCCGAGCTCGCGGCGGAACCAGGACTCGGCCAGCCTGCCGGACTGGCCTACGAGGTAGCGGTTGTTGCGGGCGAGCTGCTCGTTCTTGCCGGGGTTGTCGGCGACGAGGACGAAGCGGATGCGGTCCCGCGGGCCGACCTCGTCGAGGGCCCGGTTGTAGACGATCGGGGTCTCGACGACGTAGTCCTCGTAGCCGAGCTCGAGGCGGAGCCGCTCCTGCAGCCCGGCGAGGTAGGGGTTTTCGGCGCTCCACTTCTCGACGAGGCCGCGGAACTCGCGGCGGATCGCGTCGAGGGCCTCGTAGGCTTCGGCTCTCATGCGCGGTAGGATGCACCGGTCCCGGCGGGCGCCGCAAGGGCCTGCCGCCCCGCGGGAGGACCCTACTTCTTTGTCCAGCCGCCGCCGACGAGCATGTACTCGACCGGGTAGTTCCCGTCGTCGCCGGGCGACAGCTGGCGCTTGACGCTCATCGCGGCCCCCTGGCCCTCGATGGTCCATTTCTCGTCGTCCTTCTCGTCCCGGTCGAGGTCTATCTTCAGGCGGTTGGCGCTCGCGAAGCCCGCGTCCTTGTAGATGTTGACCTTGTAGGACCGCGACGAGAAGGCGTCCTTGATCTTGTCGCCGCCCATCGGCTTGGCCAGGAGGGCGAGGATGTCCTCGTCCATGGGGCGAAGCGCCTCCTGTCCGGGACCGGGCGCCGGCCTCGCGGGAAGGGCCGGCGGAGGGGCGGCCTGCGGCGCGGCGGGCTGGGCCGTCGGGACAGGCTGGGCCGCGGGGGCGGAATACGCATCGACCGCGCGGCGGACGTCCCGGCGCAACAAGCCCAGGCCGACCGCGAGGGCGGCGATGACGACGGCGAGGCCGCCGATCGCGAGGGCTCGAAAGGTCTTGAATTTCATGACGGGACCTCCTCATCCTGGAAAGCGGCTCTCGCGCCCTCGTCGAGCGGCATCATCCCGCGCGCGATCGGCACGGTGCAATTGCAGGTCCCGTAGAGGCAGGGCGAAGGATCCTCCGCGAGGCGGAAACCCGGGGAGAGGAAGCTGCCCAGGCGCTCGACGCGGTGGCGGCGCGCGGGATAGCAGCGGAAAGCGAGGCCCTCGTCGTCGAGGATGAAGTACCGCGAACCGGCCCAGCAGGGCCGCCCCTCGAGCCGGTGCACGATCCGGCCCGTGAGGTTGTGGCCCCCCAACGACAGGATCAGCCGCTCCTCTTCCGCGGTATAGGATATCACCTCCCGGTCCTGCTTTTCCGGCTGGACCTTGAAGGGGATCCCCGCCTCCCCGGCCCGCTCCGCCAGGGCGGGAAGCAGGGGCAGGGCCCGGCGCGTGGCGACCGTGGTGACGCAGAGTCGAGGAGCCGCGGGACGTCCGCCCGGGGCCTCCCCGTCCGGCGGCGCGGAGCGGGCGAGGAGCTCGGCCAGCCAACGCGCCTTGGCGAAGTATCCGGCCAGGGCCACCTCCCCCTCGACGTAGGGAAGGTGGAGGCTGCAGGAGAAGACGCCGACGCGGCCGGCCGCGGCCGTCACGAAGGCGGCCAACTTGTCGCGCGGGGCCGAGAAGTTGGTCACGACCGAGACGCGATGCCCGATCGAGGCGAGGCCGGCGGCGACGCGCTCGAGCTCCGGGTGGACGAAGGGCTCCCCGCCCGAGAGCTTGACCTCCCAAGGGCCCGGCAGCCTCGCGAAGGCCGCGAGGAAAGCCTCGATGTCGCGGCTCCAGCGCCCGCGGTCGGCCTTGAGGCGCTGGGTGCAGTAGTCGCAGCGGTAGTTGCAGGCGGTCGTCAGGTTCCATGAGACGACGCCCTCCGCCGGCCGGGGCGTCGGCCTCAGGGTCGCGGGGCCGGGCGAGCCGGGGC
>CAYNPQ010000177.1:0-5948 GCA_964399065.1 uncultured Treponemataceae bacterium | reverse complement strand
CGAACCTCTCGCGCTGCTTCAGCATGAGGACGGCCATCGCCAGCGCGATGGTCGAGGGCCTCCCCCTCGCCCTCAAGGTGCAGGCCGCCGTTCGCGAGGCTGGCGTCGAGCCCTACTATGTCCGCTTCAAGCACGACGGGGTCCGCGGCCCGAACATCGCCCAGGTCTGGAGCGACCGCGGCAAGGGCGTGCGGGCCCCCGTGGTCTTCTACAACCGGGCCAACGAAGCCGCCGGCCTCTTGCGGCCGGGCAGCTTCGACTGGAAGGCCCTCCTCGGCGCCTCGCCCGCCGACCGGAAAGTCCGCTGGTTCCATTCGGGGGGCATCTTCTCGGCCCTCTCGCCGACCACGCCCGAACTCGTCATCGAGGCCATGAAGGCCGCCAAGGCCGCGGGGGCGGTGACCTCCTTCGACCTCAACTACCGCGCCAAGCTCTGGGCCGCCGCGGGCGTGGAGGCCCCGCCCCTCCTCTCGCGCATCGTCGAGCTCACCGACGTCCTCGTCGGCAACGAGGAGGACCTCCAGCTCGGCCTCGGGCTCAAGGGACCCGATGTGGGCGCGGCCGCCTCGAAGCTCGATCCCGGCGCCTTCCTCGGCATGATGGACGAGGTGCAGCGCCGCTTCCCCAATGTGAAGGCCGTCGCGACGACGCTGCGCGAGGTCCGCTCCACCGACCGACACTCCTGGAGCGCCGTGCTCTGGCTCGAGGGCAAGAGCTACGTGGCCCCGACCTGCGAGCTCGACGTCTACGACCGCGTCGGCGGCGGAGACGGCTTCGCGGCGGGGCTCTTCCACGGCCTCATGTCGGGCCGGAGCCCGGAGGAGTCCCTTCGCCTCGGCTGGGCCCACGGAGCCCTCGTCACGACCTTCCCCGGCGACACCACCATGGCGAGCCTCGACCAGGTCGAGGCCTTCGCGAAAGGCGGCTCCGCCAGGATCCAGAGATGAGCGGGGGCAAGGCCCTGCGCCTGGGCGACGCATCCCTCGTCGCCGACCGGCGCGCCTGGGAGGAGGCCGGCTTCGAGCTGCCCTCCTTCGACCGCGCGGCGGTCCGCGCCCGCACGAGGGCGTCGCCGGAATGGCTGCACTTCGGCGCGGGCAACATCTTCCGCGCCTTCCCGGCGGCGATCCAGCAGCGCCTCCTCGACAAGGGCGAGAGCGGGACGGGCATCGTCGTGGCCGAGGGCTTCGACTACGAGATCATCGAGAAGGCCTACCGGCCCTTCGACGAGCTCTCGACGCTCGTCCTCCTCAAGGCCGACGGAGCGATCACCAAGCGGGTGATCGGGTCGGTGGTCGAGTCCCTCGCCGCCGACCCGGCTCGCGAGGACTGGGCCCGCCTCGTCGAGGTCTTCACCGGCCCCAGCCTCAAGATGGCGAGCTTCACCATCACCGAGAAGGGCTACGCCCTCGTCGATTCGCGCGGCTCGCCCCTGCCCGAGGTCGAGGCCGACCTCGCCGACGGCCCGGCCCGGCCGCGGAGCATCATGGGCAAGGTCGCCGCGCTCTGCCTCGCCCGCCACGAGCGCGGCGCAAGACCCCTCGCCCTCGTGAGCCTCGACAACTGCTCGCGCAACGGTGACAAGTTAGGCGACGCCGTACGCTCCTTCGCGCGGGCCTGGTCGGCCGCGGGACTCGCGCCGGCCAGCTTCCCTCGCTACGTCGAGGACCCCGCCTCCCTCTCCTTCCCCTGGACCATGATCGACAAGATCACGCCGCGGCCTGACGAGGCGGTCCGCGCCCTCCTCGAGCGGGAGGGCTACGAGGGCGCGGAGATCCTCGTCACCGCGCGGAAGACCTACGTCTCCTCCTTCGTCAACGCCGAGGAGAAGGAGTACCTCGTGGTCGAGGACAGCTTCCCCAACGGCCGGCCGAGGCTCGAGGCGGGCGGCGTCATCTTCGCGGATCGCGGCACCGTGGACCGCGTCGAGAAGATGAAGGTCTGCACCTGCCTCAATCCCCTGCACACCGCCCTCGCGATCTTCGGCTGCCTCCTCGGATACAAGACGATCCACGACGAGATGCGCGACGCCGACCTCGTCGCCCTCGTCGAGGGCATCGGCTACGTCGAGGGCCTGCCCGTCGTCGTCGACCCCGGCATCATGGATCCGCGGGCCTTCCTCGACGACGTCCTGCGCGAGCGCTTCCCCAATCCCTTCATGCCCGACAGCCCCCAGCGCATCGCCACCGACACCTCGCAGAAGCTCCCGATCCGCTTCGGCGAGACGATCAAGGCCTACATGGCCAGGCCCGACCTCTCGGCCCGCGACCTCAAGTTCATCCCCCTCGTCCTCGCCGCCTGGTGCAGGTACCTCATGGGCGTCGACGACGAGGGAAAGGCCTTCGAGCCGAGCCCCGACCCCCTCCTCGAGGGGCTGCGGGCCCGCTTCGCGCCGCTCCGCCTCGGCGACGCGGGGCCTTTCCGCGAGCTCCTCGCGCCCCTCCTCTCGGACGCCCGCGTCTTCGGCGTCGACCTCTACGAGGCCGGCCTCGGCGAGCGCGTCGAGGACAACTTCACCGAGCTCATCGCGGGCCCCGGCGCGGTGCGCTCCACCTTGAAGAGAAGCCTCGGCCGATGAGGAGGCCCACCCTCGAGGACATCGCCGCCGAGGCCGGCGTCTCCATGATGTCGGTCTCGCGGGCGATCAACGGGCAGGCGGGCATCGGGCCCGAGCTCAGGCGCCGCATCCTCGAGACCGCCGCGCGCCTCGGCTACCGCCCAAACCGCGCGGCCCGCGGCCTCGCGAGGCAGCGCACCTCGACCCTCGGCCTCGTCCTGCCCGACATCTCGAATCCCTATTTCGCCCTGCTCGCCAAGGCGGCCGCGGACGTGGCGAGGGCCGCCGACCACAACGTCCTCATCCTGAACAGCGACGAGGACGCGGAGCTCGAAGCCGAAGCCCTCGCCACCCTCGCGGCCGAGGCCGTCGACGGCGTCGTGGTGGCCGGCTCGCGGCTCCCCGACGAGCACCTGGCGAAGGCCCTCGAGGGCTTCGCGGCCTCGGTCCTCGTCAACCGGAACCCTCCGCCAGGCTCGCCCTGCGACGCGGTCAACGTGGACGACGAGGCCGGAGCCGCCGAGGCGATCGCCTACCTGGCCGGCCAGGGGCGGCGCCGGATCGCCCTCGTCTCGGGCCCGGCCGCCTCCGCCTCGGGCACGAGGCGGCTCGCGGGCTACAAGGCGGGACTCGCCGCCCGCGGCCTGGCCTTCGATCCCCGCCTCGTCGAGCGCTGCGAGCCGACCCTCGAGGGCGGGGCCGCGGCCATCACCGCCCTCATCGGGCGCGAGCCCGGCATCGACGCCGTCCTCGCCTTCAACGACGTCGTCGCCATCGGCGCGATGCGCGAACTCAAGTCCACCGGCTGCGCGATCCCCGCGGACGTGGCGGTCGTCGGGGCCGACGACGTGCCCTTCGCGGCCTTGGTCCAGCCCGCGCTGACCACCCTCGGCGCCGACGTCTACGCCATAGGCTCGACCGCGATGTCGCGGCTCCTCGCCCTCGCCGCGGGCGAGCTCCTCGAGCCCCTGCCCTTCATCAGGCCCCGGCTCGTGAGGCGGGAATCGGCATAGCCGGTCAGGGCTTGAGGAAGGGCGCCGACTTCTCCTGGAACCACCGGAACAGGGCCTCCGCCCGGTTCCCGAAGGACTCCTGGAGCCTGCCCTTGAAGACGCCGGGGGCCTCGGCCCCGCTCGCCACGAAGAAAAGGATGGCGTCTGCGGCCTGGACGACGAGGACCCTCGTCTTCAAGGCTCCGACGGCGAGGACGGGCAGGGGCCCCACGCTCATCTTCGTGAGGTTCGTCGACTCGAGGCCGACGGCCTCCGCGTAGCCTCGGAAGCTGTAGCGATAGAGGTTGGCGCCGAAGGAGAGGTCGCGCTGGAAGACGGTCGCATTCTCCAGGGGCGGGATGGCGCCGGGCTTGGGCGCGGGCGGATCGGGAAGGCGGCGCTTCGTCTCGGGGCCGTCCACGCGGTAGGACTCGGCGTAGAAAGTCCTCCAGGTGTTTCGGCTCACCGACCAGTACTGGATTCCCTCAAGAGTATTGAGGGCGCCGAGGAGGCCGTAGATCGAGGCGAGCTCCGCCGCCCTCCCCGCCTCGGTCGCGGGGGCCTTCCGAGGCAGGGCGAAGACTGCCTCGACGAGGAGGGCGGGCTTCTCCGCCGCGATCGCGGCCCGGAAGGGCTCGGCGGCGGGCAGGGGCGGCAGGAGGGCCAGGGTCCCGGCCTCGGAGACGCGGACCGCCTTGCCGGCCGTCTTCACCTCGGCGTAGACGGGCCCGAGTATCTCAGCCGCGGACATCGATGAGCTCACCTCGGCCGCCAGGCCCGCGAGGTAGACAGTCGACAGGGCCGCGAGGCCCAGGATCTTGCGCGCGTTCATGTCGCGGGTACTATAGCGCGCCGCGTTTTTTTATTCAGCGGCCGCGCGGGGCGGAGCCCGGTATCGCGACTCCGCCCGCCCCTTGCGCGGCGGCGCGAACCGCCATACATTCGTTAGGCATGCGAGCCGCAATCGACGTGGCGACCGCCCGGCGCCTGGCCCTCGAGGCTTCGGGCCTCCTCGGCGGCCTCGGCCGGGGGACCGAAGGCTGCCACGCGGCCGTCGAGCGGCTCGGCGCGGTCCAGATCGACACCATCAGCGTCGTCGAGCGCGCCCATCACCACATCCTCTGGTCGCGCGTCGCGGCCTACGGCAAGGGCTGCATCGACCGCCTCGAGGCCGAGCCGAGGCGGATCTTCGAGTACTGGTCCCACGCCGCCGCCTACCTGCCGCTGGACGAATATCGCTTCTGCCTTCCACGGATGGAACGCGTCCGGCGCGAGGGCCACGACTGGTTCAGGGCCGACCCCAAGGCGGTGGCCTACGTCCGCGACCGCATCGCGGCCGAGGGCCCCTTGCGGGCCCAGGACTTCGAGGAGCCCATGAAGGGGCCGCGCGGCTGGTGGGACTGGAAGCCGGCAAAAGTGGCCCTCGAGTACCTCTTCCACTCAGGCGAACTCACCTCGGTGGGGCGCTCCGGCTTCCAGAAGGTCTACGACCTCGCCGAGCGCGCCCTGCCCGCCGACCTTGACCGCCGCTTCCCGAGCGAGGAGGAGCAGGCCGCGCGCCATGTCGACCGCGCGGTCGCGAGCCTCGGCCTCTTCTCCGCGCGCGACATCGCGTACCTGCGCAAGGAGGGCAAGGCCGGCATTCCCGCGGAGATCGCAGCCCGCATCGAATCCGGCGGGCTCGTCGAAGTCGAGGTCGGCGCCGGCGCGAAGGCCAAGCCCGCGCCCTGCCTGGCTTCGCCCGCCGGCCTCGAGCGAGCTTCATCCGCCCCGCGGCCGAAACCCCGCGCGCGGATCCTCTCGCCCTTCGACCCCTGCCTCATCGACCGGCGACGCGCCGCGAGGCTCTTCGGCTACGAGTACCAGCTCGAGTGCTACCTCCCCGAGGCCAAGCGTCGCTTCGGGTACTTCGGCCTCCCCGTCCTCTATATGGACGGCTCCGGCGGCTCAGGCTTCATCGCCCTCCTCGACGCGCGGGCCGACCGCGCGGCGGGCGTCCTCGAAGCGCGGCGCCTCGACCTCCTCCCGCCCGAGGCCGCCCCTTGGGCGGGCTCCGGGTCGCGCCCGCGCCGTCCCTCTCCCTCGGCCCTCGCCGCCGCGATCGCCGCCGAGCTGCGCCGCTTCGCCGCCTTCAACGGCGCCGAGCGCGTCACCCTCGGCCGCGTCGAGGCCGAGGACCCGCGCTTCGCGAAGGCCTTGAAGTCCGGCCTCGCCGCGCGTTGAGCGACACAAAATATGCGCGGAGGCGATAGAAAAAGGGCCGCCCTCTCGGGCGGCCCTTTACGCGTCAGGCGATTTGCTTCAGACCTTGCCGCGGAAGGTCACGCGGACCTGCTTGTACAGCCCCTCGCCCTCGCTCTTCGTCTCGATGTCGACGATGTCGTTGAGGGTCGTGTGGA
>CAYNPQ010000176.1:4496-5999 GCA_964399065.1 uncultured Treponemataceae bacterium | reverse complement strand
CTCGGCGATGCGGGGGGCCATGAGGAGGTTGTCGTAGGCCTCCTGGTTGTTCTCGCTGTAGAGCTGGATCCAGCCCGCGTCGCGCGCGCCCATGGAGTCGCTCTGGTCGCAGTGGATGTTGATCGGCCCCGTCAGGGCGCGGTTCACCAACGCGAGGACCACGGGCTGGCGCATGCTCGACGCCACGTAGAGGAGTTCCCACATGTAGGCCATGCCCGCGGAGGCCGTGGCCGTCATGACGCGGCCGCCGGCGGCCGCCGCGCCGATGCAGGCGGACATCGCGCTGTGCTCGCTCTCGACCGTCACGAACTCGGTGTCGACCGACCCGTCCGCCACGTACTGCGAGAAGTCCTCGACCACCTGGGTCGAGGGCGTGATGGGGAAGGCCGCGACGACGTCGGGATTGATCTGCCTCATGGCCTCCGCCATGGCTCCCGCGCCGGTAATCGCCTTGATAGCGCTCATTCCCGCCCCCTCACTTCTCTTCCCGGACGAAGCCGATCGCCTCGGCCTTGCCCTTCTTGTTGACGAGGCACTCGCGCACGCAGAGGCCGCAGCCCTTGCAGTGCTCGTAATCGATGCCCGCGATCTCCTTGCGCTCCTTGCCCGCGGCGGTCTTGCCGTCGACGAGGCGGTAGGCCTCCTCGGGGCAGAAGACCCAGCAGGTCAGGCAGTGTATGCAGGCCTCGGGCTTCCAGACCGGCTTCCAGGACCGCCAGGTCCCGGTCTCGTACTTCGCGGAATTGCCCGCCTCCGTGATGACGCCGCCCGTGGTCAGGTCCTGCCAGGGCAGCGGGGCGCCGACCTCCCGATCCTCGCCGCTCTTCATATCGAATCTCCCTTCTCGTAGCCCTGCCGCAGGGCTTCCAAGTTCTTCTCCGCGAGGTCGGCCCCGAGCATCTCGGCGAAGACCTCGCCGGTCTCCTTGAGGAGGGTCTCGATGCTGACGATGCCCTTCGCGGCCCTCGCGAAGGCCCCGATGACGGCGGAATTAGGGATCTCCCTGCCGAAGAGGGCGCGGGAGATCGAGTCCGCCGGGACGGTGAAGACCTTCTGGCCGGAGAGGCCGAGCGCCTTCCTAGTGTCGGCCGCGGAGACCTCGGTGTTCACGAGGAAGACCGTGTCGGGGCCGATGCCCTCGACGATCGCGGGATTGCCGATCAGGGTCGGGTCCACGACGATGACGACGTCGGGCTTCTGCACCGGCGTATGGATCCGGATCTCCTGGTCGGAGAAGCGGTTGAAGGCGCGGATCGGGGCGCCTCGCCGTTCCGGGCCGTACTCGGGGAAGGCTGCGACGCACTTGCCCGTGCACTGTACGACCTTTGCGAGGGACTTCGCTCCGGTGACCGTGCCCTGTCCCCCGCGTCCATGCCAACGAATCTCGAAGTACTTCGACATTCTCCCTCCACGTTGCCTCGACTGTATCACGGATATGACGAATCGGCTAGGGTTGTTTAAAATGTTTGTAGTGGTTTACAAAAATTATTTTAATAAGTGGGG
>CAYNPQ010000176.1:0-4396 GCA_964399065.1 uncultured Treponemataceae bacterium | reverse complement strand
TACGTTCCACTGGTGTCTGCATCCCCGAGCGCCGGATCCTCAACGATGAGCTCGCTGCCACGGTGGATACCACCGACGAGTGGATCCGCTCCCACACCGGCATCGGCTCCAGGCACGTGGCCGCGGACGGCCAGCTCACGAGCGACCTCGGGGCCGCGGCCGCCAAGATGGCCCTTGACAAGGCCGGGATCTCCCCGCGGGAGATCGATCTCCTCGTGGTCGCGACGGCGACGCCCGACTACTTCGGCTTCCCGGCCACCGCCTGCGTCCTGCAGCAGAAGATCGGGGCCGACGGCTGCGCGGCCTTCGACATGGTCGCGGGCTGCACCGGCTTCATCTACGCCCTCGACGCGGCCGCGTCGATGCTCGAGGCGAGGCACGGCCGCCATGCCCTCGTGGTCGGGGCCGAGACGCTGACGCGCATCACCGACTGGAAGGATCGCTCCACCTGCGTGCTCTTCGGGGACGGTGCCGGGGCGGTCGTCCTCTCCAGGATCGAGGAGTCGGGTCGGGGCCTCGTCAAGACGATCCTCGGGGCCGAGGGCTCGGGCGCCAAGGAGCTCTACCTTGTCCAAGCGGAGCGCGAGAGGAGCTTCGAGCGCGCGGCGCCGGTGGTGCCGAGCATCTCCATGAACGGCCAGGGCGTGTACAACTTCGCGGTGAAGACCATCACCGTCCTCGTGAACCGCCTCCTCCACGCCTCCGTCTACAAGCTCGAGGACTTCGCCTGGATCGTGCCCCACCAGGCCAACGCGAGGATCGTCCAGGCCGCGGCCAAGCGCCTCGGCGCCCCCGAGGAGCGCTTCTACCTCAACCTCGAGGAGTACGCGAACACCTCCTCGGCGAGCATCCCCATCGCCCTCCACGAGATGTCGGAGAAGGGGCTCCTCAAGAAGGGCGATCTCGTCATGCTGATAGGCTTCGGCGCCGGCCTCACCTACGGCGCCTCTGCCCTCCGTTGGTGAGGGCCGGTCCGATCCACTAGAATCAAAGCGGCGCCGCCCGGGCGCATGGAGGAACGATAGATGAAGCGAAGGGTAGCAGTGACCGGCCTCGGCGTCGTGAGCCCCGTGGGCAACGACGTGGCGAGCTTCTGGGCCGCCCTGCGGGAGGGCCGCAGCGGCGTGGGACCCATCACCCGCTTCGACGCGTCCAGGCTCGAGGCGCGCATCGCCGCCGAGGTCAAGGGCTTCGATCCCTCCCCCTATATGGACCGGAAGGAAGCCCGCAAGATGGCCCCCTTCACGCAGTTCGCCGTGGCCGCCGCCGTGCAGGCCTGGCGCGACGCGGGACTCGGCGAGGCCGCCCCGGGCGAGGCGCCCGCGGCGGGCCCCTACCCCCCCGCGCGTTGCGCGACCGTGCTCGGAAACGGCATCGGCGGCATCGACGTGATGATCGAGTCGCACAAGAAGCTCATCGAGGCGGGCCCGGGGCGGATGCTCCCCATGACGGTGCCCCTGATGATCTCGAACGAGGCCTCGGCCAACGTCGCCATGAGGCTCGGCCTCACGGGCCCGGCCCTCACCGCGGTCACGGCCTGCGCCTCGGGCACGGACGCGATCGGACAGGCCCTCGACCTCATCCGGGCCGGACGCTGCGACCTCGCCCTCGCGGGGGGCACCGAGGCCGCGATCACCGAGTTCACCATGGGCGGCTTCCTCCGCCTCCAGGCCCTGAGCACGGCCTACAACGACAGTCCTGAAAAGGCCTCGCGGCCCTTCGACAAGGCCCGCGACGGCTTCGTCATCGGCGAGGGCGCCGCGGTCCTCGTCCTCGAGGACTACGACCGGGCGGTGGCGCGCGGCGCCCGCGTCTACGCCGAGCTCGCGGGCTACGGCGCGACCTGCGACGCCTACCACCTCACGGCCCCGGACCCCGAGGGCAAGGGCGGGACCGCCGCGATCGCGGCCGCGCTCGAGGACGCCGGCCTCGCCCCCGAGGCCGTGGGCTACTACAACGCCCACGGCACCTCGACCCAGATCAACGACCCTACCGAGACCCTCATGGTCAAGAAGGCCTTCGGCGAGCACGCGCGGAAGCTCAAGGTCTCGTCGACCAAGAGCATGACCGGCCACTGCATCGCGGCGGCCGGCGCGATCGAGGCCCTCGCCTGCGTGATGGCCCTCGTCGACGGCTTCGTCCCGCCGACGATCAACCTCGACGAGCCTGACCTCGAGGCGGGCTGCGACCTCGACTACGTGCCGAACCGCGGCGTCGCCTGCGAGCTCGAGGCGGCGGCCTCCGCGTCCCTCGGCTTCGGCGGGCACAACGGCGTCCTCGTGTTCAGGAGGCCGCGATGAGCGACGGCGAGAGCGGCCGCCGGCATGCAGAGTCGCGCGACGCGCCGGACATCGATGCCGCGTTGGGCGACATAGAGCGGCTGCTCCCGCACCGGCCGCCCTTCCTCTTCGTCGACCGCGCCTGGACGAGGGCCGGCCGCATCTACGGCGAGCGCCTCTTCGCCGCGACGGAGCCCTTCTTCGCGGGCCATTTTCCGGGCTACCCCGTCGTGCCCGGCGTCATCCTCGTCGAGGCCCTCGCCCAGTGCGGGGGCGTCGGCGCGAAGCTCCTCGGCGTCCAAGCCAAAGGCACCTTCGTCCTCGGCAAGCTCGCCGAGGTCCGCTACCGCCGGCAGGTCAGGCCCGGCGAGACCTACCGCATGGAGATCGAGATGCTGCGCGCGAGCCCGATGGCGATCCGGCAGCGCGGCGCGGGCTACGTCGGCGACGAGCTCGCCGTCGAGGCCGAGTGGCTCGCCGTCTCGGGAGGTGATCTATGCTGATCAAGCCCATGGTGCGCAACAACATCTTCCTCAACGCCCACCCGGTGGGCTGCGCGCGGGAGACCGAGCTGCAGATCTCGCGGATCGAGGCCAAGAGGGCGGACTACGCCTCCCTGAAGGGGCCGAAGGCGGTCCTCGTGGTGGGCTGCTCCACCGGCTACGGACTGGCGTCGCGCATCGCGGCGGCCTTCGGCTTCCGCGTCCCGACCGTGGGCCTGTCCTTCGAGCGGGCACCCTCGGCCACGAAGGTCGGCAGCCCCGGCTGGTACGCGAACCGGGCCTTCGACCGGGCGGCGGCCGAGGCCGGCCTCCCCGCGCGGAGCATCGACGCCGACGCCTATTCCGCCGCCGCGAAGGAGGCCGCGATCGCCGCGGCTCGCGAGCTCGGCCTGCGCTTCGACCTCGTCGTCTATTCGCTCGCCTCCCCCGTCAGGACCGATCCCGCGACGGGCGAGCTCCACCGCTCCGCGATCAAGCCCCTCGGCTCGCCCTATCGCGGCACGACTGTGGACGTCTTCACGGGAGTCCTCTCCGAGGCCGAGATCCAGCCGGCCGACGAGGCCGAGGCCGCGGCCACGGTCAAGGTCATGGGCGGCGAGGACTGGGAACTCTGGATCGAGGCGCTTCGCTCGGCCAAGGTCCTCGCGGAGGGCGCCGCCACGGTGGCCTACTCCTACGTCGGGCCGAAGCTCTCCTGGCCCATCTACCGCGACGGCACGATCGGCCGCGCCAAGGCCCACCTCGAGGCCACCGCCAAGCGCCTCTCGTCCGCGGCGAACGACGGGCTCCGCGCCTACGTCTCGATCAACAAGGCCCTTGTCACGCGCTCAAGCGCCGTCATCCCCGTCATCCCCCTCTACGTCTCGACGCTCTTCAAGGTGATGAAGGAGCGGGGCGTCCACGAGGACTGCCTCGACCAGGCCGACCGCCTCATGCGCGAGCGGCTTTACTCGGGCAAGCCCCCCGCCCTCGACGCCGAGGGCAGGATCCGGCTCGACGAGCTCGAGATGGGGGCGGCCGTGCAGGCCGAGGTCGAGGCCCGGATGTCGCGCATCGCGCCGCAGAACCTCACCGCCCTGTCGGACGTCGTCGGATTCCGCGCGGACTTCATGCGCGTCCACGGCTTCGAGGTGCCCGGCGTGGACTACACGGCCGAGGTCGCGCCGGACTGGGACCCCGCTACATCCATGTAGCCGCGGAATCGCTCCGCGATTCCGCGATACGCCGTGGCGCGGCATCCGTGCCGCGCTCGCCACAATATTCCCGAGTCGACTTCGGCTCAGGCATCCGCCGGATCTACCGGAGGCTAGGGAGCGCTCGGTCTTCGCGCAGCACCTCACCGCACCGGACGGCGCCCGGTTCGGTCGGGGGACCTCCATCCCCTGGTCGGGCTCAAGGACGGCGAAGGAGCCGGAAACCAAGAAAGTAGTTCCGGTACCCGGGGCTGTTGTTGAACCGATTGGACGAACGCGCGTCCGACGCATCGTTGCCCCAGCCCCCGCCGCGAAACACGCGGTAGCCGCCCGAAGGCGCGCCCGTGGGGTCAGTCTGAACCGCGCTCGCATAGCTCCCATACCAATCCCAGCACCACTCCCAGACATTCCCCGCCATGTC
>CAYNPQ010000175.1:0-6029 GCA_964399065.1 uncultured Treponemataceae bacterium | reverse complement strand
ACCGCCTTGATGCGTTCGACGAGGGCCCGGATCTCGGGGCCCTGCCGGGCGTAGAGGGGGGCCACGGCGGCCTCCCAGGCGCGCTTGTCGGCGACCTCGACGACCGTGACGCCCGCCGCGAGGCAGCGCTCCTCGGCGAGGCGCTCGTACTTCGCCCACTCGGCGCGCTGGAAGTCGACGGCGTCGTCGGCGCAGCGCCGGATGAGCTCGCGGTCCGCGGGCGGAAGCTCGCCGAGGCTGACGGCGGAGCCGATGATGATCTCGGGCACGCAGGTGTGGCGGTCGAGGGTCAGGTGCTTGGCGACTTCGTAGTGGCCCTGCGAATAGTACGAGGGCCAGTTGTTCTCCGCGCCGTCGATGGCGCCGGTCTGCAGGCCCGCGTAGACCTCGCCGTAGGGCATGGGCACCGGGATGGCGCCGAAGGCCGAGGCGAGGGCGGTCATGAGCTCGTTCTCCTGCACCCGTATCCTGAGGCCGCGGAGGTCGTCCGGGACGAGCAGCGGCCGGCGCGCGTTGTAGAAGCTGCGCCAGCCGGGCTCGAACCAGCCGAGGCCCACGAGGCCCGCGGGCTCCAGGGTGGCGAGGAGCTCGCGGCCGATCGCCCCCTTCAGGACCTTCCACATGTGCTCCGAGTCGCGGTAGAGGTAGGGCATCTGCAGGGCGTTGAGGAAGGGGGCGAAGCTCTCCGTCACCGAGAGGCTCACGCGGGTGAGGTCGATGCCGCCGAAGCGGACCTGCTCGATGACGGTCTTCTCCTGGCCGAGGACGGAGTCGGGATAGACCTCGATGCGTATGCGGCCGCCCGAGCGCCGCTCGACGAGCCGCGCGAACTCGCGGTCGCCCTCCGTGGTCGGGTAGTCGGAGGGATGGGTCTCGGCCATGCGCAGCACGACCTCCGGGGCCGTCGCGCGTTGCGCGATCCTGTCATCGCGCGAGCGTTGCGCGAAACCATTCGCGGCCGAGGTTCCCGAGGGGCTTTCCTGCCCGTCGCGTCGCGCGCACGAGGTCGCGGCGGCGCAGGCGGCGGCGAGGGCCGCGGCGGCGAAGAGCGCGCGGCGCGTCACGGCAGGCTCCCGAGGTACTCGCCGGGGCTCTCGCCCTCGAGGCGGCGGAATACGCGCGCGAAGTAGGCGGGATCGCGGTAACCGACGAGGGCGGCGGCTTCCTTGACGGAGCTGCCCGCGGAGAGGAGGCCCTTGGCGCGGTCGATCCGCATCCGCGCGAGGCAGTCGCCGAAGCCCGCGCCCGATTCGAGGGCGAAGAGCCGCGAGAGGTGGGAGGGCGAGAGCCTGAGCTCGGCGGCGACGGACTCAAGGGAGAGCTCCTCGCCGAGGCGGGCGGACATCATGTTCCTCGCGCGCTCCACGGCGCGGGAGGACGCGCCGCGGGAGGCGCGCGCGGGGCCCGCGGGGGATGGCGCGGCCGGTGACTCGGTCGCGCAACGCGTTATTACGAGGGGCCGCTCGGGCCGGGCGAGGGCCGCGGCGCCGAGGGCGGAGCCGCAGAGGGACTCCGCGGCGGCCGCCGCGCGGGCCGCGCCCCTTTCCGCGGCCGGTTCCCCGGCGCCCGCGCCGCAGGCCGCGCCCGCGAGGAGGCCGAGCCCGAGGTCGGCGCGCGCGCGCTCGCGGAGCTCGGTCGCGAGGGCGAGGGCCTGGAAGGGCGCGGCGCCGGCCGCCGCCTCGGCGAAGGCCAGGGCGCGCTCGGGGCCGGCGCCCGCGAGCGCTACGAGGCCCCTCGCCGCGAGGAGGCGCTCGGCGAGGGCGGCGACCCTGCCGAGGGCCGCGGCCGCGATCTCCGCGGGCTGCGCGCCGGGGTGCGAGGCCGGCTCGAGGCGGAAGGCGAGGGCGAGTCGGGGGCCCGGGGCCGCGGCGCCGGGAGCCGCGAGGGAGCGGTACTCGGCCCAGGCCTCCTCGGCGAGGGAGCCCGCCGCGAGGGAGGACCGGAGGCCGCGCGCGAGGAACTCGGGGGCGGCGCGACGCGCGCGGCCGTTCCGGAGCGCGCGTTCGAGGGCTGCCCTGACCTCCTCGGCGGAGGCGGGCTTGAGGAGGTATTCGTCGACTCCGAGCCGCAGGGCCTCGCGCGCGTAGTCGAAGCGCTCGTGCGCTGTCAGGAAGACGATGGGAGTGTCCGGCCGCTCGCCGCGGATGAGGCGGGCCGCCCCGATGCCGTCGAGGCCGGGCATGTTCACGTCGAGGAAGGCCGCGTCGAGGCCGCCCGCCCGGGCGAGCTCCGCGGCCTCGCGGCCGTTCGCGGCCTCGACGACCTCGACCCCGTCGCCTCCCTCCTGGAGGATCAGGCGAAGGGCCTTCCTCTCGAGCTCCTCGTCGTCGGCCACGAGGATCCTAGGCATCGGGGACCTCCTCGGATCGCGGGATCGAGATGCGGACGATCGTGCCCCTGCCCGGCGAGCTCGCGATCGCGAAGCGCGCGGCCTTGCCGTAGCGGAGGGCGAGGCGGAGGGCGATGCTCGCGACGCCGAGGCCCGAACCGGCGGGCGAGGGCGGTTCCTCGCGGGGCCGCCCCTCGCCCGCGGCGCGCAGCGCGGCCAGGGCGGCGCGGGGGATGCCCGCCCCGTCGTCCGCGACGAGGATCCGCGCGCGCCCCCCCCGCCGCGATGCGCGCACGAGCACGGCGCCTCCCTCCTCGAGGGGCTCGATGCCGTGCCGCACCGCGTTCTCGACGAGGGGCTGGAGGGTGAAGCGCGGGATGCGGAGGCCCTTGAGCGAGTCGTCGGCGTCGACCTTCCAGGCGAGGCGGCGGCCGAAGCGTATCGACTGGAACTCGAGGTACTCGCGGATCACCGCGAGCTCCTCCTCGAGGGGGACGAAGCCGCGGCCCTCGCCGATCGAGTAGCGCATGAGCCGGCCGAGGCCGAGGGCGAGGCGCTCGGTCGCCGGCGCCCCCTCGAGGAGGGCGCTCCGCGCGATTGAGTTGAGGGCGTTGAAGAGGAAGTGCGGGCGCATCTGGTCCTGGAGGTTCATGAACTGCGCCTCGCGGAGGGCCCGGCCCATGGACACGAGGGCGAGCTCCTCGTCGTGGAGGCGGCGCTCGAGCTCGGCCTTCTCCCTGAGGCCCTCGATGAGGTCGCGGATGTTCGCCGCCATCGCGTTGAAGCCCCTCGCCAGGATCTCGACCTCGTCGCCCGTGCCGGCCGCCACGGGCTCGACCGCGAGGTCCCCCGCGGCGATGCGCTCCGAGGCCGCGGCGAGGCGCCTGATCGGCGCGGCTATCGAGGCCGAGAGGAGGGCCGCGAAAGCCAGGGCGAGGCTGCCGACGGCCACGATGCCGGCGAGGGCGGCCCTGCGGTAGCGGGCCGCGCGGGCCGCCGTCTCCTTGTAGCTCCTCTCGCCGCTCGCGAGGGAGATCGAGAGGAGCTCGCTCAGGTAGCCGTCGACGTAGCCGGCGATCCGCTCGGCCTGGGCGAAGCTCGCGTAGTATCCGGGCCGCCCGGCCTCGCGCCTGTCGTAGGCCTCGGCCGCGAGCGGGATGTAGGCCGCGATGCCGCGCCGGCTCGCCCTGACCTCGAAGCCGGCCTCGAGGGACTCGGAGCCGTAGGGCTCGAGGGCCTCGGCCGCGCGGGAGAGCTCGACGAGGCCAGCGCGGAGCTCGGCGAGCCGGGCGTCGCCGAGCTCGCGGAGGTAGCGGTCGCCCATGGCCCGGCTCGCGGCGAGGCGCACGCGGGCGCCGTGGACGGCGTGGTAGCGCGAGAGCCGCTCCTCGTACTCGGCCGAGGCCCGGGCGGTGACCCCCTGCGCGACGAGCTCGATGGCGACCACCGCGGCGATCACGAGGCCGTAGGAGAGGACGAGCTTCGTGCCTATGCCGAGGCGGGGGCGGCCGCGCATGGGCATAGACTCGCCGAGCGGGGCCGCGCCGTCAATGGCCGCCCGGCCCTTTCTTCATTTCCCGCCGGCGGGGCCGGGCCAGACTTCGGCGAGGCCCGCCCCCGCCATGAGGACCGGGATGGCGATGCCGATGGCCGCGTGCGCGACGCCGAGGCTCGAGACGAGCTCGTGGTCGCCGCGGGAGAGGGCGTCGGTGGAGACGAGGCCGAGGACGAGCTCGGTCGCCATGAGGGCGGCGTGGCCGAAGAAGGCCCAGCGGTGGATCCGCACGCGGAGCGTCGCCGGGCGCGAGAAGTCGATCCACGAGGAGCCCGTGAAGGCGCCGGCGAGGTACAGCGTCTCGCCCGCTCCGAGGAGCCCGACGTGGACCCAGCGCAGGCCCTGGTCCTCGGCCCAGAGCGCGCGGATCTTGTCCGCGCAGGCCGCGCCGATACCCTCTTCGTCCCGGACGCCGATCGCGCGCCGATACTGGTGCCCGGCGTCCTGGAGGCCGAGGGCTCGGACCGCTCCGACCGCCCCCGCCGCGAGGAGGAGGCCCGTCGAGCCCCAGCCCGCCGCCTCGTGGAAGGCGACCTCGCTCCGGAAACCCAGGAAGGGCCTGCCGGCCGCGGGGGGCAGGGTCGAGGGAGTGGCGCCCGAAGCGGCCTCCGCGGAGGCCGCGGCCACGGCGTCGGCCGGCGCCGGCGGGGCCGCCACCGTGGCGCCGCTCGCCGCCTCCGCGCCCGGCGCTTCGCCGCCCGCCGGTCCCGCGGCCTGGGCATGGGCGCCGAGGGACAGGGCCAGGCAGAGGATCGCGGGGAGGGCCCGAATCGCGCATTCCATGACACGAAGTATCGCGTCCCGGCGGGGGCGTCTCAAGCGAGCTTGATCCTTCCATCCCCTTTCCCTACATCGCGCCGTTCTGCTACTCTTGGGAGACACACCATGCCGGCCCGGACGCGGAGAGCGGGGCCGGCCGCGACGCGACGGGGGTACCGGTTATGAAAGCGATCGAGCTCGAGAAGGCCTACGATCCCAAGAGCTTCGAGGACCGCATCTACGCGGCCTGGAAGAAGGCCGGCCTGTTCAAGCCGGCGGGCGATCCCTCCAAGAAGCCCTTCGTCATCGTCATCCCCCCGCCGAACGTCACCGGGGTCCTCCACATGGGCCACGGGCTCAACAACTCCCTCCAGGACATCCTCATCCGCTACAACCGCATGCTCGGCCGGCCCGCGCTCTGGGTCCCGGGCACGGACCACGCCGGCATCGCGACCCAGCACGTGGTGGAGAAGAAGCTCCGCGCCAAGGGCATCGACCGCCGGGACCTCGGCCGCGAGAAGTTCGTGGAGGAGACCTGGAAGGTCAAGGCCGAGCACCACTCGGTGATCACCAAGCAGCTCGAGAAGATCGGCTCCTCCTGCGACTGGGACCGCGAGCGCTTCACCCTCGACGAGGGCCTCTCCAAGGCCGTGCGCGAGGTCTTCGTGACGCTCTACGAGCGGGGCCTCGTCTACAAGGGCAAGTACCTCGTGAACTGGTGCCCCTCCTGCGGCACGGCCCTCTCCGACGACGAGGTCGAGCACGCGGACGAGCAGGGCGCGATGTACCACATCCGCTATCCCTACGCCGACGGCTCGGGGAGCATCGAGATCGCGACGACGAGGCCCGAGACCCTCCTCGGCGACACGGCGGTCGCCGCGCACCCGGATGATCCCCGGTACTCGGCCTTGATCGGCAGGAAGCTGAGGCTGCCCCTCGCGGAGCGGGAGATCCCGATCATCGCCGACGCCTACGTCGACCGCGAGTTCGGCACCGGCCTCGTGAAGATCACGCCCGCCCACGACCCGAACGACTTCGAGGTGGGGAACCGCCACGGCCTCGAGCGCATCAACATCCTCAACCCCGACGGCACGTTGAACGACATCGTCCCGGCGAGATACCGCGGCATGAAGGCCAAGGACGCGCGCAGGCTCGTGGTCGAGGACCTCAAGGCGCGGGGGCTCTTCGTGGCCGAGAAGCCCGTGACCCACTCGGTGGGCCACTGCTACCGCTGCCATTCCGTGGTCGAGCCCTACCTCTCCGAACAGTGGTTCGTGCGGATGAAACCCCTCGCGGAGAAGGCCCTCAAGGCCTGGCGCGACGGCGAGGTGCGCTTCTTCCCCCAGAGGTGGGAGAACACCTACGAGAACTGGCTCGCGAACATCC
>CAYNPQ010000174.1:0-6152 GCA_964399065.1 uncultured Treponemataceae bacterium | reverse complement strand
GAGGATGGCGTCCACGCAGGCGAGCCGCTTGTCGTCGTCCCAGGCCTGGAAGGCGGCCGACTCGAGGGAGCCGAGGGCCCCGCCCACGGCGACGTCGAGGAGGGCGCCGATGTCGGTTTCCAGGGTGCCTAGGTCGACGACCAGTTTGGAGGCGGCGTCAGCGCCCGCTTGTATCGAGGCGGCCTCGGCCGCGGTGAAGCCCTTGCCCGCGAGGCTCTTGGCCATCTCCGCATCGACCGTGTAGATGGTTACGACCGCCGGCTGCTCCTCTCCCTTGGGATCGTCCTTGGAGCCGAGACCGAAAAGGGAGTTGAAGAAGCCGCAACCTTGCATCGAAAGGAAAGTGAAGAGCAGGATGGGGACGGCGAATGCTCGCCGCGCTTCTTTTCGCATTTTGTTCCTCCATTGATTTATCCATTCGGTGTAAACAAAACGTGAAAAGAATATCATCGAAGCATGCACTGTCAAGAAGGAAAATCACCACATGTACATTCCGCCCTTCTTCCGCGCGGGTCCGGGGGGCGGTATACTCTGGAAGTCGCCCGAAACCCGGATCAAACGTCATTGGAGCACGAGCATGAAGCGAACCGCCGCAGCCATCCTCCTCAGTTCACTCCTCCTTCCCGCCGCCCTGTGCCAGTCCTGGGACGCGAGCCTTCCGGCCTCCCTCGACAAGATGGCCGAGGATTATTACCAGCCCGTCGTCCAGACGGTCTTCGGCACCTTCACCTTCGCCTACTCCAGCCTGCCCAGCCCCTTCGCCCGCTGGCTCGAGGAGAGCCTCGGCGCGGCGATCACGCGCACTTCGCGCCTCAAGCTCCTGAACCGCGCCGCGGCTGCGGCCATGGATCCCGCCTTCGCCAAGGAGTACGGGGCCTTCTTCGCCCAGGCCGAGGGAGGGGCCCTCCTCCACGGCACGTATTTCGACGAGGGCGACACGGTCCGCGTCCGGCTCGAGCTGACGGGGATCTCCGACCGCACGTTGATCGGCGTGGGCGAGCTCCGCGTGCCCAGGAAGGCCATCCCGCAGGGCATCGCCGTCGATCCGTCCAAGGCCATCGTCCAGGCCGCCGAGGACCTCGGCTCGCTCCTTCCCGCGACGAGCCCCGGCGGCCTCAGCGTCTCGGTGAGCACCGAGCGGGGGCCGAACGCCGTCTACCGGCAGGACGAGGAGATGACCATCCTCGTCACGGCCAACAAGGACGTCTACGCCAAGGTCTACAGCATCAACGCCGCCGGCGAGGTCAGCCTCATCTGGCCGAACCGCTTCGGGGGCTCGGGCCGGCTCTCGGCCGGAGCCGTGACGCGGATCCCCAACGACGTGGAGAAGAACAGCTTCCGCTTCGTGATGATCCCGCCCTTCGGCACCGAGTTCATCAAGGTCGTGGCCTCGACCGTGCCCTTCGCCAAGAATGAGGAGGACTTCGCCACCCTCGGTAAGGACGCGCGGGGGGTCATCACCCGGGGCATAGCCCTCAGGCCCTCGGGCAATGTCCAGGCCGCCGCCCCCGAGCGCGCCGAGGCCCTCGCCTCCTACGTGATAATGCAGGCGCGCTGATGGACCGCCGCCCGCGGATCAAGGGTCCCCTTGCCCTCATCCTCGGCTGCGTCGCTGCCTTCGTCGCCGGATCGGCAGCGGCGCAGGACAAGGCCGATCCGCGCCGTTTCGCCATCGTGGTCGGCGTGAACCAGTACGCCGACCAGGGCTTCGTCCCCCTGGCCAAGGCCAAGGCCGACGCGGAGGAGCTCGAGCGGACGCTCCGGCGCCTCGGCGGCTTCCGCGCGGTCACGCTCATGACCGACGGCCTGCCCTACACTGATCCCTTCTTCCCGACCAAGGCCAAGATCCTCGAGCGCGTCGCGAATCTCCTCGACATCCTGAGGCCCGAGGACCAGGTGCTCTTCTTCTTCTCCGGCCACGGCGTGGCCGATCCCGAGGGGGCGGGCTACCTCCTGCCCGTCGACGCCCAGGTCAGGGATCCCCTCGGCAGCGGGATCAGCCTCCAGCGCGACCTCGTCGAGCGCTTCGAGGCGAAGGGCGCGGTCAACGCGGTCTTCCTCATCGATGCCTGCCAGAAGACGGTTTACAAGGACAAGGGGGTCAGGGTCGAGGGCGTCACCCGCGCCCCGCCCGCGGCGGTCGCGATCACCGCGGCCGGCCCCGGCAAGGCGAGCTACGAGGATCCCGCCGGGCCCAACGGCCTCTTCACGCGCTTCCTCATCCTCGGCTTGGCGGGCGCGGCCGACCTCGACCGCAACGGCCAGGTGGGCGTCGCGGAGCTCGAGCGCTACCTCCCCGACGCGGTGAGCGAGTACGCCTTCTCCAAGGGCCTCGCCCAGGTCCCCGCCGTGTACGACGGCGGCAAGGGAACCCTGCAGCCACCCTTGGTGCGGCTCGCCGCCCCCGTCGCCTCCCTCTCCGCCCCTCCCGCCCCTGCCTCGGACCGCGCCGCCTCCGCGGCGCCGGCCTCGGTCCAGGCCGCGGCCGCCCAGTACGTCCAGTTCAAGCTCCTGCCCGAGACCCTCCGCGTCGACCTCCGCCTCCTCGACGAGTCGGGCAGGGAGCTGAAGGCCTGGAACGACGTCCAGAGCTACTCCGAGAAGATCCCTCCGGGGATCTACCGCGTCGAGGCCCAGGACCGGGGCTTCCTCTATTATCCATGGAGCGGCGTGCTGACCGTCGGCTCCTCCAAGGTCGTCCTCCCGATCGAGCTCAAGCCGAATTTCGGCTCCCTCCGCGTGAACGTCACCCCATCCGATGGCGTCGAGGTCTACCTCAACGGCCAGAGGCAGGCGCCCCTCCAGGGCGGCGAGCTCTACCTCGAGCGCCTCAAGAGCGGAAGCTACGAGGTCGTCCTCTCCAAGGAGCTGTACGACACTAAGAAGCTCAGCGTCCGCGTGGAGGACGGGGGCGCGGCGAGGGTGTCGGAGAAGCTCGCGCCCAACTTCTTCGTGCTCGAGCTCCGCGAGTCCTCGGGCCTGGCCGGTACGGTCTGGATCGACGGCGCTCAGCGCGGCTCCCTGCCCGCCTCCATCCGTCTTCCCTACCGCGACGCCGAGCTCCGCGTGCTGCCCTCCGATCCCCGCTACAGGGAGTGGACCGCCAGGGTCAGCCCGGCGGAGAAGGGCGCCCTCCTCGCGAAAAGCCTTTCCTTCGAGGGAAGGTCGGGAAGGCTCGAGATAACGACCGATCCCGACGCCGACGCCGAGCTCGTCCTCACGACGGTCGGCGGGGGAGGGGCGAAGCGCATAGGCACCGCGCCCCTCGATTACGACACCTTGGTGGGCGACTACGAGCTCTCGGCCAAGGCCCTCTCCGGGGGCAGGTCCCTCGGCGCCACGATCCGCGTGACCGTGCGCGAGGGACAATCGCAGAGCCTCAGGCTCGCCCTCAAGGACCTGTCGCCCCCGGCGCCGCCTCCCGCGCCCGCAGGCTCCCAGACCGCGACGCCGGCCTCCGCCGGCTCGGCCTCCCGGCCCGCCGCCGCGGCCGGGGCCAGGCCCCCTGCGCCGCAGCCGCCCGGCTGGCTGACCTCGATCCCGTACGCCGCTCCGCCCTCCGTCGCCTCGGCGATGTACAAGCCCGGCTCGGACCTCATCCGGTTCGCCACGACCACGGACCGGACCATCCAGGTCAATGAGCTGGCCTCGGGCAAGGCCGCCCTGGCCTCGGCTCCCTTCCCCGCGAAGTCCTACCGCGACCTCTCATCCGACATCGCCTCGAAGCTCCGGGCCGATGCCGTATCGAGCCTGCGGTACTCCCTCCAGCTCAATCCCTATCCCGACGCCGCGCCCTACCAGGCGAGGGGCGCCGACGGCCGCGCACGCTTCAATCCCTTGGCCATCCGGGAGATTCGCTACGCCCTCAACTGGCTCGTGAATCGGCAGACGATAATAGACGGGGTCCTCTTCGGATCGGGGGCGGCCATCGCGACGCCGATCGGGCCGGCGAGCGACGACGGCTACGCCTTCCGGATCCTCGAGGCCCGTCTCGGCCTCGATCCGCGGGGGAACGAGCAGAAGGCCTGCGCCGAGATCGAGGCAGCGATGCGCGCCGCCGCGGAGCTCCCCGAGAACAAAGGCAGGCTGGCCAAGAGCGGCCAGTACTGGACCTTCGACGGCGAGCAGGTGGCGCTCCGCTTCCTGATCCGCCTCGACGATCCCTCGATCCGCCTTCCCCTGGGCCGCTACGTCGCCGACCAGCTCGAGAAGGCGGGCCTCAAGGTCGAGCGCCTCGAGTACGATCGGAGCAAGTGCCTCGCCCTGCTCCAGAAGGACGATCCCGCCAGACTTACCTGGTCCGTCTACACCGAATCCTGGTCCGGCTTCGATAATCCCGATCCCGGGACTATCTTGGCGCAGATGTACGCCCCCATGCGCAACAACATGCCGGGAGGCTTGAGAAGCGGCGTCTGGTCCTACGCCGATCCCTCCCTCGATGCCATGGGATACGCGGCACTCCTCGGCGCGCCTGGCGAGGCCCGGCTCGGACCCTCGCTCGCGCTGGCCGCGGCCGGGCTCCGCGAGTCGGTGCGGATATTCCTCGCCGTGGCCTCGGACTACTCGCTCTCGAACCGGAATCTCCTCGCGGTTGCCTCGATCCCGTCGACGTCGCCGGCCTTCTTCCTGCGTACGGCCGAGCCCAAGGCGGACGCGAAGGGCGCCAAGATCCTGCCGGTTTCCGTCTATTCCCCTCGGGGCGCCCTTTTCATGAGCGCCCTCGATCCCGCGGGCGGCGACGGGTTCTCCGACGAGACCGCGACCCTGCTCGCCGCCCTCTGCGGCGACCGCGCCTGGCTCCCCGGGGCCGGTTCGAGCAGGGACGCGCAGCTTCGGCTCTCCTGGAAGGCCGACAAGATGAGGGTCGCCGTCGGGAACGTCGATGGCAAGCCCGCGGGGAACCTGCCGGTGCCCCTCGATGCCCTGATCTACGACGCGGAGGCGAAGTGCTGGGTCTCGGGCCGCGAGCTCCGGGGCGCGACCGGCGAAGGCGCGGCCTTCATGCCCTCGCCTCAGACCCGCGCCATGATCGCCTGCGATTTTTCGGTGGCCTATGGTCCTTGGCACTCGGGCAGCGCGATGGGCATCGCCGATCTTCTCTACGCGGCGGCCTTCCGCTGGGACTGGTCGACGAAGACGAACCCCGACGACAAGGCCTATGATCCTTCCATCGATTCAACCTCGTTCGCGCTCGCGCGTTCGCTCAAAGGCATCACGCCGAGGAAGGACGGGGGCTACACGCTCTACTTCGACGCGGAGCAGCCCTACGACGGCGACGAGTCCGCGGCCGCCGCGGCCTTGGACGGAAGCATCGGACCTTCCGCGCCGCCCATCCCCTGGGAGCTCGCCGAGGCCCTCTCCATCCTCGTCCTGCAGGGCGGTCGCTCGGGAAGCAAGTATTCCTTCTCCGCCGACGGGGCCTCGGAGGAGGTCGATCTCCTGGAACCTAAATGCGTCGGGGACATCGCCGCGACGCTCAGGTCCATGATGGAGATGAAGTACATCCCGCGGCAGCTGACGAATTGGGTGGCGCCCGATCAGGCGATCGAACGCTACAAGGCCGCCATCGCCTTCATCGAGCGCAACGGCCATGCCCTGATCTCCAACGGTCCCTACCGCGTGTCGAAGTGCGACCTCCGGAACGGCGCGATGGAGCTCTCGGCCTTCGAAGGATATCCGCGCGCCCCCAAGGCCTCGCCCGAGCGCCTCGTCCCGGCCCGCGCGCGCGTCGATTCCATACTGCTGCCGCAGGTCGTCCAGCGGACGAAGGACTTCGTCGCCGAGGTCTCGGTATCCATGGCCGATTCCCCCCTCGGCAAGGCCACGCCCGCCCCCTCCTCGACCAAGGTCGAGCTTCGCATCCTGAAGGCCGCGGGCGAGGAGCTCGTCTATCAGGCCAGGATGACGAAACCGGGAACCTTCCAGGCGGCGGTGCCCGCGAAGGATATCGGGGTCATGAAGCCAGGGGCCTACGTCGTCTGGGTCCAGGCCCGGTTGGAGGGGCCGCCCTCCGTTCTCGGCTCCCGGCTCGTCCTGTTCTGACGCCGCGGCCGGCGTCGAAGCGCGTCAGCGCTGAGCGCCGGTGAGGATCCGCATATCCCGGAGCAGGGCGCTCGCCGTCTCCACGGGCCCCGCGCCCTTGCCGACCAGGG
>CAYNPQ010000173.1:0-6410 GCA_964399065.1 uncultured Treponemataceae bacterium | reverse complement strand
GCCTCGAGGCAGAGTTCGTCCATCGAGAGGCCGGCGCCCGCGACGAGGAGGGGCCCCGCGTCGCCGCGCTCGAGGCGCGTCGAGCGCAGGCCGGAGCAGTCGAGGACGATGCCGCGGATGCCGCGGTCGCCGACGAGGATGTTCGCGCCGCCGCCGAGCACGAAGAGGGGGAGCCCCTCCGCCCGGGCGGCGCGGGCGAGGGCGGCGGCCGATTCCGCGTCGGCCGGCCTGACCAACGCGTCGGCGGGGCCGCCGATGCGGAAGGAGGTATGCCTCGACATGGGCTCGTCCCAGGCGATCTCGGCCCTTATATTGATTTTTTCGAGGAAGTCCCGTAGTGTTGGCATGACACGGATAGTACCCGCGGGGCGCCGGCCGGCGCAACGGGTGCGCAACCACGGAGGTTCGGATGCCGACGCTTCGCCTTTTCAACACCCTCGGACGCGAGCTCCAGGAGTTCGCGCCGCTCGTCCCGGGCAAGGTCGGCTTCTACGGTTGCGGTCCCACGGTCTACGACTACGCCCACCTCGGGAACATGCGCCCCTACGTCCTCCACGACACCCTCGTGCGGACCCTCCGATACCTCGGCTTCGAGGTCACCCACGTGATGAACATCACCGACGTGGGCCATCTCTCCGGCGATTCGGACACGGGCGAGGACAAGATGGTCAAGCGCGCCGAGGAGCGCGGCAAGTCGGTCTACGAGATCGCCGAGTTCTACACCGAGGCCTTCTTCCGCGACACGGGGCGGCTCGGCGTCGCTCGCCCGACGGTCGTCTGCAAGGCCACCGAGCACGTCGGCGAGATGATCGCCCTCATCGGGCGGATCGAGGCCAAGGGCTTCACCTACTCCGCCGGGGGCAATCTCTACTTCGACGTGACGAAGTTCCCGGGCTACGGCGACCTCGCCCTGCTCAGGCTCGAGGACCTCAAGGCCGGGGCCCGCGTCGAGATCGACCCGAACAAGCGCAACCCCGCCGACTTCGCGCTCTGGTTCACGAAGTCCAAGTTCGAGAACCAGGCCATGCTCTGGGACTCGCCCTGGGGCAGGGGCTACCCCGGCTGGCACATCGAGTGCTCCGCCATGAGCATGAAGTACCTCGGGGAGCAGTTCGACATCCACGCGGGGGGGGTCGACCACATCCCGATCCACCACACGAACGAGATCGCCCAGTCCGAGGCCGCGACGGGCCGCAAGTGGGTGAACTACTGGATCCACAACGAGTGGCTCCTCTTCGGCAAGATCAAGATGGCCAAGTCCTCGGGCGAGTTCCTCACCCTGCAGAGCGTCGTCGACCGGGGCTACGACCCCCTCGACTACCGCTACTTCCTCCTCGGCGCGCACTACCGCTCCCAGCTCCAGTTCGCCTGGGAGGGGCTGGACTCGGCCCGCGCCGCACGGCGCTCCCTCGTCGACCGCGTCCTCGCCCTGCGCGGGAAGGCGGAGCCCGCCCCCCTCGCGGGCATCGGCGACAAGGCCCGCGGATACCTCTCCTCCTTCGTCGACGCGATGGCCGACGACCTCTCCACCCCGCGCGCCCTCGCCGCCCTCTGGGGCGCGTTGCGCGACGCCGACCTGCCTCCGGCCGAGGCCCTGGCGGTCGCCTTCGACATGGACCGCATCCTCGGCCTCGGCCTCGCGGCCGCGCGCCGCGCCGAGGAGGCCCCCGTCGATCCGGCCCTCGCGGCCTGGGTCGAGGGCCTCGTCGCCGAGCGGGCCGCGGCCAAGAAGGCCAGGGACTTTGCCCGCGCGGACGCCATCCGCGCCGAGCTCGCCGCCAAGGGCGTGAGCCTCGCCGACGGCCCGGGCGGGACGACGTGGAAACTGGCGCCCGGGACGCGGGCGTAACCGGGGAGGGGACCGATTGTTTTCTTCCAGCGGACCTCCAGGCGAGGATGACCTTCGCCGGCTTTACGACGCCTCCGCCGCCATGCTCGTGCGCGTGGCGTACCGGATCGCCGGGAGCGAGGAGGCCGCGGAGGACATCGTCCATGACGCCTTCGCCCGACTGGTCGAGAAGCGGATCCCCTTCCCCAGCCTCGACGACGCCAAGTTCTGGCTCATCCGGGTCGTCAAGAACGGCGCCCTCAACTACTCGAAGCGCAAGGGCCGGGAGGTCCGGGCCTACGAGCGCTGGTGGCGCGGCGAGCGCGAGCAGTCCGGCGCCGCGGACGAGTCCCTGCTCAGGGAGGAGTCCGCGGAGGAGCTCAAGCTCGCCCTCGCGGGGCTTCCCGAGGGGCTCAAGGCCGTCTTGGTCCTCAAGGAGTACGGCGGTTTGAACTACAAGGAGATCGGGCGGGTCCTTGGCATCAGCGAGGGCAACGTCAAGGTCCGGGCCTTCAGGGCGCGCGAGGCGCTCCTGGCCAGGCTCGGGGAGGGTTCGAAGCATGTGTCCTGACCGCGAGCTGCTCTCCGCCTACGCCGACGGCGAGGTGCCGAGCCCTTGGAGGGAGCGCATCGCCGAGCACGTCGCCGGCTGCCGGGACTGCGCCGCCGCCCTGGACGGCTACGCCTCCCTCGGCGCGAGGCTGAGGGCCGAACCCGTCCCGGGGGAGGCCGCCGCCGTCGAGCGCGGCCGCGAGCGCCTCGAACAGGCCCTCGCGCGGGCCCGCGACGCCGCCCCCCGCCGCGCGCCGCGCCGCGCACCGCGCCGCGCACCGCGCCGCGCACCGCGCGCCGGAACGGCCTGGGGTCGGAGCGTCTCCCTGCCCCTGCCCCTCGCGGCCGCGGCCGGCGTCGCCCTCCTCCTCCTCGCGGGCGTCTCGACAGCCAGCCTCGTCGCCTCAAGGCGCGGCCCTCGGCCCGTCCTCGCCTCCGCCGAGCTCGGCCCCGAGGGCGCGCGACAGGTGAGCATGGACAGCATCCTCCGCTTCCTCGACAGCCAGAACGCCCAGGTCACGGTCACCATCAACCTGCCCTCCGAGGCGACCTTCAGCCAGCCGGGGAATCCCGTCATCGTGCGGGCTCCGCGCGGCGAGACGGTCTCCGGCCCTCCCGCGGAGCGCCCGGCCGGCGAGGGCCTCGCGCCTTGAACCGAGCCTGCATCGCCCTGGCCCTGGCAGGCATCGTCCTGTCCCCCGCCGCCTTGCGGCCGCAGGACGCCCCCGCGCCGGCCCCCTCCGGCGCGAAGACCCTCGCCGTCAGGGTGAACGCCCTCGTACCGGGCGGGGGAGCCGACCGCGCGGCCCCCCCGGGCTGGCACGAGGAGAGCGTGAAGTACACGCTGCCCGGAGTCCCCGTGGGCGTCAGGCTCGTCGGGACCAATATCGTCATCGTGACCCAGGTGACCCCCTTCGCCCACGACGACGGGACGGTCACCCTCGTGGCCCAGGGCCAGGTCTGGCTCAAGGTCGCGAGCGGAGGCATCTCCTACCGCACGACCATCGAGACCGTCACCCTCGAGCTCGGCGGCACCGTGCTCTTCTTCCCCCTGGGGGTCGACGCCTCCGGCAGGGCGCCGCTCCGGGTCGAGATCTCGGTCAGCCAACGTCCCCCCGATCCTCCCGCCTCCGCGGACGAGGAACCCAAGACCAAGCGATGAGCGTCGACCTGCCTCCCTCCTCGAGCCTCCGCGGAGGGCGGAGGGCCCCCCCCTCCCGCCCCCGGGGCTTCCGGGGAGCCCTCCGCGGGCTCGTCGCCGCGGCCCTCGTCCTCCTCGCCCTAGGCTCGGGAGGGGCCTACCTGTACTCGCGGCTCTCGCGTCCCCGCATCGACCGCATCGACCCCGGCATCGGCGAGCCGGGGCAGGTCGTGCGCATCGAGGGAAGGAATTTCGGCGCCGAGCGGGGCGAGGCCCGGGTCGAGGTGGACGGGGTGTCGCCGACCGCCTCCTCCTACCTGTCGTGGAGCGACGGGGCCGTCTCCCTCCGCCTGCCCGCCTCCGTCGATTCCGGCCTCGTCCGCGTGGTCACCCGCCACGGCCCCTCGAACGCCAAGCTCTTCATGAACCGGGCCAGGCTCCCGGTCCGCGCCGAGGGCGCGCGCGCCGGCCGCTCCGGCCCCTTCATCGCCTCGATCTCTCCCGACGCCGGCCCCGTGGGCTCCCTCCTCGTCATCGACGGGCTCGACTTCGGCGCCAACCGCGGCAACGCGGCGGTCGCCTTCACCTGGACCGCCGACCAGTACGCCTCGCCGCAGGGGAACCAGTCGGCGCCGACCGCGGTGGCCAATCCCGAGTCCGATCTCGGCTACGAGTCCTGGTCCGACAAGGAGATCAAGGTCAGGGTGCCCGACGGCGCCGCCTCCGGGGCCGTGACGATCGTCAGGGACAAGGCCAAGAGCAACAGCGCCTTCTTCCGCGTGGCCGAGGCCCCGGGGACGAAGCGCTACTACGACCGGCGCACCTACGCGCTCTCCCAGTCCATCAGCGTCTCGAAGGTGAAGGCCTCGGGGCCCAACGAGCTCTACTTCCTCACGCCGAAACCCGCCGAGACCGCCTACCAGCGCGTCGTCGTGCTGAGCCAGGAACCCCTCCCCCTCGTGCCCGACTACCGCGGGACCGCGATCTTCCGCTTCAAGGACGTCGCCGCCGGGGCGGAGCTCTCGCTCAAGCAGACCTACCTCGTGCAGGTCTACGCCGTGGACTGCGCCGTCAATCCCGACCGGATCCCGCCGAAACCCCAGGACCCGCCCGCCCTCATGGCGCGCTACCTCGAGGCCGACGACCGCGTCCCCTCGGCCTCTCCCGAGATCGCCGGCCTCGCCCGCAGGATCGTCGGCGGGGAGCGGAACCCCTGGAGGGCCGCGCGGCTCGTCTGGGACTGGCTCGGCAAGAACCTCGCCTGGACGGGGAGCCACGAGCACGCGCGGCCCCTCGAGGCCCTCGCCGACAAGTCGGCCGACTCGTACTCCTACGCCCTCGTCGCCTGCGCCCTCCTCCGCGCGGCAGGCCTGCCCGCGATCCCCGTGGCGGGCTACCTCGTCGCCCCGAACCGGGCGGCCGCGCGCCACTACTGGGTCGAGCTCTACGTCTACGGCCTCGGCTGGGCGCCCCTCGACCCGATACTCGGCTCGGGCGCGACCCTGGCCGTCGAATGCCCCTGGGAGGACCGGCAACGCTACTTCGGGAGCGTCGACAATCGCCACATCGCCTTCTCGCGCGGCTCCCTCGTCCTCGCGCCCATGAGCCCGAGCGGGCGCCGCGTCGCCAAGGACCGGCGCTGGTCCCTGCAGAGCTTCTACGAGGAGGCCGCGGGTGCCTTGGAGTCCTACAGCTCCTTCTGGGGCGACGTCGAGGTCACCGGCACGTACTGAGGGCCGCGCGATTCACCATTCGCGGAAAAGGGTTTATACTCGAGGCTCGACCCGAACGCACAGCGGGGAGAGCCGACCAAAGGAGGAGTGATGTCCCTTATCGAAAAGCAGGATCCCGAGCTCTGGAACGCGATGGAGCTGGAGTCCGCGCGCCAGCGCGACAACCTCGAGCTCATCGCGAGCGAGAACTACACCTCGAAGGCGGTCATGGAGGCCGTCGGCTCGGTCCTGACGAACAAGTACGCCGAGGGCTACCCGGGCAAGCGCTACTACGGCGGCTGCGAGTTCGTCGACATGGCCGAGAACCTCGCGCGCGACCGGGCCAAGGCCCTCTTCGGCTCGGATCACGCCAACGTCCAGCCCCACTCGGGCAGCCAGGCCAACATGGGCGTCTATTTCGCCGCGATCAAGCCGGGCGACACGATCCTCGGCATGAACCTCTCCCACGGCGGACACCTCACCCACGGCTCCCCCGTCTCCTTCTCCGGCAAGATGTACAAGGTCGTCAGCTACGGCGTGGACAAGGACACGGAGACCATCGACTACGACGAGCTCGCCCGCCTCGCGCGCGAGTGCAGGCCCAGGATCATCGTCGCCGGCGCCTCGGCCTATTCCCGCGTCATCGACTTCAAGCGCTTCCGCGAGGTCGCCGACGAGGTCGGCGCCTTCCTCATGGTCGACATGGCCCACATCGCGGGCCTCGTCGCGACGGGCCTCCACCCGAGCCCGATCAAGCTCGCCCATTTCACCACGACCACGACCCACAAGACCCTCCGCGGCCCCCGCGGCGGCATGATCTTCGTCGGGACCGACGGCGAGAACAGCCTCGGTGTCATGACGCCCAAGGGCGACAAGCCCAAGCTCTGGTCCGAGCTGGTCGACGGGACCGTCATGCCCGGCATCCAGGGCGGGCCCCTCATGCACGTCATCGCCGGCAAGGCCGTCGCCCTCAAGGAGGCGCAGGGCCCCGAGTTCAAGGCCTACATGCAGAAGGTCGTCGCCAACGCCTCCGCCCTCTCCAAGGCCCTCGCCGCGGGCGGCGCGCGCATCGTCTCCGGCGGCACGGACAACCACCTCATGCTCGTCGACCTGACCCCCCTCGGCATCACCGGCAAGGAAGCCGAGAAGTGGCTGGACGAGGCGAACATCACCGTCA
>CAYNPQ010000172.1:0-6418 GCA_964399065.1 uncultured Treponemataceae bacterium | reverse complement strand
CGCTTCTTCCCCCAGAGGTGGGAGAACACCTACGAGAACTGGCTCGCGAACATCCGCGACTGGTGCATCAGCCGCCAGCTCTGGTGGGGGCACCGCATCCCGGCCTGGCACTGCGCGCATTGCGGCAAGACGGTGGTGGCCCGCGAGGAGCCCCTCGAGTGCCCCTACTGCAAGTCGACGGAGCTCCGCCAGGACGAGGACGTCCTCGACACCTGGTTCTCGAGCTGGCTCTGGCCCTTCAGCACCCTGGGCTGGCCGTCGGACACCGCCGACCTCCGCAAGTATTACCCCACGAGCACCCTGGTCACGGGCTTCGACATCCTCTTCTTCTGGGTGGCGCGCATGATCATGGCCGGCCTCGAGTTCACCGGCCGGGTGCCCTTCCGCGACGTCTGCATGACGACCTTGGTCCGCGACAAGCAGGGCCGCAAGATGTCGAAGTCCCTCGGCAACGGCATCGACCCCCTCGACATCGTCGGCGAGTACGGCGCCGACGCCCTCAAGTTCACCTTGGCCTTCATGTTCACCTCGACCCAGGACATCCTCATCAACGAGGACGACTTCAAGCTCGGCTCCAAGTTCTCCAACAAGGTGTGGAACGCGAGCCGCTACATCCTCATGAACCTCGAGGGCCGCGAGCTCGTCCCGGATCCCGCGTTGCGCGACATCGATCGCTGGATCTACGGCCGCCTCGACGCCGCGGCCGCCGCGGTCAAGGATGCCTTCGCCGCCTACCGCTTCAACGACGCGGCCGGCGCGGCCTACGAGTACTTCTGGAACGACTTCTGCGACTGGTACATCGAGGCGACCAAGCTCTCGCTCAAGTCCGGGAGCGAGGAGGAGAAGAACCGCGCGACGACCGTGCTCATCGCCGTGCTGGAGGAGTCCTTGAGGCTCCTCCACCCCCTCCTCCCCTTCGTGACCGAGGAGATCTACCAGAAGCTCCCCGTCGCGCCCGGGAAGGAGCGGGGCTGGCTCATCTCCGCCCCCTACCCCGAGCCCCGGGCCGATCGCGCGGACCCGGCCCTGGCCTCGCGCTTCGCCTCCCTGCAGGAGCTCGTGCGATTGGCGCGCACCCTGCGCTCCGAGTTCCAGATCCCGCCCGAGGCCAGGATGCGCCTCGCCCTCCGCTTCGAGCCCGGCTTCGCGGGCGCCGACTTCCTCCGCGCGAACGCGGCCCTGGTGGGCCTCCTCGTCGGCGGGCCCGCGCCCGAGGAGGCCGCCTCGCGGCCCGCGGGGACGGTCGCCCTCGTGGGCGCGGGCTTCGAGGCCTACGCCTACGTCAAGGAGTCCGTCGACAGCGCGAGGCTCGTCGAGAAGCTCCGCAAGGAGATCGACAAGGACCGCGCCTTCGCCGAGCGCACGCGGGCCAAGCTCGCCAACCCCGGCTTCACGGGCTCGGCGCCGCCCGAGGTGGTGGCGCGCGAGCGCGAGAAGCTCGAGGAGGCCGAGCGCCGGGCCGGCAAGTACGCGCACTACGTCGAGGAGCTCGCGTGACGAAGGAAGGGGGCGCGGGTCCCCATGCCTGGAGCATGGACATGGACGACATGCTCCGCCTCAAGGGCATGCACCTCGCCCCCTACATGCAGCTCGCCACCGCGCTCATCGGCAACCTCCGCCGCTCGGGCGGGAACATGTTCCGCCACCAGCTCGACACGATGGCGATCCTCATCGACTACGGCTACATCGACTCGATCCTCCTCAAGGCCTCCGTCATCCACGACCTCCTCGAGGACGTCCCCGGCTTCGACCGGGACCTCATCCTCGAGATCGACGAGGAGTCGGCGGACGTCTACCGCCTCGTGCTCGAGGTGACGCGCCGGCCCATCGAGTCGAAGCCCGAGTTCCTCTCCCGCATCCGCGACTTCGGCTCGGACCGGGCCCGCGTGCTCAAGTCCGCGGACCGCATCTCGAACATGATCAGCCTCGGCTACGTGACGGACATCGCCTTCGTGCGGCGCTACACCGACGAGACCGAGACCCTCGTCTACCCCATCGCCGAGATGGCCGACGAGCGCATGCTCGCCGAGCTCAAGAACCTCGTGGCGACCCGGCGGGAGTACCTCGCCCTCCGCTTCGAGATCTGACCCCAAGGAGCGCACCATGCCGAAGGAATGGACCAAGGCGAGCCTCGCCGCCGCTATCGACCACTCCCTCCTCAAGGCCATCGCGACGGGCGAGCAGGTCCGCGAGCTCTGCGCCGAGGCCCGCGCCTTCGGCTTCTCCTCGGTGGTCGTGAATCCGGCCTGGGTGGCCCTCTGCGCGCGCGAGCTCGCGGGCTCGGCCATCGGGATCACCGCGGTCGTCGGCTTCCCCCTCGGCGCCAACGCGACCAAGACCAAGGAGGCCGAGGCGGCCCACGCCGTCGCCGAGGGCGCGACGGGCATCGACATGGTCATCAACCTCGGCGCCGCCAAGTCGGGCGACTGGCGCGCGGTCGAGGAGGACATCCGCGCCGTGGTGAAGGCGGCCGACGGGGTCGCCGTCAAGGTCATCATCGAGACTTGCTACCTCGGCAACGCCGAGAAGGCCAAGGCCTGCGACGCCGCGGCCCGCGCGGGGGCCCGTTGCGTGCAGACCAGCACGGGCTTCGGCACGGGCGGCGCCACCGTCGAGGACGTCAGGCTCATGAAGAAGGCGGTCGCCGAACATGGCCTCGCGGTGAAGGCCTCGGGCGGGATCCGCAGCTACCACGAGGCCATCCTCATGCTCGACGCCGGCGCCGACCGCATCGGGGCCAGTTCAGGCGTCGCCATCGTAAGCGAGCTGCCGGAGTAGGCGAAGTTTGCGGTCGGCGCCGCTCCTGTGGACCGACGAAGCGCACACCTGATTGATGCGCTTCGTCGCCGCCACGCCTTGGCGTGGCGCCGTATCGGGGCCAGTTCAGGCGTCGCCATCGTAAGCGAGCTGCCGGAGTAGGCGAAGTTTGCGGTCGGCGCCGCTCCTGTGGACCGACGAAGCGCACACCTGATTGATGCGCTTCGTCGCCGCCACGCCTTGGCGTGGCGCCGTATCGGGGCCAGTTCAGGCGTCGCCATCGTCAGCGAGTTGCCAGAGTAGGCGATGTCTGCGGCCTGCGTCATTGCTTCGCAGCACAGGCCCAATACGGGGATTTATTGATACTATCAGGAAAAATCAGCAATAACATCCCATATACGTGAAAGTTTTAACATCCCTTAACATTCTTTTCCATTTTTGGTATTCTTACCCCGATGCTTGGAAGAGGGGGCGCGGGGGAGAAACCTTCCCCGAAGGTTTCGCTCCCGCATCCTCCCCCAGGGACAGAGCTCTACCGGCTCAGGCTTCCTTCGGGGACAGAGCTCGACAGGCTCCGGCTGCTTTGGGGACAGGGCTCGATACGGGCCCGAGGAGACACCATGGAAAGGACCGCCACGATCGAGAAGGCCGCCGACCTCGCGCGCTACATCGACCATACCCTGCTCAAGCCCGAGGCCACGGCCGGGCAGATCGACGCGCTCTGCGACGAGGCGGCGAAGCACCGCTTCAGCTCGGTCTGCGTCAATTCCGCCTGGGTCGAGCGCTGCGCCGCCCGCCTCCGCGGTTCGGGGGTCAAGGTCTGCGCGGTCGTCGGCTTCCCCCTCGGGGCCATGGACCCCCGCTCCAAGGCCTTCGAGGCCTCCGTCGCGGTCGAGAAGGGCGCCTCCGAGATCGACATGGTGATGAACATCGGCGCGATGAAGGCCGGCGACTTGGGCGCGGTGCGCGAGGACATCCTCGCCGTGCGGAGGGCCTGCCGCGTCGGCGTGGTCCTCAAGGTCATCATCGAGACCTGCCTCCTCACGGACGACGAGAAGGTCCTGGCCTGCGAGCTCTCGAAGGGCGCGGGCGCCGACTTCGTGAAGACCTCGACCGGCTTCTCCAAGGCGGGGGCCACGCCGGCCGACGTCGCCCTCATGCGGCGGACGGTGGGGCCGAAGCTCGGCGTGAAGGCGGCGGGCGGGGTGCGGAGCCTCGAGGACGCGGTCGCCATGATCGAGGCTGGCGCGACGAGGCTCGGCACGAGCTCGGGCGTGCAGCTCGTGAGCGGGCAGAAGGCCGTCACGGCGTACTGATATCGCGCGTCAGGCGATCCTGAGTTTTATCCCCAGGCCCTCGATGATCTCGACGTACTCCTTCGGTATGCCGGGGTCGGTGATCACCTCGTCGAACTCGGAGAGCTCCGCGAAGTACACGGAGCGGACGACGTCGAATTTCGAGGAGTCGGCGACGAGGATCTTGCGCATCGAGGAGGCGATGACGGCCTTCTTGGTCTCGCGCTCGTAGGAGTTCGAGCAGGTGATCCCGAAGCGCGAGTTGATGCCCGAGGCCGAGATGAAGGCCTTGGTCGCGCGGAAGTTGCGGATGGCCTCGAGGCCCTCGGTGCTCTCGAACATGAGGGTGTTCCCGTGGAAGACCCCGCCCGAGAAGATGGACTTGCACTCCTTGCGCCTGACGCTCTCCGCGACGATGTTGAGCGAGTAGGAGAGGACCGTGTAGCCCATGCCCTCGGGAAGGTGCTTGGCGAGGTACTCCGTGGTCGAGCCGCAGTCGATGATGAGGCTGTCCTCCGGCTCGATGAGGGAGGCCGCGGCGAGGCCGATGCGGCGCTTCTCGTCGGTGTGCTCGGCCCCCGCCACGATGAGGGAATAATAGCTGTCGCTGCCCCGCGCCGCGTTGCTCGGGTGGAGCATGACGCTGCCGTAGAGGACCTTCACCTTGTCCTCGTCCGCGAGCGACGCGAGGTCGCGCCGCACCGTCATCTGGGAGACGTCGAGTTGGCGCGCGAGGTCCTGGATGCTCAGGGCGCGATCGGCCTCCAGCATCTGCATTATGGCGTCGAGTCGCTCGGATTTGGTCATTTCGAGGTCCTAGGTTGTATGCAAATAACGATAGTGTCGAGATTTATCCGCATGCTCGAGGGCTCGCGGAGTCGATCCAGTATGAGGTGCCGGCACCGAGATTTCAAGTCTTCCCTCCCGCGAAATCCTTGCCTGCCCACGTAGCCGCCCCGTGAAGGGGGGCGTGAGTCAGTATACTCCACTTTGGTAAAACTGTGAGTGGAATGTTTTACTTTTAACAAATAATACATTTTCTTGCTTGACATGCAACACTTCCTCCCCTATAACGAAAGGTATGCCGATACGGCCGCGGGGCGGGGTCTGTCCCTCCTTCGCGGCCAAAGGGCGAGGAAATCCGCCCCCCGATAGTCCGACATGCAGCGAGGAGGGAATATGGCTGAGACGACGAACGACGCGCTCGGGATGATCGAGACGCGGGGCTTCGCGGCGATGGTGGAGGCCGCGGACGCGATGGTGAAGGCCGCGAAGGTCGACCTGGTCGGCTACGAGAAGATCGGCGGCGGCTATGTGACCGCCATCGTCCGCGGCGACGTGGCGGCCTGCCGGGCCGCGGTCGAGGCGGGCGTCCGCTCGGCCGAGAAGGTCGGCGAGGTCGTCTCGACCCATGTCATCCCGAGGCCGCACGCCTCCGTCGACGAGGCGCTCCCCCTCGGCAGGAAGGGGGCCTAGGCCATGGCCGTGGACCTCAGGACCTACGTCTTCCTCGACTCGCTGCAGCTGCAGAACGCCTCCTTCATCGCGACGGTCTCGAAGGGCTACTACCCGATCGGCATGCAGGCCTGCTGCGTGATCGAGATCGCGCCCGGCATCGAGATCAACCGCCTCACGGACATCGCGCTGAAGGCGACCAACGTCACCCCCGGCCTCCAGATCGTCGAGCGGGCCTACGGCCTCCTCGAGGTGCACTCGGACAGCCAGGGCGACGCGCGCATGGCCGGCGAGGCCGTGCTCCGCGAGCTCAAGATGCAGGAGTCCGACCGGCTCAAGCCGCGGGTCATGACGAGCCAGCTCATCAAGAACATCTCGGACCACCACGCCCAGCTCATCAACAAGGTGAGGCACGGCAACATGGTGCTCCGCGGCGACACGCTCTACGTCCTCGAGGTGGAGCCCGCGGGCTACGCCTACTACGCGGCGAACGAGGCCGAGAAGACGGCCAACGTCAACATCATCGAGGTGCTGGGCTTCGGCGCCTTCGGCCGGGTGTACATCGCCGGCCAGGAGGCCGAGGTCATCGAGGCGAGGAAGGTCGTCGAGGCGAGGCTCGAGGGGCTCTCGGGCAGGGTCATCGGCGCGGAAGCCAAGCGGATATAACGAGGAGAGGGTATGGCGGAGACGACGGGCGACGCGCTCGGCATGATCGAGACGAGGGGCTTCGCGGCGATGGTGGAGGCCGCGGACGCGATGGTGAAGGCCGCCAAGGTCGACCTGGTCGGCTACGAGAAGATCGGCGGCGGCTACGTGACCGCGGTCGTGCGCGGCGACGTGGCGGCCTGCCGGGCCGCGGTCGAGGCGGGCGTCCGCTCGGCCGAGAAGGTCGGCGAGGTCGTCTCGACCCA
>CAYNPQ010000171.1:0-6499 GCA_964399065.1 uncultured Treponemataceae bacterium | reverse complement strand
GTCTGCCCCGCCCTCCCCACCGCGTAGGCTACGAGCTTCCGCTCCGCGCTCTTGGTGTAGAAGGGCGAGGAGGCGACGCCGAGCCGGTCCAGGAGCTCGGCCTCGGCCGAGGATTGGCTCTCGAGCGCGTTCATCTCGAGGTCGAGGGTGTCAAGGAAGAGGCCCCTGACCGCGGCGCGGGTCGAGGCGAAGAGGAGAAGTGCGGCGAGGAGCGAGGGAAGGATTACGAGGGGCGAGACGACGAGGCCGAGTCGCGTGCTGAAGCGCATGGCTCAGTCCCCCGCCGCGATCAGGCCGAGGTACTCGGCGAAGGAGACGCCGTAGTACTCGAGCCAGATGCTCTCGAAGGCGCCGCTCGCCTTCATGGCGTCGACCCAGGCGTCGAGGAGGGAGCCGAGGGCCTCGTCCTCCCTCGCCACCGCCCACGAGATCGTGTCGACCTCGCGCGAGGCGGGCGACATGGAGAGGCCCTTGAATTCCCGGAGCCGCGCGAGGGCGAGGTTCGCGTCCGAGATCGTCGCGTCGGCCCGGCCGGCGGCGAGGGCCTCCACGGCCGCGCGGCCCGTGTCGACGAGGACGTAGTCGAAGCGGGCGCCGAGCCCGGCCTCGCGCTCCTTGAGCCAGGTCTCGTAGGTGGTGTTGGGGAGGAGGCTCAGGCGGAGGCCCCGAAGGTCGGCGGGGGACTCCGCCTTGACGCCCGGCCTCGCGATGTAGACGAGGGTGGTCGGGAACAGCGGCACGAAACGGAGGAACTTGCCCCTCCAGGGGAGGGGACTCAGGGTGCCGACGTAGAGGTCGCTTCGCCTGAGCAGGTCCGGCGTGTAGCTGTACGAGGGATCGGTCTTGGCCCGCGCCGGGACGACTCCCTTGGCCGAGAAGAACTGGTCGAAGCGGACGGGCTCGAGGGCGACGGGCAAGCCCAGGTCCCGCTCGAGGCGCCGCACCAGGAGGTAGTGGAAGCCGCCCGGCTCGCGGCCGGCCGCGGGCTCGTAGACGGTGAGCTCCGTGTCGATGGCGACCCTGATGCCGCCCGAGGCTCGGAGGGCCTCGAGGCGGGCGCGCTGCGCGTCGGTCATCGCGATGGAGCCCGATTCCCGGTAGCGGACGAGGCCGTAGTAGTCCTCGAGGCGCATGCCGTAGCTGTCGAGCCAGATGCGCGCGAGGGAGCCGTCCGCCCCGGCGGCGGCGAGGTACTCCTCGACGGCCGCCGCCAGCTCCTCGTCCCCGGGCGCCACGGCCCAGCCGGTCATCTGCAAGTCCGAGATCGGCAGGCCGATCGAGAGGCTCGGGTACGAGGGCGCGACCTTGACGGCGACATCGGCGTCGCGCAACGTGACATCGGCCCTGCCGGCGGCCACCTCGCCGTAGAAATCGTCGCTCGTGTCCGGGACGGTGGCGATGTCGAAGGCGATGCCCAGCCGCGCGCGGAGGGCGCGGAGCGCGGACTCGTAGCTCGTCCTGGCGACCACGACGACCCTCTTGCCCGCGAGGTCGCGGAGCGTGGCGAGCTCCTCCCCCTTGCGCGTGACGGTCAGGATCCTGTTGGGCAGGAAGGGGATGACCCGCATGAGGGGCGCGCGCCAGGGCAGGGCCGCGAGGCTGTTCACGATGAGGTCGTCCGAGCGGAAGACGTCCGACCTCGAACCGGGCGGCGGGGAGAGTCCCTCGCCGTAGACCTTTCCCCCGGCGGTGAAGTAGGCCTCGAAGGGCACCGTACGGAACCGTACGGGGATCCCGAGCCAAGCGGCGAAGTCCGTGGCGAGGCGGGCGTGGAAGCCTCCCGGCGCTCCCGCGGGGGCCCCCACCGGAGTCGGTTCGTAGATCGAGGCGCTCGCGGTCGTCGCGACGCGGAGGCCGCCTGCCTTCGCGAGCCGCTCGGCCACCCGGCGGGCCGCCGCGCTCGGCCCGGTCCGCGGGGCGGCCGCGACCGCCGGGGTCGGGGACGCGGCGGGAGCCGCGGCCTGCCCGCGCGGCGAGGCGGGCCCGCGAGCGTCAGGCTTCCCCCCGCCGCAGGAGCACAGGGCGAGGGCGCAGATCGGAAGGGCGGCCAGACGGATGCGCTTCATGGTACTACCTTCCGAAGTATAGGCCGAGGAACGGGCGGAGTAAAAGCGGGCGCCTCAACGCCGGCCGCGCCTCGCTCCGCCGGAGCGGCCTCCGAGCACGCCGCGGACGAGCTGGCGCCCGAGTTCGGTGCCGGCGGCCCTCAGGGCGCTCCGCGCGAGGGCTTCGAGGAGTTCCTCGCCTTCGTCATGGCTGTCCGGGACCTCGTGCGGGGGGGCTCCGGCGGCCGCGCGCGAAGGCGCGGCCGGCGCGGCGCTGGGGGCCTCCGGCCGGGAGGCGGGCCGGGGCCAGCCCCGGAGCTCCGCCTCGAGATCGGCCATGGCGGCCGAGAGGTCCCCGGCCGGGGCTTCCGGCCTCGCGGCGCCGGCCGGGGAGCCCTCGTCCGCCGGCGCCCGGCCCGGGACTCCGCCCGCCCCGGGGCCCGGCCGCCCCCCGCGAAGGGCCTCGAAGGCGCTCCTCCGGTCGACTCGTTTCGCATAACGCGCCGATAGCGGCGAGGCGGAGACCGCGGCCGAGCGCTCCGCGGCGGTCAGGGGGCCGACGCGCGACAGGGGCGGCACGATCCGCGCGCGGCGGACCGGGGCCGGCACGCCCTCGGCGTCGAGGAGCGAGACGACGGCCTCGCCCACGGCGAGTTCGCCCAACGCGGCCTCGACGTCGAGGCCCGGACCCGGCCGGAAGGAGGCGGCCGCGGCCTTGACCGCCCGGGCCTCCTTGGGGCTGTAGGCCCGGAGCGCGTGCTGGATCCTGTTGCCGAGCTGCGCCAGGATCTCCTCCGGGAGGTCGAGGGGGTCCTGGGTGACGAACCAGAGGCCGACGCCCTTGGAGCGTATGAGCTTAGCGGCCCGGGCCGCGGAGCGGACGAGCTCCTCGGAGGCCCCGTCGAAGAGGAGGTGGGCCTCGTCGAAGAAGACCGCGAGCCTCGGGACGGCCGGGTCGCCGGCCTCGGGCAGCTCCTCGAAGAGCTCCGAGAGGAGCCAGAGGTGGAAGGCGGCGTAGAGCGAGGGCTCGCCGACGAGCCTCTCGGCCGAGAGCACCGAGACGAGGCCCCGCCCCTCCGCGTCGCGGGCCATGAGGTCGCGCAGGTCGAGGGCGGGCTCGCCGAAGAAGGAGTCCCCGCCCTGTCCCTCGAGCACGACGACGGCCCGGAGGAGGGCAGCGAGGCTAGCGGGGGCCGTGCGCCCGTAGTCCGCCTCCAGCGTCGACGCGTTGGCCGAAACCCAATCGACGAGGGCGCGCAGGTCCTTGAGGTCGACGAGCTCGAGGCCGCGGTCGTCGGCGATCCGGAACAGCACCGAGAGGACCTCGGCCCTGACGCCCTCGAGGCCGAGGGCGCGGCCGAGGATGAGGGGGCCCATGTCGGAGACGGTCGCGCGCAGCGGGATCCCCCGCTCGCCGTAGACGTCCCAGAAGGCGGCGGGCAGGCCGCGGCGCGGCCGCCCGGAGAGGCCCGCGGCCGCGAGGGCCGCGTCGATCCTCGCGCTCCCGCCCGCGGAGGCGGGGAGGCCCGGGGCCGCGAGGCCGGAGAGGTCCCCCTTGACGTCGGCCGCGAGCACGGGCACGCCGGCCGCGCTGAGCCGCTCGACGAGGGTCTGGAGGGTGACGGTCTTGCCCGTCCCCGTGGCCCCCGCGACGATGCCGTGCCGGGCCGCCATCGACAGCTCGAGCGGGATGGGCTCGCCCCCCGCGCCTATCGCCACCGGATCCGCCATCAGGCCCCTCCTGAAGTCGCATAACGTTCGTCGTCGGGACCCTCGCCCTCCGCCTCGAGGGGGAAGCGGAG
This sequence comes from uncultured Treponemataceae bacterium, assembly GCA_964399065.1. Taxonomy (GTDB): domain Bacteria; phylum Spirochaetota; class Spirochaetia; order Treponematales; family Rectinemataceae; genus JAKLFE01. The sequence continues at coordinate 2,652 of CAYNPQ010000171.1, read as the reverse complement.
CGTCGCGCGGGTGCCGCGCCCTCCCCTCCCCGGCGACCAGTCCGCCGAGCCCCCGAGCTGCCCCGCCAGGCCGCGCACCAGGGGAATGCCGAGCGAGCCCGCGCCGCCCTCGAGGGCGCCGGCCCTCATCCCGGGCCCCTCGTCCCGCACCTCGAGGAGGACCGACGCGGGGCCGCCGTCGCCGGGAAGGGTCTCGAGCGAGACGCAGATGGACATCCCCCCCGCGTACTTGAAGGCGTTGGAGAGCATCTCGTTGAGGGCCAGGCCGAAGGGGATCGCCCGCTCGAGGCCGAGGTCGACGCTCGCGAGCGAGAGCTCGAGCCGCTCGCGGGGGCAGGAGTAGGCGTCCGCGGCGTGGAGCGCGAGCCTGGCCGCGTACTCGGCCGCGTCGATCGAGGAGAGGTCGCCCATCTGGTAGACGAGCTCGTGGACGAGGGACATCGCGTAGACCCGGTCGCGCCCCTCCCGGAGGGCGGCGCCGACGGCCCCGTCGCGGGTCTCGCCCGCCTGCATGCTGAGGAGGCTCGAGATGATCTGCAGGTTGTTCTTGACGCGGTGGTAGACCTCCTTGAGCAGGAGGGTCTTCTCGCGGAGGGCCGAGGAGGTCCGCTCCTCGGCCAGGCGGCGGCGGGTGACGTCGAAGACGACGGCGTAGTGGCAGGGCTCGTCGCCAATCGAGAGGGGGCCGACGTAGACCTCGACGTCGCGCGCCCCTCCCGAGCGCGGCCGGTGGCGCGTGAGGTAGCCCTCGCCGGTCCGCGCGGCGCGGTCCAGCGCCTCGTCGAGGGCCCTCCCCCCGAGCTCGTCGAGGTCGGCCAGGCCGAGCCCGCGGAGCTCCGCGGCGCTGTAGCCGTAGTAGGCCTCCGCCGCGGCGTTCGCGTCCGCGATGCGCGCGCCCGGGACGCGGACCAGGAGGGAGGGGACGCGGTTCGCGTGGAAGAGGAGGCGGTAGCGCTCCTCGCTCCGCTGGATCTCGCGGTCGCGCCGCTGGAGGGACTCGGCCATGGCGTTGAAGGCGGAACCGATCTCCTCGAGCTCGGGGAGGGGATTGGGGGCGATCCTCTCGTTGTAGCGGCCGGCGGCGATCAGCTCGATGCGGGAGATCAGGTGCTCGAGGGGCCCCGCGACCGCGCGCTTCATGCCGATCGCCGCCGCGGCCGCGCCCAGGACGCTCGCCGCGGCCACGAGGAGCATGCGCAGGAGGAAGCCCCGCATCGGCTCGTCGGCCTCGTGGGCGGAACCGAGGTAGACCGCCCGCCAGTCGGAGCCGGGAATGGGCAGGGAAGAGGCGTAATAGGCCGTGCCGCCCTCGCTTACGAGGAGGGGGCTCCCTCCTGCGAGGATCCGCGGATCGAGGGCCTCGCCCGAGGAGACGCGGCCGCGGTCGCTGCAGAGGATGAAGCGCCCGCCGGAGTCGACGACGCCGACCTTGTCCGCCGGGGAGCGCGTCTCGAGGTCGAGACGGGAGGTCACGGTCCCGAGGTCGACGAGGCCGACGGCGACGCGGCGGCCCTCCGAGTAGGAGAGCTCGATCAGGGCGCGATGCCCCGCTTCGTAGGGCTTCGAGACGACGAGGGCCCCGCGGAGAGGCCAGACCATGAAGGGGTAGGAGTCGCCCGCCACCGCCCGCGAGGCTCCGTAGCGGGCCTCGATCCGGCCGTCGGGGCCGACGACGAAGAGGGCGTAATACTCCGGCCGCGAGGCCGCGAAGGCCTCGAGGACCCGCTCGGCCGGGAGCGCCGCCGGTCCGGAGAGGGCGAGGATGGTGGGGAGGACGCTCAGGGGCCGCGCGAACACGCTCGTCTCGACCTGGACCGCGACGGCCTCCAGGAGGGAGCGGGAGATCGCCGAGAGGTCGGCGTCGAGGTGGGCGCGGAGGGTCGGCCAGAAGGCGAGGGCGAAGACCAGGAGCGGCATGACGGCCGCGAAGAGGAATGCTCCCGCGAGGAAGCTCCGCGCGCTCATGCGCCTCGATCCCGTTCGTCTCCCCATGCGTGGGACTGTAATTCCGCGGGGGACCCGGGTCAAGCTCGGGCGGCCCCGGGGAGACGCTCGCGGCGGCCCCCGCCCCGGCGAGCTTGCGCCTCCTCGGCCCGCTCCGATACAATGATGCCCCATGGAATACCAGAAGCGCACCACCACCTGCGGCGCCCTGCGCAAAGCGGACGCCGGCCAGACCGTAATCCTCAACGGATGGGTCCACCGGAAACGGGACCACGGCGGCATCTCCTTCATCAACCTCAGGGACCGCTACGGAATCACCCAGGTGGTCGTGGACGCCGACGCCGAGGCGGCGCTCGCCAAGACCGCCGCCGAGCTCAAGTTCGAGTACTGCATCGCGGTGAAGGGCGTGGTGCGCGCCCGCCCCGACAGCATGGTCAACAAGGACATGCCCACGGGCGAGATCGAGGTCAAGGCCGAGTCCCTCCAGATCCTCACCCGCTGCGAGGTCCTGCCCTTCATGATCGACGAGAAGTCCGACGCGAAGGAGGAGCTCCGCCTCAAGTACCGCTACCTCGACCTCCGCTCCTTCACGATGCAGGACAAGATCCGCCTCCGTCACGAGGTCGCCTTCGCGGTCCGGGAGTACCTCTCGGGCCAGGGCTTCTACGAGATCGAGACCCCGACCTTCATCCGCTCCACGCCCGAGGG
>CAYNPQ010000170.1:2609-6572 GCA_964399065.1 uncultured Treponemataceae bacterium | reverse complement strand
GGTAGCCGAAGGCTACCGCGCGTATCTCGCGGAGGCCGAAGGCCGACGCGCATACGTCAAGTAGCCGGAGAACCGGGACAAGCAAGGCCGGCGGGAGACCCCGCCGGCCTTTTCTTTTCCGCCGCGTTCCTGCATGATATGCAGGAAGTCCGCCGCAGAGACGCAGAGGCGCGGAGCGAGAGTGAATGAGCCGGCGAGGACGCGTTTCCGTCCTCGGTCGCCTTCGATTCCCTTTCCGCCTCATTCTTCCTCCGCGTCTCTGCGTCTCTGCGGCAACTCTCTCTGCGGAGCGGTGAATGGGCGGAATCGTCAAGGCCTTGATGATAGGGGACGTCGTGGGGACGCCGGGGCTCAAGGCCCTGTTCGCCGGACTGGGGCCGCTGGTCCGCTCGACGGGGGCGTCCATCGTCGTCGCCAACGGCGAGAACGCCTTGGGCGGCTTCGGCATAGGCCGCGAGGAGGTCGACAAGCTCTTCGAGATGGGGGTCCAGGTCGTCACGAGCGGCAACCACGTCTGGGAGCGGCCGGGCTCGGCCGAGCTCCTCGAAGCCGAGCCGAGGCTCCTCCGCCCGGCCAACTACCCGCCGGGCGCCCCGGGACGGGGGCTCGCCCTCGTGGAATCGGGCGGCGCGCGTTGGGCGATACTCAACCTGCAGGGGCGGGAGGAGATGAGCCCCATCGACTGCCCCTTCCGGGCGGCGGACGAGCTCCTCGCGCGGGTCGGGGCCGAGGCCCCGGGCTCGATCGTCCTCGTCGACTTCCACGCCGAGTCGGTGGAGGAGAAGGAGGCCCTCGCCTTCCACCTCGATGGCAGGGTCTCGGCGGTCGCGGGCACCCACACCCACGTCCAGACCGCCGACGAGCGCATCCTGCCCAGGGGCACCGGCTACCTGACCGACCTGGGCATGACCGGCCCGGACGACTCCGTGATCGGCGTGAAGGCCGAGATCTGCGTCCGCCGCGGCCTCACCCAGATGCCGATCAAGATGGAATCCGCGGAGGGGCCCGCCTCGATCTCCGGCGCCCTCTTCACCATGGACGCCGAGACCCGCGCCTGCCTCAAGGTCGAGCGCATCCGGGCCTGACCGCGCGGGCCGCGGCCCTCGACACCATCCCGACCGGTCCGTCCCCATGCATTCGACAGCCTTGAGGCATATATTGAAAAATTTGTAATTCCGCGCCGACGCACTACACTCGATACGGGAAGACGGACGTCTCCCTCGGAGGTACGGCATGGCTCGGCGCATTCCGCTCGCGTTCCGCATCGCGGGCATCGTTTCGGTATTCGTCGCGGCCCTCATAGGGGTCGTGACCCTCGTCATCGGGATCAGACTCAACTCCGCCTTGGGCGAGTTGACGCTGGAGAACAGCCTGCAGATCGCCCAGGCGAGGGCCCTCCAGCTCGGCGAGCTCATGGACAAGCTGTACTGGCAGCTCAAGATGATCGCCATCAGGAACCAGATCGCCACGGGGGACCAGAAGACGCTGGAGACCGCGGTGCTCGGCCTCCAGGGCAACGTGTCCCCCGAGGTCGTCGGGGCGTTTTACGCCTGGCCGAACGGGGATTACTTCACGAGCGCGGGCGCGCGCGGCAGCATCGCCGACCGGGACTACTTCAAGGAGATCTTCGAGAAAGGCGCGGAGAAGTCGGTGGGCAAGGCCGTCATCTCGAAGTCGATCAACGCGCCGATCATCGTCACCGCCCTCGCGGTCAAGGGCGACGACGCGAAGACCCGCGGGCTCGTGGCCTTCCAGTTCAAGCTCGACAAGCTCTCGGAGATCGCCACGGGCATCAAGATCGGGAAGACGGGTTACGGCTTCATCGTCGACAGCGACGGCCTCGCGATCGCCCATCCGACCGCCGAGGCGGTCATGAAGCTGAATGTCGTCGAGGGCGACAAGGAAGGCTTCAAAGGCCTCTCCGCCCTCGGCAAGCGCATGGTCGCGGAGCAATCCGGCTCGGGGATCTACCTGAAGCCCGACGGGACCGAGATCACCGCATTCTTCGTCCGCGTCCCGAACAGCCCCGGCTGGTCCCTCGGCATCGCCGTCCCGTCCTCCGAGCTGCACGCGACCTCGGACGCGCTGATCCTCCTCCTCCTCGTCATCGCCGTCCTGGCCGTGCTCGCGGCGATCGCGATTTCGATCCTGATCGCCCGGTCCATCGTGAAGCCGATCAAGTTCATCGTCGCGGGCACGGGCCTGATCGCCGACGGGGACCTGACCCTTGAGACCCTCGACTTCAACGAGACGCGAAGGGTGGTGTCGCGCGGCGACGAGGTCGGGGACGCGGGCCGGTCGCTGGACACGCTCTTCAAGAGCCTGTCGACGGTGGTCTCCGAGATCACCACCGCGGCGGGACAGGTGTCCGAGGGCTCCGAGCAGCTTTCGCAGACGGCGCAGGGAATCTCGCAGGGAGCCTCGGAGCAGGCGGCGAGCATCGAGGAGCTGTCCGCGTCGGTGGAGGAGCTCGCCTCGACGGTGCGGCAGAACGCGGACAACACCTCGCAGGCGGACGCGCTGGCCCGGCGGGTGACGCAGAACGCGGACGAGTCGGGGAAGGCCGTCGGCAAGATGGTCGAGAGCATGACGCAGATAGCGGGCAAGATCTCGATCATCGAGGAGATAGCGAGGCAGACGAACCTCCTGGCGCTCAACGCGGCCATCGAGGCCGCGCGCGCCGGGGAGGCGGGCAAGGGCTTCGCCGTGGTCGCCTCGGAGGTGCGCAAGCTGGCCGAGCGCTCGCAGAAGGCCGCGGGGGAGATCAACGAGCTGTCGAAGTCGAGCGTGCATGTGGCAGGGGAGGCCGGGAAGCGGCTCGAGGAGCTCCTCCCGGACATCAAGCGCACGGCCGAGCTGATCCAGGAGATCGCCGCCGCGTCGAACGAGCAGGCCTCGGGCGCGGACCAGATAGCGAAGGGCGTGTCGCAGATGGACACGGTGGTCCAGCAGAACGCATCGGCTTCCGAGGAGCTGGCCTCCACGGCGGAGGAGCTGGAGGGGCAGGCTCGCCATCTCGGCGAGACGATCGGCTTCTTCAAGCTCGCCAAGGGCAGTTCTTGGAGCACGTTGGCAGGCGCGGAGGGCCCGGCGAGGCAGCCGGCGCCGAAGGCCGCGAAGCCGGCGGGGACGCGCCGCATCGCGGCGGGCGCCGGCGCGGTCGAGGACGTCAAGGCCGACATGCCCGCCGCGAAGGAGGCGAAGCCCGCGCCGCGCGCGACCGGGATCGTGCCGCGCGCGGCCTCCAAGGGCGCCTCGGACGCGAGCGACGCCGACTTCGAGGAGTTCTGAGCGCGGCCGGGCCTAATCGGGGAGGCGGGCGACGAGGAGCAGGTAGAGGTCGCGGTCGGCCTCGAAGTCCCCGCCTCCCCAGCCCGGGCTGAGCGCCGGGGGGGCGAAGCCCGCCTCCCTGAGCGCGCCGAGGAGCCAGTCGGGCTCGAGCGGCTCGAGCGGCAGGTCGTGACGACTCGATTCGCCGCCTTCCTCCGAGAGCTCTGTGACGAAGCTTAGGGCTCCGGCGGCCCCGGCCTCGTAGCGCCGCCGGAAGCGGAGCCTGCCGGCGGAGAGCTCCGGGAAGGCGAAGCCCGGCCCGACTCCCGGCTTGGCGTAGTTGAGGAGCTGGAGGACGAGGGCTCCCCCCGGCGCGAGGAGGCTCCGCCCCAGGCCCAGGAAGCGGCGCGCGCCTTCGCGGCTCAGGTGGGGGAGGGTGTTCCCGAGGCAGAGGACGAGGTCGAAGGGGCCGGGCCCGGCGATCCGTTCAGCCTCGAGCATGTCGCCTTCGACGAAACGGGCGGACCCGAGTCCGCGGCGACGGGCCTCGGAGCGGCCCGCGGCGATCATCCCGGCCTCGGGCTCGATCCCGACGGCCTCCCAGCCACGCTCAGCTAGGGCGAGGAGGAGGGAGCCCGTGGCGCAGCCCGCGTCGAGGACCCGCCTCGCGCGGCCGGGCGCCGCGGGGACGAG
>CAYNPQ010000170.1:0-2509 GCA_964399065.1 uncultured Treponemataceae bacterium | reverse complement strand
ACTGATATATCAGTGATACATTACTCCTGATGGAAACGAATACCGAGCTCGATCTCGACCTACCCTCCCTGTCAGTCCGCGTGTACGAGGAGCTCAAGCGCCGCCTCAACGAGGGGAGCCTCCGTCCGGGCCAGTTCATCGACCTCTCGGCCCTCGGCCGGGAGCTCGGCATGAGCCGGACCCCTCTGCGCGACGCCCTGATCCGCCTCGAGCTCGAGGGCTTCGTCACGGTCTACCCGCGGCGCGGGGTCATGGTGCGCGCGCTCGACCTCGCCGACATCCGCGACATCTACCAGGTCATCGGCGCCCTCGAGGGGGCGGTCGCCGCCAAGGCCGGCGGGCGCTTCCGCGAACCGGACGCGGACGCGATGGCCGGCTTCCGCGAGGCCATGGGCGCCGCCCTCGACGCGGACGACTTCGACGCCTACTACGAGGCCAACCTCGCCTTCCACGACGTCTACCTCGACCTCTCCGACAACGGCGACCTGGTGCACCACGTCCGCGTCCTCAAGGAGCGGCTCTACGATTTCCCCCGCCGCGCCTCCTACGTGAAGGAGTGGGAGCTCGAGTCGATCAAGGAGCACGCCGAGATCGAGTCCCTGCTGCGCGGCGGCGACTTCGCCGGCGCCGCGGCCTACATCCGCGAGGTGCACTGGAGCTACGAGGCCCAGGAGCGCTACGTGCGCGCCTACTACTTCGCCACGGGACTCTCCGCGCGATGAGCGAGGGGATAGTCTTCGACATCCGGCGCTATGCCCTCCACGACGGCCCGGGCATACGCACGGCGGTCTTCCTCAAAGGCTGCCCCCTGCGCTGCCTCTGGTGCCACAACCCCGAGGGGCTGGAGCGGGCGCGGGAGCTCGTCTTCAGGCCGGAGCGCTGCATCGGCTGCGGCGACTGCGCCCGCGCCTGCCCCTTGCGTCTTTCGCCCGACGCGTTGGGCGCCCTCGTCGTCGAGGGCGAGGGGCCCTGCGCGGCCTGCCCCGACTTCGGAAGGTGCGCGGCGGCCTGCCCCGCCGAGGCCCTGCAGGCCGTGGGGCGCCGCGTCGGGGCGGCGGAGCTCGTCGCCGAGCTCGCGCGCGACCTGCCCTTCTTCGAGGAGTCCGGCGGCGGCGCGACCTTCACGGGCGGCGAGCCCTTCGCCCAGCCGGCCTTCCTCCTCGAGCTCCTGGCGCTCTGCCGCGACGCGGGGATCGGGACGGCCGTCGACAGCTCGGGCTACGCCGACGAGGGCCTCGTCCTCGAGGCCGCGCGGCTCGGGCCGATCTTCCTCTTCGACCTGAAGCTCATGGACGCGGAGCGCCACCGCGCGGCCACAGGCGTCCCGAACGCGCCGATACTGCGCAACCTGCGCTCCCTCGCCGCCGCGGGCGCCGACATCAGGCTCCGCCTCCCCCTCGTGCCGGGGATCAACGACCTGCCCGGCGCGGACGGCGTCCCGGGCGACATCGACGCGTTGGCTGATTTCATTTCCCGGGAACTCGGGACGCGTTACCCGATACACCTGCTGCCCTACCACGACGCCGCCCGCGGGAAGTACCGCATGCGCGGCGCGGAGTACCGGCTCGACGGGACGGCCGCGCCGGAGGGCGCGGCCCTGGAGCGGGCCCGCGCGGCCCTCGAGGCCCGCGGCCTCTCGGCCGCCATAGGAGGATGAGGATGAACGAGCGGATAGCCGCCCTGCGGCGGGAGAGCTTCGAGGCCAGGCCGGCCTTCTCGGCGGAGCGCGCCCTCCTGACCACCGAGTTCCACGAGGAGTGGTCGGGCAGGCTCTCGACGCCCATGCTCCGCGCCCTCAACTTCAAGAACCTCTGCGAGCGGAAGACGATCTGGATAGGTCCCGGCGAGCTCATCGTCGGCGAGCGGGGGCCGAGACCCAAGGCGGTCTCCTCCTTCCCCGAGCTGACCTGCCACTCGGAGGAGGACCTCCGCGTCCTCGACTCGCGGCCCATGGCGAGCTACGCGGTCTCGGCCGCGGACCTCGAGGCCTACCGCGAGAAGGTCATTCCCTACTGGAAGGGCCGCAGCATGCGCGACCGCGCCTTCGCCGGAATCCCCGAGGACTGGAAGGCGATGTACGGCGCCGGCCTCTTCACCGAGTTCATGGAGCAGCGCGCGCCGGGCCACACCGCCCTCGACGGCTCCATCTACCGCGAGGGCATGCTCGCGCGGAAGTCGCGCATCGCGGCCTCCCGCGCGAGGATCGACTGGGGCGCCGATCCCGCGGCCATGGCGAAGGACGAGGAGCTCAAGGCCATGGACGCCGCCTGCGACGGCGCCATCGCCTTCGCGGAACGCCACGCCGCGTTGGCCGAAACCATGGCGGCCTCCGAGGCCGACCCCGGCCGCGCCGCCGAGCTCCGCCGCGTCGCCGAGGTCTGCAGGCGCGTGCCCGCCCGCGAGCCGCGCGACTTCTGGGAGGCCCTGCAGATGTACTGGTTCGTCCACCTCGGGACGATCACCGAGCTCAACGGCTGGGACGCGATGAGCCCCGGCCACCTCGACCAGC
>CAYNPQ010000169.1:0-6669 GCA_964399065.1 uncultured Treponemataceae bacterium | reverse complement strand
TCCGGCCCACCTACGAGGTCCGCCGCCTCGACGCGTTGCGCGACATACTCTAGGGCGTCGGGGTCACGACGCTATAGGAACTGAAGCCCGAGGTTCCCCCCGCGTTGATCGACTTCAACCAGAAATAGACCGGCAGGGGGCCCAGAGAGCCGAATGAACACAGGTTCGTCGTCGTCGTATAGACCGTCCCTCCCGTGGGATCCGTGGAATTCACCTTTCGCCACACTTCATACGAAGTCGCGCCGTTCACCAAGGTCCATGTGACCTGGACCGTGAAACTGGGAAGCTTCGTCAGGGTCGGCGCGGCCGGCGCGGCGGGGATGGGGCGCCCGCTCCCGGCCGAGCTGAAACCGCTCGTTCCCGAGCCGTTCTTCGCCTTGATCCAGTAATAATACGTCGTGTCCGCGGAGAGCGCGCCGTGAGTGACGGGCAAGGTCGTGACGGAGGAGTTGGTCAGGGTGGCAGTCGCCGAGTTGTTCGCGGTGTTCCGGTAGACGTCGAAGCTGGCGGCCCCGGTCACCGTAGTCCAGGTCGCGCTGAGGTTGAGCGAAGCGGGCGAGGAGACCGTCGGCGCCCCGGGAGCGGCCGGGATCGTGATCGCGCTGCCGCCAGGCGAGAAGCCGCTCACGCCGCTCCCGTTCTTTGCCTTCACCCAAACATAGTAAGTCAGACCGCTCGAGAGCGAGCCGATCGTCGCGGTGGTCCCCGTGAAGGTCGTGCTGTAGGTCGAGGCCCCCGTCGTGCTGTTCGTCGTCGTCTGCTTGTAGTAGACCTCGTACTGCGTGACCCCGGTCACTCCGGTCCAGGTCGCCGTCACCTGCGACGCGCCTCCCGTCACCGTCGGGCCGGCGGGCGCCGCCGGGATCGTGATCGCGCTCCCCCCTCCGGAGAGGGCGCTCACTCCCGTCCCGTTCTTCGCCTTCACCCATACGCAGTAGGTCAGCCCGTTCGAGAGCGAGCCGATCGTCGCGCTCGTCCCCGTCAGCGTCGTGCTGTAGGTCGAGGCGCCCGACGTGTCGGTCAGCGACGTCGTCTGCTTGTAGTAGACCTCGTACTGCGTCGCCCCGGTCACCAAGGCCCAGGTCGCGGTCACCTGGGCGGATCCTCCCGTCACCGTCGGGCCGGCAGGCGCCGCCGGGACCGTGATCGCGCTCCCCCCTCCGGAGAGGGCGCTCACTCCCGCACCGTTCTTCGCCTTCACCCACACGCAATAGGTCAGGCCGCTCGAGAGCGAGCCGATCGTCGCGCTCGTCCCCGTCAAGGTCGTGCTATAGGTCGAGGCGCCCGAGGTGTCGGTCAGGGTGGTCGTCTGCTTGTAATAGACCTCGTACTGCGTCGCCCCGGCCACCCCGCTCCAGGTCGCGGTCACCTGGCCGGATCCGCCGGTCACCGTCGGCCCCGTGGGCGCCGCCGGGACCGTGATCGCGCTGCCTCCTCCCGAGAGCCCGCTCGCTCCCGTCCCGTTCTTCGCCTTCACCCACACGCAATAGGTCAGGCCGCTCGAGAGCGAGCCTATCGTCGCGCTCGTCCCCGTCAGCGTCGTGCTGTAGGTCGAAGCGCCCGACGTGTCGGTCAGCGACGTCGTCTGCTTGTAGTAGACCTCGTACTGCGTCGCCCCGGCGACTCCGCTCCACGTCGCCGTCACCTGGCCGGATCCTCCGGTCACCGTCGGCCCAGAGGGCGCAGCCGGGATCGTGATCGCGCTTCCCGCCCCGGAGAAGCCGCTCGCGCCCGAGACATTCTTGGCTTTGACCCACAGGTAGTAGGTCGTGCCGCTCGCGAGTCCCGTGACGGTCGCGCCCGGCGAGCTCGGCTGCGTCGTCCACAGGCTCGCGGCCGCGGAGTTGTTCGACGTGCCGTACCACACTTCGTACGACGTGGCCCCGGTCGCCCCCGACCACGAGGCGCCCACCTGCCCCGAGCCGCCCGTGACCGTCGGCGCTCCGGGCGCGGCGGGGATCGTCATCGCGCTGCCGGCCGCGGAGAAGCCGCTCGCCCCCGAGGCGTTCTTCGCCTTGATCCACACATAATAAGTGGTGCCGTTCGCGAGCCCGGAGATCGTGACGCTCGGCGAGATCGGCTGGGTTGTCCACAGGCTCGCGCCCGCCGGATCGCCCGACGCGCCGTACCAGACTTCGTAGGAGGATGCTCCCGCCGCCGCCGTCCAGCTCGCGCTCGCCTGGGCCGAGCCGCCGGTCACCGTGGGCGCGCCGGGCGCGTCCGGCGCGGTCATGCCGCTGCCGGGCAGGCCGAAGCCGCCGGTGCCTCCCGCGGTCTTCACCCTGATCCAGGCATAGTAGGTGGTGCTGCCCGCGAGGCCCGTGATGACGACCGAGCCGGCGGTCGTCGGCTCGGACCAGAGGCTCGCGGCCGCAGAATCGGTCGAGTTGCCATACCAGACCTGGTACCCTATCGCGTTCGGTATCGAGGGCCAGTCCACGGTGATCTTGCCCGCCCCGCCGGTCACGGAGGGGGAATCGGCCGAGGGCGGCGTCGTCGAGGCCGTGCCGGCCTCGCTGAGGCCGCTCTTCCCCGAGGAGTTCATCGCCTTGATCCAGACGTAATACTTCGTCTCGGTGGCCAGGCCGGTGATGGTGACCGCGGGCGAGCTCGGTTGATCGGGCCAGAGCGCGGCCGACGCGGGGTCCGCGCCGGTGCCGTACCAAACCTCGTACGACGTGGCCCCCGCCGTCGCCGCCCAGGATGCGGATATCCTTCCCGTCCCGCCCATGACTGCCGGCGCCGCCGGCGCCGGCGGGGCGGTCACCGCGAGACCGGGCGCGCTGAGGCCGCTCGCGCCCGACTCGTTCCTGGCCTTGATCCAGACGTAGTACGTGGCACCGCTCGAGAGGCCCGTGATCGTGGCGGAGGGAGAGGCCGGCTGTTCGCCCCAGAGACTCGCCGAGGCGCTCGCAGCGTTGGTGCCATACCAGAGTTCGTACGAGGAGGCGCCCTCGACGACGCCCCAGGAGACCCCCAGCTGTCCCGTTCCCCCGGCGACGGTCGGCGTCCCGGGCGCGGCCGGGAGGGTCCGGAGGCTCGCCGAGGCGCTCACGGGCCCGGCGCCCGCGGCATTCTTGGCCTTCACCCAAGCGTGATAGACCGTTCCCTCCAAAAGCCCGGTTATCGTGGCGGTCGGTTCCGAAAGGTCGGCGGACCACGTCGTCGCGTCGGCGAGGCTGTCGCTGGACGCGTAGTAGAGCTCATAGGAGGAAGCTCCGCGCGCGGCCGCCCAGGAGAGGGCGAGGCTTCCCGCGGCCGTGGCCGCGAGCGAAGGCGCGCCGGGAGCCGGAGGGACGGTCGTCACGGGTGCCGAGACCCCGTAGGCGCCTGATCCGGAATCGTTGCGCGCGCGGACCCACACGGAATAGGTGACGCCGGCCTCGAGCCCCGTCAGCTCGAGGCTTGTTCCCGTGGGATTCGACGGCCAAGCCTGCGCCGCGGACGCGTCGTCGCCGCTTCCGTAGCGGAGCTCGTAGTCGATCGCGCTCGCCGCGGGAGACCACGAGACGCTCAGGGCTCCGGCCCCGGCGACCGCGACGACGCCGGGCGGCGCGGCGGGAAGCGTGAGCATGGTCGCCGCGCCGCTCCACTCCCCGTCGCCGAGGGAGTTCCAGGCGCAGATCCAAACGTAGTACCTGGCGCCGTCGAGCAGGCCGGCGATCGAGGCGGAGAGGCTCGTCGTGGGCCCTCCCCACTGGAGGGAGGACGCGAAATCCGTGTCGCTCCCGTACCTCACCTTGTACAGCGTGGCATGGGCGATCACGGGCCAGGACACCGTCAGGGTTCCCGTCGCGGTTGCCGCGAGAACGGGAATCCCGGGCTTTTCGGGCACGCTGGTGGCGGCGAAGGGCGTGGCGCTCAAGGGCTCGCTGGCGCTACCCTTGCCGCCCGGCCGCTTGCCGACCGCCCAACACCAGTACGGGACGTCGTTGAGGAGGCCCGTGATCCTGTAGCTGGTCCCCGAGACGTCCTGCCCCATGAGCAGGGCCGAGGAGATGTCGTTCGCGGTCGAGGCGTATACATCGTAGGCGGACGCGCCCGGCGCCGGGCTCCAGGAGAGGTCGATGCAGGAGTCGTCGGCCGCCGCCGCGCCGAGGGCGGGTATGCCGATGGGAGAGGCGCTGCCCGCGTCGCTGAAGGGCCCCGCCCCGGCGAGGTTGACCGCCTTGATCCAGACGAAATAGGCGATGCCGTTCTGGAGGCCCTCTATCGTCGCGCTCGCCTGCTCGGGCTCCGCCCCGAGCCTCGCCGAGCCCGAGTCTCCGTTCTCGGCGATCCAGACTTGGTAGGAACGCGCCCCCTGCACGGCGGGCCAGGAGACCGCTATGCTTCCCGTGGCGGAGGAGAGCGTCGGTCGCGCCGGCGCCGGGGGCGGATTGCCCGAGCGCTCCACGGTCTCGGCGATGCGCTCCTGGAAGTACTGGTCGAGGGAGACCTGCTTGCACGCGGCCAGGAGTACGAGGCTCGCGAGCGCGGCCGCCTTGGCGACGCGATTCCTTGGGCTCATTCTTCCTCCCAGGCCGTCCCCCCGGACGGTCCTCCTTCGTAAGCGCCGCGGGCTCCTGGCTGGTTTCCGCCCGCCGGGGCCGCCTTGCCGGCGCCGGCCGCGGCGAGCAGGGCGTCCGCCCCGGCCCGATCGCCGAGGGCGGTCAGCGCGCTCGCCCTCCCCGCGAGGGCGGCGGCGTTGCCGGGCGAGGCGGCGGAGGCGCGCGCGTAAAAGGCCAGGGCTCCCTTCGGATCCCCCTCGAGCATGCCGAGATGCCCGAGGTTGACGAGGGCGGGGGCGTAGTCGCCTTGGGCGAGGGCCTTCGCGAAGGCGGCGCGGGCCTCGCGGTACGATCCCGACTGCGCGTAGGCGATGCCGATCTTGTTTTGGACCCGCGGATCGCGGGACGCGGGATCCAGGCCGGCGAGGCGGTATCCGAGGTCCTCGCGGATCAGGGCCGCCAAGGAAGCCCCGATCGCCTCGGCGAGCTTGGCCTGCGGCAGCGGATCGAGGCGGGAGGCCTCCGAGAAGGCGACGGCCGGGTACTCTTTCCAAGCCTCTCGGACAGGTAGCAGTCTCGAGGATTCGCCGCCCTTCCCCCAGAGATCGAACCCCTTGGCCCGCGCGTCGACGAAGGGGCTCCGCGTCATCGTCAGCTCGACGGGCATCCAGCGCCGGCCCGATGCGCTCGCCGAGCGAGACGCGTCGGCGGCGGGCAGGGCCGCGAAGATGTGGCCCGGCACCGTGACGAAGGCAGTCTCGACGCCGACCGATTCGAGGAGGGCGCAATAGAGCACCGAGAGATCGTCGCAGTCTCCGGACTTGAATTGTAGGGTCTGGCGGGGGAACTGGAGGTAGTCGACAACGCCGCCGCCCTTCGCGGAGAGATCCGCGTAGGAGGATGCGGGGTCGACGACGTAACTCATGCCGTGGATGCGGAGGGCCTCGTACATGGCGACGGAAAGGAGGAGGTCCCGCCCGAAGCGCTGGGACTCGGGAAGGGAGGAGGCCGCGGCGACGGCGTTCCTCGCGAATTCCATCACGACGGGATCCTTGGCGGTGACGAAGGCCGCGGCCTTGCGGTCGTCGTCCCAGGTGAGCGCGTTGCGGTTCAGGATCTCCAGCGTGATGGAGGCGGAGGAAGTCCTCGACCTGCCCTGGGTCTCGTACTGGAATTGGAGGTTGGCCGCGACCTTGGCCCCTTCCGACTCCTCGAGGATCCTGCGCGAGAACACGGCGAAGAGGGGAAGCTCGAGTCCCTCTCCCGGGCCGAGGGCCTTCGGTACGGGGATCACCCTCGGCGTGTCCATGTACTGCCTGACGTCGAAGGTGACCATCAGCTTCTCGACGGGCGAGGCTCCCGAGTTCTCGATCCTGATGGAGCCGAGGGGATTGCGATCGTACCATCCATAAAAGACGGGATATACCGGCTTGAGCTCGGTTGAGCCGATGACCAGGCGGCCGGCGTCTCGCTCGAGCTCGATGAGCGGGTGCGGGCCCGTCGATCTCGCCCGGGCCGCGGGATCGGTGCGGAGCCTGGCGCCCGCCGACACGACGATGGTGTCCGCCATGTTCCAGTAGCGCCTCCACCCGGCGCCGACATCGAAGGAGAGACGCGGGAACAACGCCAATTCGATGCCCGCGGAGGCGTCGAGCCATGGCGCAGCGGAAAGAAGCTCGCCGCTCTCGACGATCGCGGCGTAGGCGCCTCCCTCGATGATGAACCCGGCCTTCAGGATCTTGAGTATCGGATAGGCCGCCGACAGCGAGAGCCCTCCGCCGGCGATGGAGAGGTTCTCCTCGAGCACGCGTACGCCCTGGAGCCGGTATCCTGCCACGGCCGAGGCCCGGATCAGCCCGGAAGGCAGGAGGGGAAGGCCGAAAGCGGCCTCGACGCCGGGCGCGGCCGAGAAAATGGAGCCGGATCCGCCCACGGGCAGCGAGACATCGGCGCGCAAGCCGAATTCCTGGGGCCAGAGCGCCGCGCGTCCGAGGGTGATGACCGCCAGGAAGACGAGAAACGGATAACGCGAAGGCCAGCGACGAGCCGACATAGCGCCTCCCCCCCGCGCACGGTGAAAGGATTGTAACTGAAGTATATTACCGCCTCTCTCGGCTTTCAAAGGGCCCGAGCAGCCCGAGGAGCTCCGCGTGGGCCGCCTCGTAGGCCGCGTCGTCGA
>CAYNPQ010000168.1:0-6679 GCA_964399065.1 uncultured Treponemataceae bacterium | reverse complement strand
GTTCCCCAAGCCCGGCCTCCGGCGCTACTATCGGGGCCGGGCAAGGAGGGACGATGGAGAAGCGCAAGCGCGTGGCCCTCGTGGCGCACGACAACAAGAAGCGCGACCTCGCGGAGTGGGTCCAGTACAACTGGGGCACCCTCGTCGGCCACGACCTCGTCTGCACGGGCACGACGGGCAAGATGGTCGAGGAGACCATCGCCGCCAAGGCGGGCGGCCGCCTCCCCGAGGGCTTCTCCATGCGCCGGCTCAAGTCCGGCCCCCTGGGCGGCGACCAGCAGCTCGGCGCCCTCATCGCCGAGGGCGGCGTCGACATCGTCATCTTCTTCTGGGACCCGATGTCGCCCCAGCCCCACGACGTCGACGTGAAGGCCCTCCTGCGCATCGCGGTCCTCTACAACATCCCCATGGCCTGCAACCGCGCGAGCGCGGACTTCCTCATCTCGAGCGATCTCATGCGCCGCGAGTACCGCCAGAAGGTCGAGGACTACTCGAACTACCTCGAGCGCTCCATCCCGCGCTGAAGCCGGCCCGAGAGGCAGCGCGTGAACTTCGATCCGGCATCCTGGGCCGCCTTGGGCGGCGCGGCGCTCGTCACCGGCTTCACCAAGACCGGCATCCCCGGCCTCGGCGTCTTCGCCGTCCTCCTCGCCGCCCTCGCGGTCCCCGCGAAGCAGTCCACGGGCCTCATCCTCCCCCTCCTGAGCGCCGCCGACCTCGGGGCCGTCATCCTCCTGTCGCGGAGGGCGCGTTGGCCGATCCTGCGGGGCCTCCTGCCCTGGGCCCTGATCGGCGTGGTCGGCGGCTTCCTCGCCATGGACCGCATCCCCGAGGCCGCCTTCAAGCCCTTCCTGGGGGGCCTCATCCTCGCCCTCCTCGCCCTCGACCTCCTGCGCGCGGGCAAGGGACTCTCCCTGCCCCAGGGCAACCTCCCCGCCGCGATCGCCGTCGGGATCCTCGCCGGCTTCTGCTCCATGGTAGCCAACGCGGCCGGCCCCCTCATGACCATCTACCTCCTCGCGATGGGGCTCTCGAAGGAGGACTTCATCGGGACCCAGGCCTGGTTCTTCCTCGTCGTCAACCTCGTGAAGTGGCCCTTCAGCATCGGCCTCGGCCTCATCACCCTCGGATCGCTCGGGATCGACCTCATCCTCCTGCCGGCCGTCGCCGTCGGGGAGATCCTCGGCCTCCTCCTCCTCAAGCGCCTGCCGCAGAAGGCCTTCGAGAACGTCGCCCGCGTCCTGGTCGCGATAGGCGGCATCAAGCTGCTCTTCTAGGGTCAGACCCTCCAATACTCGCTGCCGTCCGGCTTCCGGTCGAGGAAGCGGTACTCGATGAGGTAGCGCCGGATCGTCACGTGGTCCGGCCAGACCGGCGAGAGGATCGCGTTGACCTCGGCCTCGCGGTAGCGCCGGCCCGGCTCGAAGAGCGAGGCCACCCGCTTCAGGAGGACGAGCTTGTCCTTCTGCTTCTTCGGCCAGGACGAGATCGCGAAGCCGCCGGGGAGGGGACGGAGGCAGCGCTCCTCGATGACGGCGGCCTCCTCCGCGGTGATCGCGGCCCGTTCGTCGCGCATGGGCATGGAGGCGGGGTAGGCGACGAAGCGGCCGGGCCCCGCGCCCTTGGCCTCGAGGAGCCGCATCAGCGCGAGGAAGAGCCTCGCCTCGGTCTCGCGCCGCCTCAGGGCGAAGCGATGGTTCCGCACCGTCGAGGCCGACCTCCCCCCGAGCTCAGCGGCGATCCGGGAGTCGTCCAAGCCCTCATACAGGAGCCGGAGGACGCGCCCCTGCACCTCGGGAAGGCCGGCCGCCTCATCGCCGAGGGAGGAGAGGGCGCGGAAGGCCCCGCCATGCGTCGACTCGACATGCTCGGCCGCGGCCCGCCTCGCCTCGAGGAGCCTGTCCCCGACCTGGTACACGATGCCTTGCTCGAAACGGGCATCGCAGTGCAGGCAGGCGAAGTCCGAATCACTGGCGGAGAAACCCTCCACCAGCTCCTCAATACTCGCACTTTCTAGACGTTCTTGTCTTTCGTCCATGATAAAGCAAACATATTCCATTTATGCCAGAATATCAAGCCATGGATGTATGTATAAAATAGTATAACGCAGCCAGTGTCACGAAGCTTAAGGGTAGTAGCGCGAGTTGTGGAGCGACGAAGAGTTATCATGAATTCAAGAAAGGTCGCGCAAAGACGCAAAGACCAGTAAGGTGAATGGAACGATGCAGCGTCTCGGCATTCACGGCCAGGTCTTGGCGCCTTTGCGCGAGACTTCTTGACTTCAGTGTCTTTGAATCGTTCGGGCGGTTCAATCACTCCCAAATCTTCATACCACTAGCACGCTTGATTTTGTTCAATTTTGAACTATAATACTCCTGTGCGAACCGACCACATCATCGCCCTCATCAGCGCCATCCGCGCCCGGAGCGTCGAGCTCCTCGAAACGGAGCTCCGGGCCCGGGGCATCACGGACCTCAAGGTCTCGCACGGCGCCCTCCTCTCCACGCTCTACGGGAGGGGCGGACGCGCCGGGATGAAGGAGCTCCTGCGATCGCGGAGCCGCAAGAAGTCCACTTTGACGGAGATGGCCAATCGCCTCGAGCGCCAGGGCTACCTCAGGCGGCTCCCCGACCCCGAGGACGCGCGGGGCGTGGTACTCGAGCTCCTCCCGAAGGCCTACGCGATCAAGGGCGACTTCGACGAAATCTCGGGGATCCTCCTCGAGCGGGCCTGGCGCGGCTTCGGCGAGGAGGAGCGGGCGGAGCTCGTCCGCCTCCTTGAGAAGATGCTCGCGACCTTCGTCGAGGAGGCGGGAAAAGGAGGAAGGACATGACGAATAGAATCGAGGTACGAGGGACTCCGCTGGCCTACGCCCTCCTCGGCGTCGAGAGCCTCCCTGCCATCGACGAGGCCTGGAGGGCGCGGCTCTCCTCGCCCGAGGTGACGGCGAACGAGGTCTTCCGCTCCTACATCGGCGAGGCCCGGGCCCTCAGGCCGGCCGGCTTCGAATGGGCGCGGGCCCTCGCGGTGGCGGCTTTCTTCGTCCCGGGCCGCCTCGTCGGGCTCGAGGGCTCCGAGGGGCGCTTCGAGGTCCTCCTGCCGCCGAACTATTACGTCGGCGGCCTCACGCGCGCCGAGGTCCGGGACGCGCTGGCGGCGGGGCTCGGGGGAAGGGTCGAGCGCGCCGGGCTCCTCCCCCTGAAGACCCTGGCGGCCTGGTCGGGGCTCGGGCGCTACGGGCGCAACAACATCCTCTACGTCGAGGGCATGGGGACCTCGATCGTCCTCTCCGCCTTCTGGGCCGAGGCCCCGGGCGCGGAGATCCCGCCCCCGCCCGGCCCCGCCTTCCTCGGGCGCTGCGCCTCCTGCCGGCTCTGCGAAGGGGCCTGCCCCACCGGGGCCATCCCGCCGGAGCCCGGCTGCATCGACGCCGGGCGCTGCCTTTCCCTCTTCAACGAGATCGAGGGCGAGTTCCCTTCCTGGCTCGCCCCGGATTCGCACAACGCGCTCATCGGCTGCGGGCGCTGCCAGCTCGCCTGCCCCGAGGACGCGCCCTTCCGGGCCGGCCTCGTGCCGCACGGCCCCTTCGGCCGGCGCGAGACCGAGCTGATCCTCGCGGGCGCGGAGGGCGCCGAGGCGGACGCGGCCCTCGCCCGCCTCCTGTCCACCGAGGACGCGGAGACCCTGGCCGCCCACCGGCCCGTGCTGAGCCGCAACCTCCGCGCCTTCATGGAGGCCCGGAGGCTCCGCGCTCAGGCGGGCAGGGCGGACTCGAACTCGAACTCGAACTCGAACATGCTGACGAAGCCGTCGTGGGGCGTGGCCGCGAGCTCCGCGGCGAAGGAGTCCGCCCGGTAGGAGGTGACGAAGACGACGCCGATGCCGCTGTCCTCGGCCTTACCTCGAGCCCCCGGCCGATGATACCCCCGCCGTCACCGGGAAATCAACGCGGGCGGTCAGGCCCGCGGCCGACTCGAGGGCGAAGGCGCCGCCGAGCTGCCCGGCGAGGAGCCGGACGAGCTCGAGGCCGAGGGCCGGCCTCCCGGACCCGCCCTCGTCGAGGCCGACGCCGTCGTCCGACACGACGAGGGCCGCGTCCCCGCCCGAGAGCGCGAGGCGGGCCACGATCGTCCCGCGGCGGCCGTCGGGGAAGGCGTGCCGCGCGGCGTTGGTCAGGAGCTCGTTCGCGATGAGGCCGAGGGGCACGGCGCGGTCCACGGGCAGGCGGAGCGCCTCCCCCTCGACCAGTACCGAGATCCGCCCACCGTCGAGGAGTCCGTCGGCGCGGAGCTCGCCGGCGACGGCCCCGAGGTAGCCGCGCATGTCGATGGAGGCGAGCTCGGCCTCGGCGTAGAGCATCTCCTGGGCGGCGGCCATCGCGTAGACGCGGCGCCGCATGTCGGCCATCTTGGCCGCGAAGCGCGGATCGTCCTCGTCGCGCCCGGCCAGGCTCAGGAGGCCGAGGAGGACGGCGAGGTTGTTCTTGACGCGATGGTTGATCTCCTGGGCCATGGCCTCCTTCTCGCGGAGGGAGGCCCGGAGCTCGGACTCGCGGAGGGCGACCTTGGCGGCGGTGGAGCCGAGGGCCTCGCCGAGGCGGTCGAGCTCCGCGAGCCCGAGCGGCTCGCGCGCGGCGCCGTAGTCGCCGGCGCCGATGCGGGCGGCGAGGCCGACGAGGCTGCGGACCGGCCGCGCGACGCCGCGCGCGGCCGCCGCCGCGAGGAGGGTCGAGGCCGCGACCGCCGCGAGGACGGAGGCGCCGAGGGCGAGGACGGCGCGCCGCACGGGCGCCTCGAGGTCGCCGGAGTCCCGGAAGACGGCGACCGTCATGCCGAGCCCGCCCGCTGACCTCGCGGCGACGGTCCAGGGCCCGCCTGCGCCCGCCGGAGGCGCCGAGCCGGGCCAGGCGGCCTCCGCGGGCACGCGCTCCGAGATCCGCAGGTCCTCGCCGCGGACGGCCGCGATGGCGGGCACGGCCTTCGCGCTCTCGCGGCGGGCGACCACGCCGGGATCGGGATGGGCGACGAACTTGCCCGCGGAATCCACCACGGCCACGAAGCCGCGGCCAGCGGGATCGATGCCGCTGACGAGGCGGCGGAGCTCGGAGAGGTCGAGGGTCCCCGCGAGGACGGAGCCCTGCGCGGCGACCGCGATGACGATCGTGGGCATGCCCGTCCTCGCGTCGATGGAGACCGGGGACCAGGCGCTCCTCGCCCCGGCCTCGATGCGGCGGAAGAAGTCGGCGCCCGTCAGCGAATTGCCCTCGAGGTCGATCCTCGGCGGCGAGGAGGCGGCGATCCGGCCGTCGCTCGCGATGAGGTCGATCCGCTCGAGGGCGGGGTAGCTCCCGAGGAGGCCGCGGAGCAGGGCCTCCCGGCCCGCGGGCCCGGCGCCGAGACCCGCCGCCGCCACCTCGAGGAGGCGCTCCGGGGCCTCGAGGAGGTCGGCGGTCGCGAGGGCGGCGAGGCGCGCCGTCTCCTCGAAGTACCGCTCCGCGTCCCGGCGGGCGCCGGCGTCGATGAAGAGGACGGTGACCGCGCCGGCGACGAGGACAGGCAGGGCCGCCGCGAGGACGGCGGCCGCGAGGACGCGGCCGGCGAGGCTCCGGGGCCTCACGGGCCGGCCGCCGAACGGAAGGCGCCGTTCCTGATCTCGAGCATGACGCCTTTCCTCGTCGCGTCGCCGAAGCGGTCGAAGAGGATCTCGCCCTGGAGCCCCTCCATGCGCTCGATCCGGAGGAGGGCCTCGCGGAGGCGCCCGCGCGGGCCGGCGAGCTCGAGGGCCTTGAAGAGGTACAGGGCGGCCTCGTAGTGGTGGGCCGCGGAGAAGGTCGGGTCGCGGCCGTAGCGCTCGCGGAACGCCTTGGAGAAGACGAGGTAGGCCGGCGAGACGGAGCGGACGTCGAAGGTCTCCGAGAAGAGCATTCCCTCGACCGCCTCGCCGCCCTGCTCGATGGTCTCCCGGGTCTCGGCCCAGCTCGAGGAGAGGATCGGGGCGGCCACGCCGCGGCGGCGGAGCCGCTGGGCGACGAGGGCCGTGTCCGCGGAACCCGCCGCGATGGCGATGGCGTCGAAGGAGGGCGCCGAGGCGACGACGGCCGCGGCGATGCCCTCCCAGGATCCGATGTTCCCCGAGGAGAAGGGGACGGGCTCGGCCGCCTTCCCGCCGAGCTCGGTGAAGCGGCGCGCGAGGTCGCGGTACCAGGTCTCGGCGTAGGCGGCGTTCGAGGAGTCGTAGGCGCCGACGATCGTCCTCGCGCCGAGCCGCTCGCGGAGATAGGCCGCCGCCTGCAGCACCTCGACGCTCGAATCCGATCCCACCCGGAAGAAGTAGTCGTCCTTGCCCGTCAGGAGGGGCGTGCTGACCGTCGCCGCGATGGTGACGAGGCCCTTCGCGCCTTCCTGGGCGAGGGCCGGGAGGGTCAGGGCGCTCGTCGAGTGGCCGATGACGGCGACGACGCCCTCCTTGGCCAATTCAAGCTGGTTGCGCGCCGCGAGGCCGGGGTCGCCGCCGTCGTCCCGCACCTCGAGGCGCAGCCTGCGGCCCCGGATGCCGCCGGCCGCGTTGGCCTCGTCCACGGCCATCTCGACGGCCTCCCTGCCGTCTATCCCGAGGTCGGAGTTCTTGCCGGTTATCGAGCCGGCGAAACCGACGAGGATCGGCTTCGGGGCGCAGGAGA
>CAYNPQ010000167.1:0-6797 GCA_964399065.1 uncultured Treponemataceae bacterium | reverse complement strand
CTTGCGGAGGTAGCTCTTGACCGGGACGAGGAAGAGGGTCCGCGCCACCTGCATCGTGAGGGTGCTGCCGCCGTAGAGGGGCTTCCCGATCCGCGCGTTGATCTCGCGCGCGTTGCGGAAGGCCTCGAAGTCGAGGCCGAAGTGCTCGTAGAACTTCCCGTCCTCGACCGAGATGAGCATGCGCCTCACCTGCGAGGGGATCCTGCGGAGCGGGACGGGCCTGGGCGGCTCGATCCTCCATCCGAAACCGAATTTGCGCCAGGCCATGAGGACGGTGACGGGGGGATCCACGCGGCGGTAGCAGGCGACGAGGAGACTGGTGGCGAGCAGGTAGAATGCGAGTGCGAGGGCGAGGGCCTTCGCGGCCGCCCCGGCGGCTCGGAGCGGCCAAGGACGCCGCCGCCGCGCGAAGGGGGACGGCCCCGCGCGGGGAGCGGGCGAGGCGGGGAGCACGAGGGAGCTTTCGGGGGTCTCGATCTCCCGAAGGAGGGCGGCCGCCATCAGCGCGCGCGCGCGCCTCCAGCCGAGGCTCGAGTCGCCCCTCCTCGCGTAGCCCGCAGCGCCCCTCGCGTGATTCCGCATCGTCGCGGCATGCTAGCACGGGGCGGCCCGCGCCTTCAAGCGAGGCCCCGCGCGCGCCCCGCCCTTTTCCTTGACAACGCTTTTCCGAGCGGGCTACTATTGGCCGCCTGCGCGACGGGTTCGAAGGAGGTCTTCCGATGATACGGCTGCGAATCGCCGCGCTCTGCGCCCTCGCCCTGGCGGCCTCCTTCCTCTCGGCCCAGGGCGCGGCCGCGGCGCCGGCCGACGCGGCCGCGCCCGCCCCGGCCGCGGAGAACCTGAGTCGCTTCAAGCTGCGCAACGGCCTCGAGCTCTACGTTTACCGCGACGCCGCGGTGCCCCTCGCGAGGATACAGCTCGCCTTCCGCGCGGGCGCGATCTCGCAGGGAGCGGACAACGCCGGCGTCTTCCACCTCTATGAGCACCTCCTCTTCAGGGGCGACGGGGCCGAGGGCGTCAAGGCCGAGCTCGCGCGCATGGGCGCCTCGGAGTGGAACGGCGGCACCTCGGCCGAGCGGGTGAGCTACTGGCTCGCCCTGCCCTCGTCGAGCCTGTCCGAGGGCCTCGCGTTCTTCTCCCGGGCCGTCCTGCCGCCGGCGGACTTCTCGTCGGGCCTCGAGGCCGAGAAGGAAGTCGTCGCCCAGGAGCTGCGATCGCTCGCGGCGCAGCCGGACACGATCTACGAGGCCGCCATGACGAGGCGGCTCTTCTCGAAGTATCCCTGGCGACGCGACCCGGCGGGCACCGAGAAGGCCGTGCGCGCCGCCACGCCCGAGTCGCTCCGCGCCCTGCAGTCGACCTGGTTCGTGCCGAACAACGCCGCCCTCTTCGTCGGCGGCGACGTGGACGCGGAGTCGGTGCGCGCCGAGGTCGAGCGCCTCTTCGGCTCCTGGAAGGCCGGCGCGGATCCCTGGGCCAAGCCCCTGCCGCCGCAGCCCCGGCCCGGCGTCGCGCGGCCCGCGTGGATAGTCTTCCCCGATCCCTCCCTGCCCGAGGGCCTCGGAGCCGTGGAAGCCCGCTACCGCGGACCCGACCTCGGCGCGCAGGGGGACCAGGGAGCCGCCTGCGCGGCCGAGCTCTGGGGCGCCCTGCTCGCCAAGCCCGACGGGCGCTTCAAGTCCGAGCTCATGAAGAACGTGCCGAAGCTCTACGGCGCCGACTCGATCTCCGCGAGCTACCTCGGGCAGCGCGACGGCGCCTGGATCGCGGTCTCGGGCTATTTCGTCGTCGATCCCGCCCTGCCCGCCGTCGACCGCGCCCGCGCCTTCAAGGAGCGCTCGCGCGGCTTCGAAATGACCGCGATGCGGGCCGATCCGAAGTACTTCTCCCCCGCCGACTACGAGGCCGCGCGCAAGCGGCTGGCCGACGCGAGGGCCCTCGCCCTCGACTCCTCGGGGGCCATGGTCGACGAACTCGCGTACTGGTGGGCCTCGGCCTCCGTCGACTACTTCCTCGGCTTCCCCGAGGCGCTGGCCAAGTGCGGGCCGAAGGAGCTCGCCGCCTTCCTCGACACGTACGTCATGCGGAACCTCGAGGTGGTGGCGGTGCGCATGAACCCCGCCGACTTCGCGAAGGAGAAGCGCTCCTTCGAGGCCGGCGGCTTCGAGACCATCGGCCCCGAGAACGCGTTCTGGTGGAAGCGATGAGGTCGCCGCGGCGCCTCCGCGGGGCAGCCGCCCTCCCCCTCGCGGCCTCGCTCGCCCTCGCGCTCGCCCTTTCCTGCGCCACGCGGCCGAAGCCCGAGCCGGCGCCGCCTCCCGCCGCCGCGGCCGGGGCCGCCGTCGCGCAACCTGTTTCGCCCAACGTGCCCCCCGCGCCCGCCCAGGCGGCGCCCGGTCCGGCCCCCGCGCCCGCCGAGGCCCTCGTCCCGGCTCCCGCGCCGGTCCCTCCGGCCGCGGTCCCCGCCCCCGAGCCGAGCCGCCCGACCGCGCCCGCTCCCTCCGCGGCGGCGCAGCCCGCCCCGCCCCAGGTCCCCGAGGAGCAGCCGCCCCTCCTGGCCCTCGCCCCCTCCGCCGCGGAGAGGCCGGCGCCGCCCCCGGCCGCGCCGCCGCGCAAGCCGAGCTACCTCGAGGTCTCGCTCTCGCAGTACTACTCGCGGACCTTCCCGAACGGCCTCGTCCTCTCCGCGAAGCGGCAGCCGGGGCGCGTCGCGGCGGCCGCGCGCATCGCCCTCGTGCCCGGCGCCTACCCCGAGCGCCTCGCCGGCCTGCCCGCGATCGCCCTGGCCTGCGCCGCGAAGGGGCCCATGGGCGCGAAGCCCGGCAGCGTGGACGCGGCCCTGTACGCGGCCGGCGCCGTCCTCGAGCTCCGCGTCGACGACTTCGACGACGTCGCCCTCGAGCTCGCCTGCCCCGCCTCGATCATGCCGAGGATGCTCGACATCGTCGCCTCGTCGCTCATCGGCCCCTCCTTCCGCGCCGAGGACTTCGACCGCGTGATGGGCGACTTCAAGCTCGCCGAGCGGCGCGAGTCCGGCGATCCCGGCCTCCGCGCCGCGGCCCTCCTGCGCTCCGCCGCCTATCGCGGCCATCCCTACGCCCTGCCGCCGCGCGGGAGCGCCGCCTCCCTCGCGGCCATCAAGCGGGACGACGTGCTCCGCTTCTGGGCCGAGGGCGCGGGCGCCGAGCGCATCCGCGTCTCGGTGGTCGGCGACTTCGACCCCGCCGAGCTCGGGCGGGAGCTCGAGCCCCGCCTCGCGGCCATCCCGCGCCGGGGACCGACCCCTTCCGCCCAGCCGGCCCTGCCCCTCCGCGCCCTCGTCGCGGCCGAGCCCTTCCCCGCCTACGCGGGCAAGGCCTACCTCCGCGCGGAGTTCGGGGCGCCGCCCTCCTCGAGCCCGGACTTCGCGGCCCTCTCGGTCGCCCTCGCCATGCTCGAGGACCTCGTGGCCCTGCGCCTCCGCTCCTCGAAGCCCCCCCTCGCCTACTCGGCCTGGACGCGGCTCTCCGCCGCCTCGGCGGGCTCCGCCAGCCTCGTGATCCAGGGCTGCTCCGACCCCCTCGCGGCGAAGGCCGCGGCGGAGGCCGCCGCCGCTTCGCTCGCCTCCGGCTCCTGCCTCGACGCGACCTCCTCGGGCGCGATGGGCGACATCGCGGGCAACCTCGGCCCCTACCTCCTCCGCGCCGTGTCGAGGACCTACGCGAAGGCCGACGGCTCCGCGGACATCGCCGCGCGCATCGTCCGCGACCTCGCGGCCGGGGGCGACGGCACCGGCTTCTTCCGCCTCGCCGACCGCATCGCGGCCGTCCGGGCCGAGGACGTGGTCCGCGTCGCGCGCGAGCGCCTCGTCGAGGGCCCCGCGGCCTGGATCGCCCTGGGCGACCCCAAGCTCGTCGCGGGCTTCGGGGCGCAGGCGGCCAAGGGCCGCTGAGCGGGCCTGTTCCCTGGGCTCTCGAACGAGCTGACGTTCTCGCTGATCCCCGGGAAAGCCGACCTATCGATTTTTCACTTTCCCCTATTGCAAAATATATTTTGCAAAGGTATATTTGCATTATGACCATCGACAAGGAAGCCTGCTTCGATCCCGACCGCGACAGCCGGCTCGACCCGAGAAACCTCAAAGGACTGGCGCATCCCCTCCGCGTCCGCCTCCTCGGCGCGCTCCGCGAGCGAGGGCCGGCCACGGCGAGCATGCTCGCGTCGATGCTCGGAGAGTCGAGCGGAGCCACGAGCTACCACCTGCGGCAACTCGCCGACTTCGGTTTCATAGTCGAGGACGAGGGGCGGGGCTCGGGGCGGGAGCGATGGTGGAAGGCGGCCCGACCCTCGACCTACTTCGACTACGATTCCTTTTCCCGCGACGCGGAATCGTCGATGCTCGGCGCCGAGTTCCTGAAGTCGGTGGCCGGCGGCGCTTCCCGGCGGATGCTGGAGTGGATCGATGCCTTGCCGGAGGCGCCCGAGGACTGGGCCCGCGCAGGCGCGCTGAGCGATTGGGCGCTCCGGATCAGTCCGGAGGAGGCGCTCGAGCTCGAGCGGGAGATCGAGGCCCTGGTCCGCCGCTATCCCCGGCACGATCCCGCGGGGCCCGAGGAAAGCGGCAGGGGCTTCGTCGCGGTGCAGTTGCAGATCCTCCCCAAGCTCTCCGGAGGACCGCGATGAGGGCCGCGACGCGGCCGGGACTCGGCCTCGCCGGGCTCCTCGCGGCCCAGTCGCTGGCTCTCCTCGGGACCGGCATGACCTTCATCGTCCTGCCCTGGCTCGCGATGGGCTCCGGCGGCAACGCCACGGCCATGGGCCTCGTCACGATGGCCGAGCTCCTGCCCTACGTCCTCGTGCTCGGCCTCGGCGGCCCCCTCGTCGACCGGCTCGGCCACTGGAGGACGAGCGTCGCCTCCGATCTCGCGGCGGCTGCCGCCCTCGCCGTCGTCCCACTAGCCGCCGCGGCGGGCCGCTTCTCCCTCCCCGTCCTCGCGGCCTCGGTCGCCGCCGCCGGCGCCTTGCGCGGGGCGGGGGACGTGGCGAGGCAGGTTCTCCTCCCCCGGGCCGCCGGCGCGGCGGCCATGCCCCTCGAGAGGGCGGCCGGACTCTTCGACGGGGCGGGAAGGCTGGCGGGCCTCGTCGGCGCGCCTATCGCGGGCGCCTTGATCGCCGCGACATCGGCGCCTGCCGCCCTCGCCGCGGTCGCGGCCTGCTTCCTGGTTTCGGCCATCGCGGTGGCCCTCCTCGTCGAAAGGATGGAGCAGGCCATCGGGTCCGGGCCCCGGCGCTCCTACCTCAAGGAGCTCGGCGAGGGGCTCGCGTTCATTGGCCGGGACCGACTCCTCCTCGGCATCGTCGCGATGCTCGTGGCCACGAACCTCCTCGACCAGGCCTACGGCTCGGTCCTCCTCCCCATCTGGGCGAAGGAGAACCTGGGCTCCCCGCTCGCCCTCGGGACGGTCGCGGCGGTCGCCGGCTGCGGCTCCGTCGCGGGCAACGCCCTCCTCGCCTGGTTGGGGCCCCGGCTGCCGCGAAGACCGACCTTCGCGCTGAGCTTCCTCGCGGCCGGGGCGCCTCGATTCCTGGTCCTCGCCCTCTCGCCGCGGCTGGCCCCCGTCCTCGCGGTGGCGGCGGTCTCGGGGCTCGGCGCGGGAGGGCTGAACCCTCCCCTCTCGGCGGTGGAATACGAGCGCGTTCCGCCCGCGCTCCGGGCCCGCGTCCTCGGGACGATCAAGGCCCTCGCCTGGGCGGGCATGCCCTTCGGGGGCCTCCTCGGCGGGCGCCTCGCCGACAGCCTCGGCCTCCGGGCCGCCCTCGCGGCCTGCGGACTCGCATACCTCGGAGCCACCCTCGCGCCCTTCGCATTCCCCAGCTGGAAGGGGATGGAGCGGGAGGCGGCCGTCCGCTAGTCCCCCTCCTCGAGGGAGAGCACGGCGGGCACGCCGCGCACGGCTTTGGCGATGCGCTTCACGTCCTCGCGCGACTCGAGCTCCATCGTGAAGTAGCCCGTCATCGTGCCGTCGCCGCGCTCGCCCAGGTGGCCCTCGCGGAGGCGGCCGCCGAACTTGCGGGCCGCCGCCTCGATCTCCGCGAAGAGGTCCGCGGACTTGCGGGCCGTGAGGCGGAAGCGCGCCGTGACCGCCCCGGCGCCCTCCTCCCAGCGCACGTCGATGCGCCGCTCGGCGAAGTCGGCTATCGCGTTCACGGAGCGGCAGTCGGCGCGGTGCACGATGATGCCGCGGCCCCGCGAGACGTAGCCCACGATCGCGTCGCCCGTGACCGGCCTGCAGCAGCCGGCGATGCGGATCATCATGTTCTTCGCGCCGCCGATCGAGACGCCCGCGCGCTCGTTGCGCAGGGCCTCGCCCGGCTCGTAGGAGCGGTAGTCGACGACGGACCTGGCCTCCTCGGCCTCGCGGCGCGCGGGCGGGGGGGGCGCGGCCGGGCGGGCCTCCTCGGCCTCGCGCCCGGCGACTATGTTGCGGTCGATCGCGAGGACCTGGCCCGACTGGACCAGGGCCGCGCGGATCTTGGACCTCGCCTTGCCCGTCTTCGCGATGCGCAGCCAGTTCATGTTCGGCCGCGCGTTGGGCGACGTCATCACCTCGACGACCTGCGTGTTCCGGAGCTCCGCGTCGAGGCTGACGATCTGGCCGTCGGCCTTGGCGCCGACGCAGTGGCTGCCCACGTCGGTGTGTATCGCGAAGGCGAAGTCGAGGGGCGTCGCGCCCGCGGGCAGCTGGACGACGTCGCCGCGCGGGGTGAAGACGAAGATCGAGTCCTTGAGGAGCTCGCGCTTGATCTCCTCGAGGTAC
>CAYNPQ010000166.1:0-6819 GCA_964399065.1 uncultured Treponemataceae bacterium | reverse complement strand
TGAGGGGTACAACTCCTTAGCAGGGAGCCCGATTCGGCCGCTCTCGCACCTCTCCAAAACGGACAACCACCGTCGCGGAGCAGGAGGGATTCGAACCCTCGGTGCCTTGCGGCACAGCGGTTTTCAAGACCGCCTCCTTAAACCCCTCGGACACCGCTCCAGTAATTGTGGAATCAAACCATACGGGAAAAGAATGGCTCTGTCAAGCAGTGCTATTCGACGAGGTAGCGCCCGATCTCGCGGAGCTCGGAGATCTGCGAGTAGACGGGGGGCTTCTGGCCGGAGGTCTCCTTGTCGATGGCCACGACCTTGACGTAGAGCTCGTTCAGCTTGTCGGAGAGGATCTTGAGGTTCGGGCCGAAGTTGTTCACGGCCATGTCGCGGAAGACCTTGTCCGCGGGCGTCATGCGGTCGTTGCCCGACGAGGTGAGGAAGCGGAGGTTGGGCAGGGTCTGGCGCCTCGCCTGGTAGATGAAGCGGGCCAAGGCGAGGATCTGCGAGTAGAGCTCGTCGGGGTGGTAGCCCTGGTAGCGGTAGTTCTCGCCCTTCTCGGTCAGCTCCTCGATGAGGTTCCAGGAGGCGGGATCGAGGGTGAGGGAGGAGAGGGCGCGCCGCGTGAAGCGGTTCGCGATGTTGGTGCGGTAATGCTCCGCTATGAGCTCGATGGCCGAGAAGATCTCGGGATTCTTGATCTGCATGACGGGGGAAAGTATACAGCATGGGGCCGGGCCGGGCTATGCCCATTCGCTCGCGGAATCGAGGCGCGAGCCCTGCCGTGAGCCCCTCGCCGCGAGCTCGGCCTCGACCGCGGAGTACAGGCGGCTCTTGTCGACTCGCGCGCGGGGCGCGACGCGCTCCCCCTCGGGCTCGTCCGAGCAGAGCCTCAGGATCTCGCAGGAGGGCGGGAGGAGCTCGAGGCAGTCGGCGAGGAGGGAGGGAAGCCTCGCGGGATGGAGCAGCGTCAGCTCCCCGGCCGGGTATTCCGCGGCGAGGCCCGAGCCTCGCGCGAGGTGGAGATCATGGAATTTGAGGCCCTCGAGGCCGAGATCCGCGACGACGCGGATGGTCTCGAGCATCTCGGCCCCGCCCTCCCCCGGGAGGCCGAGGATGAGGTGGGCCGCGACGCGCGCGCCCGAGCCCTCGAGGAGGCGCCGGGCCGCGACGAACTCGGCGAGGCCGTGGCCCCGGCGGATCCGGGCCAGGGTGGCGTCGCGCGCGCTCTGCAGGCCGAGCTCGACCCAAACCTCGAGGCCGCGCGCCGCGTAGGAGCCGAGGAGGGCCGCCTTGCCCGCGTCGAGGCAATCGGGCCTCGTGGAGACGACGAGGCCCCTCGCCGATCCCGGCGCCTCGGCCTCGAGGGCCTCGAGCGCGGCGTCGACGCTGCGCGCCAAGGCGGGCAGGGGCGCGTCGGTCGAGGTGTAGGCCTGGAAATAGGGCATGAACATCGTCCCGCCGTAGCGCGAGCGGAGGAAGGCGAGGCCGCGGCGGAGCTGGGCCGCGATGGACGCGAGCGCCTCGGGGGAGCCCGGCCCGCCCGAAGCCGCACCGCCGCCATGCTGGTAGGTCGCGAGGCCCGCGAGGGGCGAGCAGTAGGCGCAGCCGCCCGCGCCCCTGCCGCCCGCGCGCCGCGGGCAGGGGAAGCCGCCGTCGAGGCCGATCCTCCACACCCTGCCTCCGTGGCGCCGGGCGAGGGCGGCGGCGTGGCGGTTGAACCTCGATTCGAGCGTGGGGATCCTCCTCGAGGCCGGGCGGGCCGCAGGCCCTTGCCCCCCTCCCGCGGCGCGGATTATCGTGGGCCATGCGTCCCGCAGCCCCCGGCCCGCTCATCCTCGCGGGCGCGATCGCCCTCGCCTCGGCGCTCGGCCTCGCCTCATGCTCCGAGACCGGCGCGGGCCCGACGGCGATCTGGACGGACGCGCCCGAGCTCGCGCTCGCGGTCGAGCTCTTCAACTCCTCGCAGGACCGCTACCTGGTGGAACTCGAGTGGAAGGCGGGCCTCGCGGAGGCGGTGCGGCAGGCCAAGGAGCCGCCCGGCCTCGTCGTGGGGCGCTACCTCAAGAACCAGGGAGTCCGCGAGCGGCTGCGCTCCCTCGACTACCTCTTCGGCGAGCTCGTCGTCAACCAGTCCTCATTCTATCCCGGGCTCCTCGCCCTCGGCAACGTCGAGGGCCGGCAGATGCTCCTGCCCGTTTCGTTCAACCTCCCGGCGATCGCCTTCGCCCGGGACGCCGCGCCCGTCGGCGACGGCTTCCTCCTCGGCCTCGCGGACATGGCGCCGGCGGCCTCGGCCTTCAACCGCAGGGCGGGCGGCGGCTTCTCGCGGATGGGCTTCTCGCCGCGCTGGGATCCCGCCTTCCTCGTCCTCGCGGCCAACGCGGCCGGCGCGGGATTCAAGGAGGGCAAGCCCCTCGCCTGGAACGAGAAGGGCCTCGCCGCGGGCGTCGAGGCCCTGCGCGCCTGGACCGTCTCGACGAACGGCTCCGCGGCCCAGGAGGACGAGTTCCAGTTCAAGTACCTCTACACGCCGGGCTACCAGTACCTCTCCTCGGGCCGCGCCCTCTTCGCCTACGTCGACTCGAGCGCCTTCTTCACGATACCCGACGACAAGCGCGCCTCCCTCGATTACCGCTGGTTCGCGTCGCGCGGCGGCCTGCCCCTGTCCGACGACCTGGTCTACGCCGCGATACCGCGCTCGGGCGCGGGCCGGCCGGCGGCGGAGGCCTTCCTCAAGTGGCTTTTCCGCGAGGACAGCCAGGACGCCCTGCTCGAGCGCTCGCGACGCACGCGCGCGATCGAGCGCTCCTTCGGGGTGGTCGGCGGCTTCTCCTCGATCCGCGCCGTCAACGAGAGGATCCTGCCCCTGTACTACCCCTCCCTCGTCGGCCACCTGCCCCCCGCCGATGCGCTGATGTCGCCCAACGTGCTTCCCGGCGACTGGCCCGAGCTCAAGTCCGCGGTCGTGGCGCCCTGGCTGGCCGAGGCCACCGCGAGGGCCGCGCCCGCCGCGAACCCCGGCGAGGAGCTCGCCGCGCGCGTCGCGGAGTACCGCAAGCACCTCGCTCAGCGGTAGCTGAGCGCCCAGCGGTAGCCGGGCGGGCGGCGCCGGCCGCGCCTATCGCTTCTTCGATCCGATTCAGGGAGCCGCGCCCGTAGCCCTCGGCCTGATGACCTCGACGACCGAAAAAAGCCCGGGGAAGCCCGCCTCGAGGTCGCGGAGGAATTCGAGCCGCAGGGGCCAGGGAGGAGACGCGCCTCGCGACAGGATCTCGAGGGGAGGCCTCCAGCAGTGCGCGACGAGGGGGCCGTCGGCGGCCGTCGCGGCCACGACGAGGGCGAGGTGGGTGTAATCCGCCGGCTTCGGCCGGTCGTTGTAGGCGCTGAGCGCGTAATGCAACCCGAGGATATCGCCGGGCCTCGCGCCGGAGGGGCCGACGGCGGCCCACGGAAGCACCTTCCCCCCGAAGCGGCGCACGTTGGTCGACATGTTCCAGGCGTCCCCCGACACCCCGCGCGCGGTCGCCGGGTCATCCTCGCCTCCGAAGGCGGACCAGAACATGCGGCTCACGGCTTTCGCGCAGACCGCCTCCTCGGCGAGCTCGCGGGCATCGAGGCCCGGCGGCACGAAGCCGGGTCCGGCCGATGCCACGATCGAGGCCAGCGCCTCTGCCGCGCCGGGCGGCAGGCCGCCGGCGGAGAGGGAGGCGATCGCCTCCCCCGCCTGCGATTCAGAGACGCGCCTGCAGGCCTCGGCTCCGGGGAGGGCGCGGAAACGGGACTCGCGCCGCGCGTCCTCGCGGTTTTCCTGGGCGGCCGCGGCGAGCATGGCGAGCGCGAGAAGGGAGAGGGCGGCGAGGAGGCGCCTCACCGCGATCCCTCGTAATACAGGCGGGCTATCTCCGCGTACCCGAACTGCTCCCCCTTATAGGACCTCCCGTAGGGGAATAACCGCGCCGCGGCGGCCTCCTCGAGAACGGCCCTCGGGGCCTCGGGCCCCGCGTTGTACGCCGCCGCGAGGATCGCGACGGCCGCGGGGCCGCCCCTCTCGAGGTCGGGATGGCGCCGGCGCAGGAGGATGAGGAAGAGGGCGAGATAGTCGGCCTCGGCCTCGTCGCTCTTGAGCCTGCGTATCCTGAGCCCGCGCGCGGTCCGCTCGTCGATGCCCCCCGGGAAGAGCCCGGGGAAGCGGGCGCGGAGGGCATCGTCCGCGAGCCGCTCCATGGTCTCCGCGAAGGAGGGCTTCATCTGGAGCTTGCCGATCGAGAAATCCGCCTCGGCGCCGAGGACGTAGGCCAGCTCGAGGGCCGAAGTCTCGGCGACGTCGCGGATGTAGGAGTAGCGGGTCAGCTCGGGGAAGGCGACGGCGGTCCCGATCGCCGCCCACTCGGCGTCGCCCAGGCGCGCGAGGAGCCGCGCGCGGAGGTCGCGGGCCATGTCCTCGGCGGCCGCCCAGTCCGGCCCGAAGGCGAGCCGGTACTGCGCGGGACTATATGCCGCGGCCGTCGCGGCGAGGAGGGCCAGGAATGCCGCCAGCGCGAGCCGTCGCATCGGGACCCTAGCGGTCGCGGCTCAAGAGGCGGATCTCGCCGTCCTTCCAGGCGACGAAGCGGAAGGTCGAGGCGTCGCTGATGTCGGAGACCGCGGCGAAGGGGCCGCGCTCCTCGCCGCCCGCGACGAGGTAGCGTCCGTCCTCGCCGTTCCTCCAATACAGGGGACTCCCGTCCGGGAGGATGCCGCAAGCGAGGTCGGAGGCGATGCCGAGCTTGCGGTTCCCTACGCGGAGCTCCCACTCGTCCCAGTCGACGTCGACGGCGAAGGCGGCCTGGCGCCCGTCGCGAGAGAAGTAGGGCGTCGCCGGGCCGTAGCCCTCCGCGACCGTCCTCTCCCGCCCCATGTGGACGACCAGTTTGTCGGACTTCATGTCGTAGCCCGCGCAGAAGAAGGTCCTGCCGTCGGGGGAGAAGGAATAGGAGAGGGTCCACGAGAGGTAGGGGCCGTAGGTCTCCCCGCTGTCGAGGTGCACCGTCCTGGTCGGGTCCGGGCTGTCGCTCACCGAGAAGGCGAATCGACTCCCGTCCGGGGAGAAGACGACGTTCTCGACCGTATTCTTGTAGGGGCCGAGCCGCTCGTCGCCGGCGAAGATGCAGCGATCGGCGCAATAGACGAGGGTCTTGCCGTCCGGCGCGAAGGTGAGGCTGTCGACGCGCTCGTAGGGCCCGATCCGCCTCGCGCCCGCGCAGACGTAGGTCCCCGCGCCGATCGCGGCCGTATAGGCGAGCAGGCTCCCGTCCGGGGACCAGACGAGGTTGCCCGCGTCGTCGAAGGGCTCCGAGGCCCGGTCGCCGACCACGACGCGGTACTTGCCCTCGCGATAGCCGACATAGGCCACGGTCGAGTCGCCCGGCGAGGGCGTGACATTCCAGACCCGTTCGTAGAGCGTCCCGCGCTTGGTTCCCTCGGAGAGGTACTCGCCCTCGGGCACGTCCGCCTTGAAGGCGAGCCGGCGGTCCGCGAGGCCCCGGGCCCAAAAGAGATCGGAGTACTCGGCCATCGGCCCCAGGCTGCTCGAGGCCGAGCCGACGTACCAGGCCCCGGAGGCGTCCTGCGCGATCCACGAGCCCTTCTCCTGGAGCTCGAGGCGCGGGAAGGGACCGAGCCTCCTGCCGCCGACCCTGACGTAGTAGCTCCTCGTCTTCTTGAGGACGCCTTCCTGTCTCGAGGTGACGAGGGCGAGAGACTGTGCGTCGGCGCTCGCGACGATCCCCTCCACGGCCTCGCCGGCCTCGAGGGCCGCCTTCGCAAGGCTCCGCTCCACGAGCGCGGGCGGGGCGGACGCGACTTGCGCGGCGGCGATCCGCGCGGCGGGCGGGTCGCCCTCCTTCAGGAAGAGGAGGAAGCTGCCGCCCTCCTGGTGGCCGGAGTCCTTCACGCTCCCGAAGAGGGGCTGGGTCCTCCGCATGCCCGAGCGTATCTCGTTGTAGATCATCAAGGGATCGAGGAAGGGCTTCGAATTGCCCCTGAGGGCGGTTTTCAGCTGGTACGCGAACTCGGAGTCGTCGGGCACGGTCTGCGAGGCGCCGCTCGTGAGGACCTGCCTCGACTGCTTCGCGTAGGCGGTCCTGAAGTACTCGGAGTCGATGGCGGGGCGCATGGAGCGCCGATCGTCGAGGATGTCGCCGGAGAAGCAGGAGTCGAGCATGAGGCAGACATGGCGGCTCGCCAGCTTACGCAGCCATCCGCGGATCTCCGCGTTGGAGATCCAGCCCTCGCCCGGCGTGCCGCCGCCGTCCGAGGGGATGATGTAACCGACGTCGGTGACCGAGCTCAGGTTGCCGTGGCCGGCGTAGTAGAAGAGGAGCGAATCGTTCACCTGGAGCCGCTTCTGAAGGTCGCCGAAGAGGGCGTAGACGCCCTTCGAGCTCGCCTTGTCGTCGTAGAGCTCGATGACCTCGTCGATGTAGTAGCGCTCCGCGATTATCTGCCTGAGCTCGCGGCAGTCCTTCACGGGATTGCGGAGGGCCGGCCAGGAGGGATCCCGATAGGCGTCGATGCCTACCAGTACGAGGTACTGCCGGCCGATCGCGGCCCCGGCCCCGAGCTCGGCGGCGGCGACCGATATGCCGCGGCCC
The DNA here is from genome assembly GCA_964399065.1 of uncultured Treponemataceae bacterium. Lineage (GTDB taxonomy): Bacteria > Spirochaetota > Spirochaetia > Treponematales > Rectinemataceae > JAKLFE01. The sequence goes on along the minus strand of CAYNPQ010000166.1, from coordinate 193 downwards.
GCGGCCGGCGTCCCCTGGGCAACGGCGGAGACGAGCGCGAGAGCGATGCATGCGGCCAAGGCGAGACGTCTCATCATGTTCCCCTCCGTCGACGGAGGGATTCTAGCAGAGGTCCGGCGCGCCATCCAGAGGACGCTCCCAGCGCTCGAGCAGGGCCTCGAATTCGGCTATCGTGGAGGAGCGCACCGCCTCG
>CAYNPQ010000165.1:0-6845 GCA_964399065.1 uncultured Treponemataceae bacterium | reverse complement strand
CCTTCGGATCCATGTCGCTCAACCTCCCCTTTCGTCCGCGAGGTCGTCCCGCAGGCCCAGCATGTACTCCCCGAGGCGTTCCCTCGTGACCTCCGCGCCGTTCCGGAGGTCGCAGACGAGGCGGCCCTTGCAGAGCGCCCCGATGCGATCCGAGAGGGCGAGGATCTCGTCGAGGTTGTACGAGACCAACAGCACCGCGGCGCCCGCGTCGCGGGCCTCGGCGATGCGTTCATAGACGAATTCGGTGCTCGCGATGTCGAGGCCCCAGGTCGGGTTCGAGACGAGGAGGAAGGGCCGCCCTCCCCCGCCCGGGTCCGCGCCGCCGAGCCCCGCGAGCTCGCGGGCGAGGATGGCCTTCTGGATGTTGCCGCCGGAGAGGGAGCCGATGCGGTCTCCCGGCGCCGCCTTGATGGAGAAGCGCCGTATCGAGGACTGCGCGAACTCCCTGGCCAGCGCCGCGTCGGCGAGCCCCCGCGGGAAGAAGGCGCGCCGGTCGAGGGCGACGAGGTTCTCCGCCAGCGTCGCCTCGAGGCAGGAGCCCCGCCCCATCCGGTCCGCGGGCACGTAGCCCTGCCCGGGGCGGCGGTGCCGCGGCAGGGGCTTGCCGCCGACGAGGACCTCGCCTGAGCCCGGCTCGAGGAGGCCGGCGGCGATGTCCTCGATCTCGCCGAGGCCGTTGCCCGCGACCCCGCAGAGGCCGAGGACCTCGCCGGCCTCCACGCGGAGCGATATGCGGTCGAGGACGGGGTGGCCCCGTCCCCGCGCGGAGAGGCCCACGCGCCGCATCTCGAGGACGGCGCCGCCGCGGAACGCGCGCTCGCCCCGCGAGAAGGAGCCGCAGGAGCCGCCCCCCATCATGAGGCAGGCCAGCTCGGCCTCGGTCGCCTCAGCCGTCGCCCGCGTCTCCACGGTGCGGCCCGCGCGCATCACGGTGACCGCGTCGGCGATCTCCTTCACCTCGCGGACCTTGTGGGTGATGACGATGACGGTCTTTCCTGCGTCGCGCAACGCGCGCAGGGTGGCGAAGAGGGAGCGGATCTCCTGCTCCGTGAGGACGGCCGTCGGCTCGTCGAGGACGAGGAGGTCGGCCTTGCGGTGGAGAATCTTCGCGATCTCGAGCTGCTGCCGCTCCCCCACGGTGAGCGAGGAGGCGGGCGCCTCGGGGTCGATATGGAAGCCGTTCTCCACGACGCAGAGCATGGCCTCGCGGAGGGCGCGCCTCCGGTCGAACAAGAGGCCCGCGATCCTCGGCTCCGCGCCGAGGGCGATGTTCTCCGCGACCGTGAACTCCGGCACGGTCGTGAAGTGCTGATGGACCATGCCGATGCCGAGCCGGGCCGCGTCGGCGGGCCCGCGGACGCGCACCTCGCGGCCCCCGAGCTCGACGCGGCCGGAGTCCGGCCGCTCGAGCCCGCAGAGCACGCGCATCAGCGTCGACTTGCCCGCCCCGTTCTCCCCGACGAGGGCGTGGATCTCGCGGTCGCGGACGGACAGGATCGCCCCGTCGTTCGCGAGCACGCCGCTCGAGGGGAAGAACTTGGACACGCGGTCCATGAGGAGGCTCGGCATCGCCGCGGCTCCCTTCCGCCCCCGCCTAGAGCTTGGGGACCTCGAACTTGAGCTGGCCCGAGCGGATCTTGCCGAGGAGGGCCGCCATCTTGTCGCGGATGGCGGCGGGCACCGCGTCGATGTACGCGGGATTCTTGTCGAGGAATTCGATGTAGCCGTCCTTCATGCCGACCACGTCGGCCCTGCCGAAGGGGAGCTTGCCCGCGAGGGCGTCCTTGACCTTGGCGTAGGCGAGGTCGTCCTGGTGGAGGATGGTGCAACCGAGGACGGTCTTCGGCCCGCGGGCGAACTCGTCGCCGTCGAACATGACCACGTACTTGCCCGCGCCCTGGGCCGTCTTGATGACGCCCTGGCTCGCGCTGCCGCAGATCGGCAGGATGACGTCGACGCCGGCGTCGATCATGCTCTTGGAGAGGTCGGCGGCCTTCGCGGCGTCGAACCAGTTCCCGATGACGCGCGCGTCGAGCTGGATCGCGGGATCGACGGCCTTGAGGCCCTGCTCGAAACCGGGCTGGATGATCTTGTCCATGACCGGGTAGTGCTGGCCCATCACGAGGCCGACCTTGCGGTCCTTGTTGGCGCCGGACATGGAGCTCGTCGTGACGAGGCCGGCGAGATAGCCGGTGACGTAGCCCTGCTCGGTCTGGTTGTAGAGTACGGTGTACATCTGGGCCTCGCCGGCGAGCATGCCGTCGAGGCAGATGAATTTCTGCTTCGGGAAGCTCTTGGCCACCTTGGCGCAGAGATCGGGCAGGGAGGGGTTCGAGGTGACGAGGAAGTCGTACTCCCCGGTCGCGACGAGGCTCGTGAGCTTCTCCTCCCACTCGGCCTGGTTGAACCCGGCCTCGAGGACCTTCACGGTCGTCCCCGCGGCTTCGGCCGCGGCCTTCTCGACGCCCTTGGCCAGCCCCTCGTAGATGGGGCTCCCGGCCATGACGCCGGGGATGAACACCGCGATCTTCGCGGGCTTCGCGGCGAGCGGCGCCGCGCAGAGCGCCAGTGCCGCGACCGACAGGACGAACGCCTTCGACTTCATCATGGTGACGCCTCCCGACAAATGCCGCTTTGCATCTTGACGTAGCCAAAATGCTAACGTAAGATTCAATCTACCACAGATTCAGGGGAATGCAAGCGCGATTTCATGGGCAAGGCCACGTACAGGATCGGCGAGCTCGCCTCGATGTTCGACCTCACCGTCAGGACCATACGATATTACGAGGAGCTGGGTCTCCTCAAGTCCACCAGCAGGGAGGAGGGCGACCACCGGAGGTACCCGGAGCGGAACGTCGTCTACCTGAAGCGCATAACGCAGCTCAAGTCCTACGGGCTGAGCCTCGCCGAGATCAAGGAGTTCTTCGCCCTCGCGCGGAAGGACCGCACGGGCCAAAGCTGCCGGGACCTCCTCATCGGCAAGTACGCCGAGCGCATCGATCGCGCCTTGGAGGAGCGGGGGGAGATCGACCGGCGCATCGCCGAGCTCGCGTGGCACAAGCGGCAGCTCGAGGAGGTCGAGGACTTCTTCGAGTGCCCCGGCAAGCAGTGCGCGGCCTGCGCCTTCGGGAAGGGCTGCGACATGAGGATCGGACAGGAGGGATAGCATGAGAGCCGCCGTGTTGACCGCACCGGGAAAATTCGAGATCCGGGAGCTCCCGACGCCCGAGATCGACAAGGGCGAGATCCTCGTCAAGCTCAAGGCCTGCGGCATCTGCACCCTCGAGCAGAGGATCTACGCGGGCACGATGAAGATGCCCCTGCCCCTCGTGCCGGGCCACGAGGCCTCGGGCGAGATCGTCGAGGTGGGCTCGGCGGTGGTCGGAGACTTCAAGCCCGGCGCGCGCGTGGCACTCGACCTCGTCATGCGCTGCGGCGAGTGCTATTACTGCAAGATCGGCAAGTCCAACCTCTGCGCGAACCGCTTCAAGAAGGGCCAGCGCATCCTCGGCGGCTTCGCCGAGTACATCGCCGTGCGGCCGAGCCAGGTCTACATGCTGCCCCCGACCCTGCCCTTCGACCAGGCCGCCTTCGCCGAGCCCCTCGCCTGCTGCATCCACTCGCTCAAGCGCCTCCACGTCGCCATGACCGAGGACCTCCTCGTGGTCGGGGGCGGCGTCATGGGCCTCCTACACCTCCTCGCCGCCCGCTGCATGGGCCTCAGGACCACGGTGAGCGAGCCCGACCCCGCGCGGGCCGAGGTGGCCCGCGCCCTCGGCGCCGACTTCGTCGTGGACCCGACCAAGACCGACCTCTCCGCCTTCGCGAAGGAGATCACCGACGGGCAGGGCTTCTCGCTCTGCGTGATCACGAGCCCCGCGCCCCAGGCTTTCGAGAGCGCGACCGCGGCCCTCGCGAAGTGCGCCCGCGTCAACATCTACACCGCCTACGAGGACAAGATGGTCGTGCCGATCGACGCCAACGCGATCCACCGCCAGGAGCTCCTCGTCACGGGGACCGAGGGCCGGCTCGAGGAGGATTTCTTCCAGTCCGTGCGGCTCCTCTCCTTCGGCAAGGTCGACGTGCGGCCCCTCGTCAGCGCGCGCACCTCCTTCTCCCGCATCGATGAGGGCTTCGCCGAGGCCATGTCACGGCGGGCCTTCCGGGTACTCCTCGAGCACGAGGCCCCATGATCCTCGCCATCGACGTCGGCACCTCGACGGTGAAGGCCGGGCTGTTCACCGAGTCCGGACGTTGCGCGAAAGCGCTGTCGGCGCCGGTGCCGCAGGTCGCGTCCGACGACCCGGTCGCCCACGAGATCGATCCCGGCGCCTGGATCGCGGCCCTCGCCTCGCTCGTGCCGGCCCTCCTCGCGGGCTCGGGGGCGCCGGCCTGCGTCGCGCTGAGCGGCAACGGGCCGACCCTCGTCCCGACCGACGCCGGGGGCAGGCCCGCCGGGAACGCGATAGCCTGGATGGACCGCCGGGCCTCCGCGGAGGCCGAGGAGGCGGCCGCGGCCCTCGGCTTCCGCCTCGACCAGGGCTTCCGCCTGCCGCGCTCCCTTTGGCTCGCCCGCCGCAGGCCCGCGGACTACGCGCGCGCCTCGAGCCTCCTCGCCTGCCCCGAGTACCTCGCCATGGTCCTCACGGGCGAAGCGGCGACCGTCGTACCCGCGGGCTACGAGAGCTACTACGGCGGGAGCGCCGAGATCTCAGCCCTCGGCCTCGACCCCGCCAAGTTCCCGCGCCTCCTCCGTCCCGGAAGCGTCCTGGGCCTCTCCAGCGAGGCCGGGGAGCGCGCGACGGGGCTGCCGCGCGGCCTGCCCGTCGTCCTGACCGGCCCCGACTTCCTCGCCTCGATCGTCGGCACCGCCACGGTGCGTCCCGGCCGGGCCTGCGACCGCGCGGGCACCTCCGAGGGCATCAACCTCTGCGCCGGGCGCGGCGTCGAAGAGCCGCGGCTCCTCTGCGTGCCGCACCTCGTCGCGCCCTACGCGAACGTCTCGGGCACGGTGTCCACCTCGGGCAAGGCCGTCGACTGGTTCAAGCGCGCGAGCGGCCGCGCCTCCGAGGGCTACGAGGACTTCTTCGAGGATGTCTGCCAGGCCGCGCCCGGAGCGGGCCGCCTCGTGTTCCTTCCCTACCTCTCGGGCGAGCGCAGCCCGATCCGCGACCCCTCGGCGCGGGGCGTGTTCCTCGGGCTGACCCTTCAGCACGGCCGCAGGGAGATGTCGCGCGCCGTCGTCGAGGCCACCGCCTTCGCGATGCGCGATATCATCGAGGTGATGGAAGAGGCCGGCGCGCCCGTGGCCGACCTGCGCGTCACGGGGAGCCCGGGCAGGAGCCCCGCCTGGAACCAGATCAAGGCCGACGCGACGGGCAGGCCGATCGCCCTGCCCCGCTGCGAGGAGCCCGAGCTGCAGGGCGACGCCTGCGTCGCCCTCGCGGCGATCGGCCGCTACGCCTCGATCGCCGAGGCGGCGGAGGACATCGTCCGCATGGGAAGGGTCTACGAGCCCGACCCCTCGACGCGGGCGCTCTACGACGACCTCTTCGGCGTATACCGCGCCGCGTACGAGGCCCTCAAGCCGGTCTTCGGTCGGCTCGAGTCGGCCAGGACCGAAAGGAGCGAACCATGATGATCGGCAGGGAAGTCAGGATGAGGCAGCTGTTCCGCCGGGGGGACGGCCGGTCGGTCATGGTCGCGCTCGACCACGGAGGGATCGCCGGCCCGGTGAAAGGGATCGAGGACCCGGCCGCGGTCGTGCGCGCCTGCGTGGAGGCGGGCGCAGACTCGATCCTGGCGACGAGGGGCGTGGTCAAGGCCGCGCTCGGCGAGTGGGACCGCGGCACCTCGATCATGCTCCGCCTCACCGGAGGCTTCACCGTGCCCGGCGGCGGCTTCGAGGAGGAGCTCATCTGCTCGCCCGAGACCGCCTTGGCCTACGGATCCGCGGGAGTGGCGATGACGGTGAAATTCGGCCACCGCCGCGAGGGCGAGTTCACGAAGCAGGCCTCGCTCGCCGTCGGCGACTGCGAACGGCTGGGCCTGCCCGTGATGATCGAGGCCATGTGCAAGGTGGAAGGGAAGAAGGCGAACGATCCCGAGAGCATCAAGCTCGCCGCGAGGGCCGCGCAGGAAATCGGCGCCGATATCGTGAAGACCTACTACACGGGCGACCCGGCGAGCTTCCGGTTAGTGGTGGAGGGCTGCCCAGTGCCAATCCTCATACTCGGCGGGGAGAAGAACGACAGCGTCGAGTCGCTTTTCAGGGATGTCAAGGACTCGCTCGACGCGGGCGGCGCGGGGATTGCCATCGGGCGCAACATCTGGGCCGGGGGGAATACGAAGGCGATGGTGGAGGCGATGGTCGGGCTGGTGCATGAGGGCTGGAGCGTGGAAAGGGCCTTGAAGCACGTTGGGTGAAACAAGGTGATGAAAACCACGGAGGCACACGGATGAGAGATAGTAATATGGCATTATCCGTGTGACTCTGTGTGATTCTGTGGTTGGAAAACAACGAGAAGGTATCCACGGAGGCACACGGAGGGGAGAGAGGAAAAAGATGCTATCCGTGTGACTCTGTGCGCTTCTGTGGTTGGGAAACAGCGAGAAGGTATCCACGGAGACACACGGAGGCACACGGAGGGGAGGAAAAAGATACTATCCGTGTGACTCTGTGTGCCTCTGTGGCCTAACCAATCGAGAAGGTATCCACGGAGACACACGGAGGCACACAGATGGGAGGAGATTCTTATCCGTGTGCCTCTGTGTGCTTCCGTGGTTCATTAATTAGGAGGAAATCCACGGAGACACACGGAGGCACACAGATGGGAGGAGATTCT
>CAYNPQ010000164.1:0-6917 GCA_964399065.1 uncultured Treponemataceae bacterium | reverse complement strand
GTCATTCGAAGAAGTGCGCGCCGATGCCGGCGATTTCATAGAGCGCGATCGAGAGGAGGGCCAGCTCGACGGCGGCCCAGACCAGGGCGCGGCGCATGCCGCCCGGCCTCGCCGCTCTTCGGCCGCCGCCCTCCCGCGGGCCTTCCGCCGAGGAGCGCTCCACGAGGACGTCGCGCGGCGCGAAGAGCCCCAGGTCGGGCCGCCCGGGAACCTCGGCGGAGCCTTCCTCGGGCCGGGGGCGGTCGGCCGCCTCGTCCCGCGCGGACGATACGGGTCTTCCGGCCGCCGTCCCGGAGCGCCCGCCCCTCGCGAAGCCGTCCTCCCGCAGGTGGATGAGCCAGGCGAGGAGGAGGCAGACGAGGGCCGCGGCGGGCACGAGGACGCCGAGGTACCAGTCGCGGCGGAAGCCGAATTCCGCCAGGGTCCAGGAGGCGGCGGAGGCGGCCGCGGCGATGGCGGTGCCGCGCAACGCGTCGGAGGCGAGGGTCTTCATCGCGTCAATAGTAGCAGAGCGCCGGGAAAGCGTTAAGGAGGATGCAGCATGAACGCCGGAGGCCTTGAGCGGGGAATCGCGGAGCTGGACCGCAGGGCGCGCGCCGTGATCGCGAAGCCGGGGGCCGAGATCTCGGGCCTCTCCCTCGTCGTCGTGAGGGAGGGCGTCGTCGCCTTCGAGGGTTGTTACGGGCGCCGCCGCATCGACGCGGCCGACCCCGCCAACGACCTGCCCGTCGACAGCCTCACGAAGTTCCGCATCGCCTCGATGTCCAAGCCGGTGGCCGGCGTCGGCGCCATGATCCTCGCCGAGCGCGGCCTCCTCGACCTCGACGCGGACCTCTCGGGCTACCTCGGCTTCGAGCTCCGCAACCCCCACTGGCCCGGGGCCCCGATCAGCGCCTCGATGCTCCTCTCCCACGTCTCGACGCTCCGCGACGCCGATGTCTACAACATCCCCCTCGGCGGGGCCCTGTCGGACATGCTCAGCCCCGAAGGTCCCCTCTACGAGGGCGGCCTCCATTTCGCCTCCCCCGCCGAGGGCCCCTCCTCCGGCCCCGGCGACCGCTACTGCTACTGCAACCTCAACTACGGCGTGCTGGCGACCGCCATGGAGGCCGTGACCGGCAAGCGCTTCGACCTCTTGATGCGCGAGCTCGTCTTCGGCCCCCTGGGCCTCGATGCCTCCCACAACGTCCTCTCGCTCTCCGACGAGGGCTTCGCCCACCTCGCGACACTCTACCGCAAGTCCCCCGACGATGGCGCGGACAGCTCGGAGAACTGGGATCCCGCCGGCCCCTGGATCCCCCAGTTCGACGACCACCGCGGCAAGCGGCCGGCCTCGCCCTGCAGGCTCGCCCCCGGGGTCGCCCCCGGGGCCCTGGCCGACTACCGGCCCGGCACGAACGGCACCCTCTTCTCGCCCCAGGGCGGCCTCCGCATCTCGGCGCGGGACTACGCGGTGATCATGCGCCTCCTCATGGGCGGCGGCCAGGTCGACGGCAAGCGGCTCCTCTCCCCCGAAGGCGTCGGCCGCATGATGAATGTCCGCTGGAAGTACGACGCGGCCCACGCGAACGGCAGCCTCGGGCACGGGCTGGGCCTCGAGACGGGTCTCGCCCTCATGCGCGGCACGGACACCCAGGGCGTGGACCGGCTCCTTCCCGGCGGGGGCGGGCCGCGGATGTGGGGCCACCACGCCGACGCCTACGGCCTCCTCGGCGGCACGCTCTTCGATCCCGGCACGGGCTTCGGCTTCGTGTACATCATAGGCGGGACCGCGTTCCCGCCGGAGAATCTCCGCGGCAGGTACTCCTCCTTCTTCCTTTGGGAGGAGGAGCTGCACGCGGCCATCCTGGAGGAGCTCGGCGATGGGCGAGTATAGGACCGGATTCGCGGCCTGGGGGGCCCTCTCGGGCGCGTCGGGCGATCTCTCGGGCTGGCGCCTCTCCGGCGCGGCTTTCTCCGGCGGGGCGATCGTCCTCGACCCGGCGCGCGCGGCCAAGGGCGCCGACCCCTGGCCGGCGGGCGGCTACGAGGGCGGCTCCTATCACAACGGCGGCTCCTTCCTCGTCGGCGAGGCCGAGGGCCCGGTCTTCGAGGCGCGCTTCCCCTTCCTCGAGGCCGTGCCCTCCTGGCGCGCCGAGACCCCGGCCGGAACCTGGATCGAGGTTCGGCTCCGCGTCCGGCAGGGCGGCGACTGGACTCCCTGGTATGTCCACGGCGTCTGGGCCTCGGGCGATGAGCCGGTCAGGCGGCACTCGGTAACCGGGCAGGAGGACGAGCGGGCCTCGGTGCAGACCGACAAGCTCTCTCTCAAGGCGCCCGCGGAGGCCCTCCAGATCAAGGTCCTCCTCTACCGGGCCGAGGGCGCGACGGGCGAGGTGGCGGCCCCGCCCCGGCTCCGAGCGGCATCGGTCGCCTACTCCACGAAGCCCTTCCCCCGCGGCGCGGCGCCGGAGCCCTCGGCCCCCGCCCTGCCTCCGGTGACGATCGCGGGCGTGCCCGCCTACTCCCAGCTCGCCTATCCCGACGGGGGCAACGTCTGGTGCAGCCCGACCTGCCTGTCCATGGTCCTCGCCCATTGGGAGGGCGAGGCCGACGGCGGCTCGGCCGCGGGCGTGGAGGCCCTGGTCCGCAGGACCGTCGCCTCGGTCTACGACCGCGTCTACGGCGGCCACGGCAACTGGTCCTTCTGCGCCTCCTACGCCGGCTCCCTGGGCTACGAGGCCCGCGTCGCCCGCTTCGAGTCCCTGGCCGCGGCCGAGCCTTGGATCGCCGCGGGCGTGCCCGTGATCATGAGCCTGTCCTGGAACGACGAGGCGGGCAGGCCCCTGACCGGCGCCCCCATCCCGAAGAGCTCGGGCCACCTCACCCTCCTCGTCGGCTTCGACGCGAAGGGAGACCCCGTGATGAACGAGCCGGCCTCCAAGGACCCGGCCTTGGTGCGGAGGAGCTACCGCCGCGCCGAGCTCGAGGCCCGCTGGCTCGAGTCCTCGGGGGGGACCGCGTACCTCATATGTCCGCCCGGGCGGAGGGTTCCGGAGCTGGCGTAGGCGGCGCCTCGCCCGCGGGCCAGCGCATCTCGAGGAGGGCGCCGCCTGAGGGCCCCGCGCCCAAGACGGCCACGCCCCCGAGCTGGGAGGCGAAGGCTCGGACGATCTTCATGCCGAGCCCCGCGTCCGTTCCCGCGGCGGGCCCGGGCCCGTCATCGAGGACTGATAGGAGGTAGCGCTCCCCCTCCATCCGCAGCGCGACCCGGACCGGGGGCACCGCGCCCGGCCCGCCCAGGCGGGCGTGCTTCATGGCGTTGGTGAGGGCCTCGTTGGCCACGAGGCCGAGGGGCACGGCCAGGTCGGCGGGGAGCACGCGGCCGCCGATGTCGACTTCGACCGCCACCGCTCCCGGCCCCGCCCCGAAGGCGGAGGACACGTTGGCCGCTATCGTCTCGAGGTAGGCCCGCGGCTCCACGAGGGGCGAGTCGCCGCCGTAGAGCTGGTCGTGGACGAGGGCTATCGCGAGGATGCGGTTGACGAGCTCGTCCGAGGCGGCGACGAAGGCCGGGTCCTCCGAGCGGTTACGCTGGAGCTTGACGAGGCTCTTGATGACGTTGAGGTTGTTCTTCACCCGGTGGTGGAGCTCCTTGAGGAGGAGCTCCTTCTCGAGGAGGGTTCTGCGGAGGCTCTCCTCGGTCTCGGCCCGCCTGTGGATCTCGGCCTCCAGGCCGCGGAAGTACTCGGCCAGGTAGCCGAGGGAGAAGCCGACCAGGATGCCGAAGCCCTCGGCGATGGGCTTGCTCGCGGGCGAGAACTCGGGGTGGCCGATGGCCGCGAAGAGGAGGAGGTTGGCGGGGAGGCCGAGGGCGCCCGCCGCGAGCCCCGCCCAGATGCCGCCGGAGAGGGCCGAGACGATCACGGGCAGGGCCACGAAGTAGTTGTTCGAGATCGCGAGGACGGGTCCGAGCGTCAGGATGACGAGGGCGTAGATCCCCGTCGCGGCGGCCACACTCGCCCGGCCGTGCCTGAGGAAGAGGAAGCGGTGGGCCCTCATCACCGACTCGCCCGGCCTGGGCTTCCGCCGGATTGGTGAACGGTCCCGTTCCGTGGTATTACATATCCCCACGGAGGGGGATTATAGTGGCCCGGGTGCTGGTCGTCGAGGATGAGGCAATCGCCGCGATGGAGATCCAGGAGAGCCTCGAGCGCATGGGGCACGAGGTGCCCGCGGTCGTGGCCTCGGCCGACGCGGTCCTGCCGGCGGCCCTCGCGCACCGGCCCGACCTCGTCATCATGGACATCAACCTCCGGAGCTTCACGGACGGGGTGGACGCCGCGGCCCGCCTCCGGCTCATGAGCCAGGTGCCCCTCATCTACCTCACGGCCTATCCCAGCCAGGGGAGCCAGGATCGCGCCCTCAAGACCCGGCCCTCCGCCTACCTCATCAAGCCCGTGAGCGACTCGGTCCTCTCCTGCGAGGTCGAGAAGGCCCTCGGGGCGGCCGGGGCCGCATCGTGACCAGGCTCGGCCGCGAGCAGTGCCTCGCCGCGATGTCCGCGGGCGAGTTCGGCCCGGAGATCCGCTCCGCCGCCCCCGCCGTGGCCGTCGTCCTCACCCAGTCCTGGTGCCCCCAGTGGACTTGGATGCGCGCCTACCTCGAAGCCCTTCCGCCCGACCCCTCGATCGCCGTCTTCTGGGTCGAGTACGACCGCGAGGACTTCTTCGAGCCCTTCCTCGCCTTCAAAGAAGAGGTCCTCGGCAACCGCGAGATCCCCTTCGTGCGGTACTACCGCGAGGGCCGGCTCGTCCGCGAGACGAACTTCATCGACCGGGGCGGATTCCTCAGAATTCTTTCCTCGCCATGATCCGCCTCGCCGCGATCCAGGAAACCAGGCCGACCCCGAGCCCCGCCGCCGCGAAGGCGAGGCTCCGCGCCTCGGGAGGCCGGCTCCGGTAGGCGCGGGCCAGCTCGCCGAAGGCTTCGGCGAAGGCGCCGTCCCGGCGGCCCACGAGGATCGCCAGGACTCCCTGCGCCGCCACCGCCGTCGCCAGGCCGATGACGGCGAATTTCCGGATGAAATCGGAGCCGTACCTCAGGTACAGGGGGATGAGCCAGGACAGGAGGCCGAGACCCGCGACGATCCGCGGCAGGATCAGCCAGTCCAGGCCCCCGAGCCCGATCCTGGCCGTCGCCGCCCCGAAAAGCAGGCCGAACGCGAGGCTCGTCGCGAACCCGTAGGCGGCGGCCAGCGCCATGCCGACGAACTTGACGTCCGCCAGCATCCTCCTGCTTACGGGAAACGAAGCCACGAGGAGCTCGGCGCCCGCGTTCTCGGCCTTGGCGGCCCCGATCACGAAGAGGAGCCCCACCACCACGGGGATCAGGACGAGCACGAAGCCGAGGCTCGGCGACCAGTCCTCGAGGAAAAGCGCGGGGGCGTAGAAGCAGAGGCTGTAGAGCCCCCAGAAGAGCATGAGGCCGCGCTGGGCCCTCAGGTCCTTAGCCACCAGCTTGAGCATCGCTTCCTCCCTTCGTTCCGTATACCAGGAGATCCTCGAGGCGGGGCCGCTCGACGAGCCCCCGGCCGTCGAGGGCAGCCAAGGCCGCCTCGGCCCCGTCCACCAAGGCCGTGAAGGCCGCGGGGCCTCGTTCCAGGCCGAGGAGGCCGAGCCGGCCCGCGGCGCAGGCCTCCTCGAGGCGACCCGCCATCGCGGGATCCCCGCGGACCAGCCGCAACCTCTCCTCGAGGTCGCTCCTCGATCCCGAGAGCGCGACCTTCCCACCGCGGAGCACGAAGAAATAATCGGCGATCCGGTCGAGATCGCTCGTTATGTGGCTCGAGATCAATGCCGTCCTTCCCTCGCCCTCCATCTCCTCGCGGACGAGGTCGAGGACGGTCCTCCTCGCCTCGGGGTCGAGGCCCGCCGCCGGCTCGTCGAGCAGGAGGAGCCTCGCCCGCCGCGACAGGGCGAGGGCGAGCTGGCACTTCATCTTGGCGCCCTTGGACAGGTGCTTGATCCTCTTCCGCGGCTCGACCGACAGCCTCGCGAGCAGCTCCGCATAGCGCTTCCCGTCCCATCCGCGGAAGAAGGGGCGCGCCAGCTCGCCCATCTCGAGGGGGGTCAGGCCCTCGAAGAGGCAGGGCTGCTCCGGCGCGAACCCGAGCTCCTCCTTGATCTCCAGATCCTTCGCGGGCATGGGAAGGCCGAGGAGCTCGATGCGCCCGCCGTCGACGGGGGCGAGGCCGATGAGGGCCTTGAGCAAGGTGGTCTTGCCCGCCCCGTTCGGGCCGATCAGGGCGCCGACGTAGCCCTCGGGCAGCTCGAGGTCCAGCCCGCCGAGGGTGAAGCCCCGATATCGCTTGACCAGTCCGCTGACGGCGATCGCGTTCATTGTCCCTCCTCCCTGAGGAGAAGCGCGAGCATCTCCTCGAGCTCCCCGGCTCCAATGCCCAAGGCCCTCGCCTGGGCGACGGCCTCGGCGAGGCGCTCCTCCACGAGGAGCCGCCTCCGGTCCCGGAGCACCTCGTCGTTCTGCGGCGCGACGAAGGTTCCCCTGCCGTGCACCGAGTCGATGAATCCCTGGGCCTCGAGGTCGTCATAGGCCCGTTTCACGGTGATGATGCTCACGCCGACATCCTTGGCGAGGCCGCGGATCGAGGGAAGGGCGGCGCCCGCCCCGAGCTCCCCCGAGACGATCTGGGACCTCAGTTGCGAAGCGATCTGCTCGTGGAGCGATTCGGCCGAGGAATTCGAGATGAGGACGCGCATGAGCCTCTCCTCTTATAGCTGTCTATACTGTTTATAGTGTGTATAATATAATGAAACATTAACAACGTCAAGCGATATTCCGGCTATTCCGTATTCCCGCCCCGCGCTTGACCCTCCGGCGCGCTGGGCTATACTCGACCAAAACCCGAACCTAGGGAG
>CAYNPQ010000163.1:3561-6924 GCA_964399065.1 uncultured Treponemataceae bacterium | reverse complement strand
GAGGTGCTCGAGATCTTGAGCATGGTTTTCATGAAATCGTCCTCGGTGACGCCGAGGGAGGAGGCGATTTCCTGGTCGGAGGCGGGCCGGCCGAGCTTGGCCTCGAGGTTCACGACCGCGTCCTCGATCTCCTTGGTCTTCTGCCGGACCGAGCGAGGCACCCAGTCGATGGAGCGGAGCTCGTCGAAGATGGCGCCGCGTATGCGCGTGACCGCGTAGGTCTTGAACTTGACGTTCTTGTCCGGGTCGAACTTCTCGATCGCGTCGAGGAGGCCGAAGACCCCGAAGCCCACGAGGTCCTCGAATTCGACCGTGTTGGGCATGCTCGCCGCGACCTTGCCGGCGACGTATTTCACGAGGGGCGCGTACTGTCGGATGAAGGCGTCGCGGATCGCGGGATCCCTCGAGTCCTTGTAGAGGGACCAGAGATCGTCCTCGGACATCCGCGCGAGCGGGTTCTCGGCCATGTTCGCTTACCCTTTCTGATCTCGTTTAAGGATTGTACGCACCGCCTGGGCGAGCGACGCGGGATCGAGGGATTCTGGACCGCCCTTGGCCGCGCCCGAAGAGGCGCGGGAAGGCGAGGACCTCGCCGCGGGGGCCTCCGAGGCGGTCCCGGGCGAGCCGCTGAATTCGCCCGCGGCGAAGGTGTCGGTGAAGCCGTCGAGGTCGGGCAGGACGTCGAGGTCCTCGAAGACGCCCGAGGCTTCGCGCCTCGGAGGGACTGCCGCGGCGCCTTCCTCCGACTCGCCGGGGCCGAGGAGGCTGCCGACCTCCTCCGCCTCGGCGTACTCGGCGCCGCGGCGGGCGGGCCTGCCCGACGGCGCCGCGCTTGCCGCCTGGGCGGGGCGGGCGGCCTGGGCGACGGCCTCGCCGGGACCGGCGAGCTCGTCGAGGGCCTCCTCCTCGTCGTCCTCGGCCAGGCCTAGCTCCTCGGCCTCCTCGGGAGCCTCGCCGCCGGGCGGGGCTCCGGCCTCGTCGGCCGCGCCGCGGAGGGGAGCCTGCCCGCGCCCGGCGAAGGACTCGGGCTCCTCCCCGGGGAGGACGATGTCGACGGCGTGGGGGGGCTCGTCGGAGCCCGGCTCGAAGCCTTCGCCGCCGACGACGAGGCCGGGGAGGTAGCGTCGCGCGAGGAAGAAGGCGCCGAAGGCCAGGGAGCCGAAGATCGCCCCTACGAGGACCGCGCGCAGGAGGAGGGCGCCCACGGAGACGCCCGCGAAGGCCCCGACGAGCGCGGAGAGGAGGGCCGCGGCCCCGGCGGCCGCGAGCGATGCGCGCAGGTCAGTGTCCACCTTGCCCGGTCCCTCCCATGACGCTAAGAGTAGGCCCAAATCCGGACCCGAGTCAAGTTCGGGTCCTATCCGGCCATCAGTCCTTGCCGAAGAGCTTCCGTATGAACCTTCCGATGCCCTTGTCGTCCGCGAACTCGGTCTTCTCGATGCGGGTGACGAGGTGGGCGACCGAGATGGCCGCCTTGGACTTCGGATCCACGACGAAGAAGGGCTTCTGCCTCAGGACCGAGGCGGGCACCACCGGGTCGTCGTAGATGCAGCCGAGGTAGTCGACCTTGAGGTTGAGGAATTGCCCCGAGATGTTGATGATCCGCTCGGCGACGCGGCGGCCCTCGGTGACGCTCCGTACACGGTTCACCACCAGCTTCAGGCCGATGTTCAGGTTCTCGATCTCCGTCGCGATGATCTTGATGATCCCGTAGGCGTCGGTGATGGCCGTGGGCTCGGGCGTCGTGACGATGATCGCGTCGTCGGCGGCCGCGACGAAGCCGAGGACGTTGTTCGACACGCCGGCGGCCGTGTCGATGATGACGATGTCGGCCTGCGACAGGGTGTAGAGCTCGCCGATGAAGGAGTTGCGCTCCTCCTCGGTGAGGTTGGCGATCTTCGAGAAGCCCGAGGCGCCGGCCACGATCTGGATGCCGTAGTCGGTGTCGAGGATGATCTCGCGCATCGTGCGCTGCTTGCGGATCACGTGGTAGAGGTTGTACTTGGGGATCATGTTGAGCATGACGTTGACGTTGGCGAGGCCGAGGTCGGCGTCCATGACGATCACGCGCTTCCCCATGCGCGCGTAGGCGATGGCGAGATTGACCGAGAGGTTGGTCTTTCCCACCCCGCCCTTGCCGGAGGCCACGGCGATGATCCGCGTCTTCTTGGCGCGCTCGCCGCCGGGCCTGGCGTCCCTCTGCGGGAGCTCGCCCTCGCGGGGCTCCTGGGCGGCCCGATCCGGCGCCGCCTTCCTGCCCATCATCTCCCTGAGCGCCTGGGCCTGGTCTTCCATGTCTAGCTCCGATCCGCGCGGCTCTGCCCGGCGTCTGCCGGCCGCGCGCCCGCCGCCCGCGCCTCGGCCGGGGCGTCGCCGTAGCGGGCCTCCAGGCGGGCGCGGTCGACGCGGAAGCCCTCGAGGCTCATGAGGAGGCGCGTCACCCGCGCCCGCTCGATGTCCTGGGGGACGCGCTGGCCGTTGGTCATGTACGAAATCGGCTTGCGCCGCTCCGCGAGGGCGGAGACGACGTTGCCGATCCTGTCGGTCTCGTCGAGCTTGGTGACGACGACGGCCCGGTAGTCGAAGGGCTCGAACTGCCGGAGCGCCTGTGCCATGTCGCTCGCCTTGGTGGTCGCCGAGAGGGCGAGGTGGATCTCGGCCCCCGGCCCGCAAGCGGCGAGGATGCGCTGCATCTCCGCGAGCCTGACCGCGTCGCGGGGGCTCTTGCCGACCGTGTCCACGAGGATGAGGTCGGCGTCCTCGTGGAAGGCGATCGTCTTGCGGAGCTCCTCGGCGGTCTCGACGCAGGAGACCGGCACGCCCATGATGCCGCCGTAGGTCTCGATCTGCTGCCTCGCGCCGATGCGGTAGTTGTCGATGGTGATCATGCGGACCGCCCGCGGCCGCTCGCCCGCGATGCCCACGGCGTAGATGGCCGCGAGCTTGGCGATCGTGGTCGTCTTGCCGACGCCGGTGGGTCCGACCAGGGCGAGGACGCGGGGCCCGGCGAAACCGCGCGAGGGCCCCTCCCTCCAGACGGAGATCGAGTCGCCTATCCACTCGAGGACGGATGCCTGGACCTCCTCCTCGTCCTCGAGGGCCTCGAGGGTGAAGTCCCGCCTGAGCCTCGCGACAGCCTCGCGGCGGAAGGGCTCCGAGAAGTCGTTGAGGGCGAGGAGGGCGTCGACGCGGCGGATGGCGGGGTGGTCCTCGGGCTCGGCCGCGGCCCTCGGCATGTCGTCGATCCGCTCCTTGAGCCCGCGGAGCTCCGTCAGCACGGCCTGCAGGGCCTGGTCGGCCCTGGCCTGGTTGGCCGCGGCCGCCGGGGCCGCCGCGGCCCCGACCTGCGCACCGGACTGCGTG
>CAYNPQ010000163.1:0-3461 GCA_964399065.1 uncultured Treponemataceae bacterium | reverse complement strand
TCAGGGCGAGGATCTTGCGCTTCTCCTCCTCGAGGTCCTGCGGCGGCCGCGGGGAGGCCCGCTGCTCGGGCTTGATGTAGCCCGTCACCTCGACGCCCTCGCGGGCGAAGAGGCCCATGAAGCCTCCGACCCTGACGGTACGGTGCGAGAGCACCTGCGCGGATTCCCCGTACTTGGCGCGGACCCGCTCCAGCGCCTCGCGGTGCGACGCTCCCTGCTCGGTAAAGTACTGCATCGCCTATCCTTCCAGTTTAATCTCGCCGACGGCCTCGACCCTGGCCTCGGCCACGATCTCCGGCACCGAGAGAACCACGAGGTCGGGTATCTCGCGCTCCGTGCTCGCCTTCACGAGGGCCCTCGCCCCCTCGGAGCAGAGGATGATCGGGAGCCAGCCCTTGGCCTGAACGGCCTGGGCCGCCCTCGAGAGGGCCTTGATCCACTGCCTCTGGATCGAAGGCTCCAGTGCGGAGACGACGCCCGCCGGCGTGTCGACGCGGGAATCGATGATCTTCTGCTCGAGCGAGGGCTCCACCGTGAGCACGCGGAGGCAGCGCTCCGCGTCCGCGTACTGCAGGCAGATCTGCCGCCCGAGGGCCTGGCGCGCCTTCTCGACGAGGAAGCCGGGATCCTTCGTGACGCCCGCGTAGTCGGCGAGGGTCTCGAGCACCGCGACGACGTTGCGCACCGACACCTGCTCGCGGAGGAGGCCCTGCAGGACCTTCTGGATCTCGCCGAGGGAGAGCCGCTTCGACGCGTCGTCGACGACGGCCGGGTAGTCCTTCTTGAGCGCGTCGAGGATGGCCTGGACCTCCTGGCGGCCGAGGATCTCGGCGGCGTGCCGCTTGATGATGTCGGTCAGGTGCGTGGCGATGATGCTCGGCGCGTCGACGACCGTGTAGCCCGCCCGCTCGGCGCGGTCCCGCTGCTCCTCGGCGATCCAGAGGGCCGGCAGGTCGAAGGTCGGGTCGCGGGTCCGCTCGCCGGGCACCTCCTCGGAGACGCCGCCGGGGTTGATCGCGAGGTAGTAGCCGAGGCGGATGAGGCCGCGGCCGACCTGCACGCCCTTGATCTTGAAGCAGTACTCCGAGGGCTCGAGGCGCATGTTGTCGATGATGCGGATGCGCGGCACCACGAGGCCCATGTCGAGGGCGCTCTCCTTGCGGATGCGCGTTATGCGCTCGAGGAGGTCGGCGCCCTTGTCCTTGTCGACGAGGGGGATGAGGCCGTAGCCGAGCTCGAGGCTCATGGGGTCGAGGGGCACCACTGGCGAGAGCTCGGCGGGCGCCTCGGCCTTGCGGGCCGCGCCGGAGGCGGCGAGCCTGGCCTTCTCGGCCGCGTCCGCCTGCCTGCGCGAGAGGCGGATCCCGACGAAGGCGAGCAGCGCGGCCATCGGGATGAGGACGTACCAGGGGAAGCCGGGCAGGAGGGCGAGGAGGCCGAGGACCACGGCCGCGATGATGTAGATCCTCGCGTTCTGGGAGAACTGCCGCGTCACGTCGGCGCCGAAGGTGCCCTCGGAGTTGGCCCTCGTGACGATGATGCCCGTCGCGGTCGAGATGAGGAGGGCGGGCAGCTGGGCCAGGAGGCCGTCGCCGATCGTCAGGGCGGTGTAGGTCGAGATGGCGAGGCCGAAGCTCTCGCCGTGGAGGACCATGCCGATGACGAAGCCGCCGACGAGGTTCACGACCGAGATGAAGATGCCGACCTTGACGTTGCCCGAGATGAACTTCGAGGCGCCGTCCATCTGCCCGTAGAAGTCGACCTCGCGCTGGACCTCGGCCTTGCGCTTGATGGCCTCCTCCTCGGAGATGGAGCCGGAGTTGTACTCCGCGTCGATGGACATCTGCTTGCCGGGCAGGCCGTCGAGGGTGAAGCGCGCCGCGACCTCGGCGATGCGCGTCGCGCCCTTGGTGATGACGATGGCCTGCACCGCGATGATGATGATGAAGATGATGAAGCCGATGACCATGCCCTCGGTGCCGCCCGAGCCGACGACGAAGGAGGCGAAGGCCCTGATGAGCTTGCCGTCGAAGCGCGAGCCCTTGGTGAGGATGAGGCGGGTGGAGGAGATGTTCAGCGCCAGGCCGAAGACCGTGCTCACGAGGAGGACCGTCGGGAAGATGGAGAACTCGGTGGCCTTCCTCGTGTAGAGGACGATGAGGATGACCAGGATGCCGAGGGTCAGGTTGAGGGCGAGGAGGGCGTCGAGCACGACCGTCGGCACGGGCACGATGATCATGAGGACGACCGCGACCGTCGCGGCGGCGACCGCGACGTCCGAGGGGTTCGAGAAGATCGCGTTCCCCCGCGTCAGCCGCTGAGTATCGGCCATGCTCCCCTCCTATGTCCCGCGGCGGCCACGGTCATGCCCCCGCCTCCATCGCGGCCTCGGCGCCGGCGGCGCCGTACACGTGCGCGAGCACGGCCGCGATGGCCTGGTAATACTTCGCCGGGATCTCGTCCCCGATCTCGACTTCCGCGTACAGGGCCCTCGCGAGGGGCCGGTTCTCGACGATCGGGACCTCGTTGTCGAGCGCTATCCTCTTGATCCTGAGCGCCACCTCGTCCACGCCCTTGGCCGTGACCGCGGGCGCGACCATGCGGTCGCGGTCCCACTCGAGCGCGATCGCGTAATGCGTCGGGTTGGTGATGACCACGTCGGCCTTGGGAACGTTGGCCGCCATGTTCCGCGACAGGAGCTCGCGCATGCGCTCGCGGAGCCGGCTCTTCACGAGCGGGTCGCCCTCCTGCATCTTCCGCTCCTCCTTGACCTCCTCCTTGGACATCTTCATGGATTCCATGAACTGCCTGCGCTGGAAGAGGTAATCGGGGACGGCGAGGGCCAGCATGGCCACCGCGGTCTCGATCACGAGGCGCATGGCGAGGGAGCCCACGAAGAGGACGGAGTCCCAGAAGGAGGAGGCGAGGAGGGTCATGAGGCGGTCGAGCTCGTTGCGTATCGTCAGGAAGGCGATGAAGCCGATCACCGCGACCTTGACGATGGATTTCGCGAAGTTGAAGAGCCCGTCCACGGAGAACATGGTCCTCTTGAGGTACTGGCCGAAGCGGGGGACGATGCGCGAGAAGTCCGGCGTGATCGGCTTCACCGTGAAGAGGAAGCCCACCTGGAGGATGTTCGAGAAGAGCGCGGCCACGACGGCCACCGCGGCCAGGGGGAAGGCCAGGCGGAAGAAGTAGGTGAAGAAGGCCGCGGCCAGCTGGCCCCCGTCCGTCGCGATGTCCGCCTCCGCCGCCCTGGCGATGAAGAAGCGGACCATCTCCGCGAGGGTCCTGCCGTAGTAGGGCGCGAGGACGAGGAGGGCCGCCGCGGGGAAGAGGAGGCCGACGGCGCCGACGAGCTCCTGGCTCTTGGCGACCTTGCCTTCCTCGCGGGCCTTGCGGAGCTTGTATTCCGAAGGCTCCTCGGTGCGGCCCTCGTCCTCCGCCGCGAACCACTGCAG
>CAYNPQ010000162.1:0-7043 GCA_964399065.1 uncultured Treponemataceae bacterium | reverse complement strand
CGCCCTTGACGGCTCCGGATTAGGTGCTATACTCCACCTGTAGGTGTGTCGTAACACCTGCTAATTGTATCGGTTTAGCGACACTGCGTGGAGGCAATCAGATGAAGAGAAGGTTGTTCACGGTCCTGACGGTAGGCCTGATGCTTACCGCCCTCCTGTTCGGGGTGTCCTGCGCCAAGAAGGCGAAGCCCGTGACGGTCAACATGTTCCAGCTCAAGGTCGAGATCAAGGACGCGCTCGACGGCTACGCCGCGAAGTACTCGACGGCCCACCCGGGCACGACCGTCAAGGTCGAGACCCTCGGCGGCGGCGGGGACTACGGTGGGGCGCTCAAGGCCAAGTCCCAGGCCGGGCAGATGCCCGACATCTTCATGATCGAGGGCCGCGGCGGCTACAACATCTGGAAGGACTACATCGCCGACTTGAGCGCCGAGCCCTGGGTCAAGGACACCGATCTCGCGATGAAGGTCGACGGCAAGGTCGTCGGCTTCCCCGTGGCGATCGAGGGCTACGGCCTCGCCTACAACGCCGACATCCTCGCGAAGGCTGGCATCGATCCCGCGACGCTGACCACCCGCGCGGCCTACGAGAAGGCCCTCAAGCTCCTCGACTCCAAGAAGAAGGAGCTCGGCATCAACGCGCCGGTCGCGATGGCCGCGTCGGTCGCCGGCGGCATGTGGTGGGTCGCGGCCCAGCACAACCTCGCCTGTTACTGGGGCGGCGGGCTCGCCTTCGACGACACCAGCGTGATCGAGAAGGCCCTCAAGGGCGAGCTCGACGACGCGCGCTTCGCGCAGTACGCGAAGTACCTCCAGCTCCTCTTCAAGTACGCCGACAAGAAGATCCTCCTGAACGGCAGCTACGACGACCAGGTCGGCGCCTTCGCCCAGGGCAAGACCGCCTTCCTCCACCAGGGCAACTGGGTCGACCCCAACCTGAAGCAGCTCGGCGTGACCTTCAAGATCGGCTACGCGCCCCACGCCTTCCTCGACACCGAGGAGAAGGGCCTGTACCTCTTCGCCCCGAGCTGGTACTGCGTGAACGCGAAGAGCCCGAACGCCGCCGCGGCCAAGGCCTTCCTCGCCGCGATGGCCGGGACGCCCGACGGCCACGATTACATGGTCAACAAGGCCGGCATGATCCCCGCCTTCAAGTCGGTGACGCTCAAGCCCACCGGCCAGCTCAGCCAGGCCCTCATGGAGGCCAACGGCAAGGGCGGCAACTACGGCGTGTTCTTCGGCATGCTCCCCGACGGGGCAGGCCAGAACATCTTCGGGCCGATCTTCGACCTCTTCGCCCAGCATCCCGACAACATCGCCCAGTTCACCGCCGACATGAAGAAGGCGGTCGCGGGGCTCCCCGCCAAGTAATCCGGGAACCGCGATCGCGCGGGGCCGCCCGTCGGGCGGTCCCGCGCGGCCGGTCCGGGAGTGGAAACATGAAGCACAGTCGCGTGACGGACGCTCTCTTCGTGGCGCCATGCGTGTTCGCGCTGGCGATGGTCATCCTCGTGCCCTTCTTCTTCGGGCTGTACTACTCGATGACGGACTGGAACGGGGTGAGCGACTCCGTGCGCTTCGTCGGCCTCAAGAATTTCCGCTACCTCTTCTCCGCCCCGGATTTCCTCTACTCCTTCCTCATCACCGTCGGCTACACCGCGATCAACATCGTCCTCGTCAACGCGGTGAGCTTCGTCCTCTCCCTCGTGGTGACGAGCCGGATCCGCTTCCGCAACTTCTACCGGGCGGGCTTCTTCGTGCCCTACCTGATCGGCGGGATCGTCCTCGGCTACATCTGGCAGTTCATCCTCAACTCGATCCTCGTGTCGATCGGCAGGAACCTTGGGGTCGCCTTCCTGCAGTCCTCCTTCCTGAGCCGCTCCGAGACGGTGATCTGGCTCATGGCCGCGGTCAACACCTGGCAGTACGCCGGCTACATCATGCTCATCTTCATCGCCGCCATACAGGGCATCCCCTCGTCCCTCATGGAGGCGGCCGAGGTGGACGGGGCGAGCTATCTCTCCCGCGTCCGCCACATCCTCATGCCGATGATGGCGAACGCCTTCACCATCTCCCTCTTCCTGACCCTGACGACCAGCTTCAAGCAGTTCGACATGAACTTCACGCTGACGAACGGCGGGCCGGCGACGCGCTTCTTCGACGCGCCGGTCAAGGCGAGCCAGCTCCTCGCGATGAACATCTTCGACACGGCGCGGGCCAACCGGATGGCCGAGGCCCAGGCCAAGGCGGTGGTCCTCTTCGTCGTCCTGATGGTCGTGTCCCTCGTCCAGGTTTCCGTGAACAAGAAGAAGGAGCTCGAGCTATGACCGCCCGCGGCCGCGGCGCCCGGCGCCCGCTCGCGCGCGGGAAGCGGGGACTCGTCGTCCTCGAGCTCGCGACGATCCTCGCCTTCGTCCTCTTCATGCTGCCCTTCTTCCTCATCGTCCTCAACTCGGCCAAGACCTCGAAGGAGATCATCTTCGACGCCGTCGCGCTGCCCTCCGACTGGAGGCAGCTCCTCGTCAACGTCTCGCTGATCTTCTCGAACCCGACCGTGGACTACACCGGGGCCTTCATGGACAGCGTCGTCATCACGGCGCTCTCGCTCGCGGTGATCGTCCTCTGCTCCTCGATGTGCGCCTGGGTCCTCGTGCGGCGCAAGGCGAGGTGGACCCAGGTCCTCTTCATGGCCTTCGTGGCCGCGATGGTCATCCCCTTCCAGGTCCTCATGTACCCCCTGGTCCGCTGGAT
Source organism: uncultured Treponemataceae bacterium (assembly GCA_964399065.1). Taxonomy (GTDB): domain Bacteria; phylum Spirochaetota; class Spirochaetia; order Treponematales; family Rectinemataceae; genus JAKLFE01. The sequence continues at coordinate 4,293 of CAYNPQ010000162.1, read as the reverse complement.
GCGGATCCTCGGGGACCTCATCGGGCTGCGGCTCCTCGGGACGATACCGGGCATCGTGTTCGCGTACCTGGGCTTCGGCTGCCCCCTCTCGATCTTCGTGTTCCACGGCTTCATCAAGAACATCCCCTACGAGATCGAGGAGTCCGCGACGATCGACGGCTGCTCGCGCCCGAGGCTCTTCTTCGAGATCGTGTTCCCCCTGCTCCAGCCCATCATCGTCACCGTCCTGATCCTGAACGGGATCTGGATCTGGAACGACTACCTCCTGCCCCTCCTCGTCCTCGGCTCGAGCGGGCCGGTGCAGACGCTTCCGGTCGCCGTGACGGCCTTCGCGGGCGCCTACCTGAAGCAGTGGGACCTGATCCTGACGTCCACGGTGATAGCGATGCTCCCCGTGATCGTCCTCTACCTGTTCGCGCAACGCTACATCATCAAAGGGATGGTGGAAGGCTCCATAAAATAGCGGAGGGAACATGAAACTCGTATTGGTCGGCGCGGGCAGCTCCCAGTTCGGCTGCGGCACGCTCGGCGACATCTTCTCGAGCAAGCACCTCGCGGGCAGCGAGATAGTCCTGCTCGACATCAACGCCAAGGCGCTCGAGGGCGTCCTCGCGACGGCGAAGGAATCCATCGCGCGCCACTCGCTCGCGTACTCGGTGAGCGCGACGACCGACCGCAGGGCGGCCTTCAAGGGCGCGGACTTCATCATCTCCTCGATCGAGGTCGGCGACCGCTTCAAGCTCTGGGACGAGGACTGGAAAGTCCCGTTGCAGTACGGGGTCCGCCAGGTCTACGGCGAGAACGGCGGGCCGGGCGGGCTCTTCCACGCCCTCCGCATCGTGCCGGTCATCCTCGACATCGTGAAGGACGCGATGGAGATCTGCCCGGAGGCCTGGATCTTCAACTACTCGAACCCGATGACCGCGATCTGCACGACGGTCAAGCGCGCCTATCCCCAGGCCCGCTTCGTCGGCATGTGCCACGAGATCGGCTGGCTGACCCGCTGGCTGCCCCGCATGCTCGGCATGAAGGCCGAGGACATCCACTTCAAGGCCGCGGGCCTCAACCACTTCAGCTGCATGATCGAGGCCCGTGACCGGCGGAACGGGAAGGACCTCTACCCGGCCGTGCTCGAGAAGGCGGAAGCCTTCTTCCTCCGCGAGCCCGGCTACAGCGATCTCCTCGACGCCTACCGCGAGACCGGGAAGCTCGAGGAGTCGGAGCAGTACGAGAAGGAGGCCCAATCCCGGAAGAGCCGCTACGAGTGGGCTGACCGCCGGCTCGTGAAGCTCATGCTCGAGCGCTACAGGCTCCTCCCGATCACCACCGACAGCCACTTCGGCGAGTACCTCGGCTGGGCCTGGGACGTCGTCGACCACCGCGGCATCCTGGACTTCTACGACGCCTACAAGATCATGCTGAGCCAGGGCACGCGGCACGAGATCCAGCTGCGCACCTCGGAGCGGGTCGTGCCCATCATCGACGGGATCCTCGGCGACGCGGGCTTCGAGGAGTCGGCGGTCAACCTGACGAACGACGGCCTCATCGAGGACCTGCCCTCCTGGATCGCCGTCGAGGTGCCGGCCACCGTCTCGAAGGCCGGCGTCGTCGGCATGAAGGTGCCCGGGATCCCCAAGGGCTTCCTCGCCCTCCTCAGGTCCTACTGCGGCGTCTACGACCTCACGGCCGAGGCGGTCATCCGCAAGAGCAGGGACTGCGCGATCCAGGCCCTGCTCGCGAACCCGGTCGTGAACCAGGCCGCGGGGCTCGAGGGCATGGTCGACCGGATGATCGACCTCCAGTCGAAGTGGCTCGGCTACCTGCGTTGATGCCGCGTTGAGATGGGGGCGGAAGGCGCGCGGCGCCTCCCGCCCGCGAGGACCGCATGGCCACGATCAAGCAGATCGCCCGGATGGCGGGGGTCAGCCCCACCACCGTCTCCAACGTGCTGCACGGCAACACCGCGAAGGTCTCGCCCGCCACCCTCGAGAAGGTGCGGGCCATCCTCCGCGAGGAGAAGTACGCCCCGAACATGGGGGCGATCATCCTCGCGCGCAGCGCCTCGCGCATCGTCGGCGTGATCATGTTCATGGAACCCCGCTCCGACGAGACCGTGCTCGAGGACCCCTTCGTCGCGACGATCCTCGGCGCGATCGAGGAGGAGATCCGGCGCGCCGGCTACTTCATGATGCTCCACACGACGACCGACGAGGACGAGGTCCTGAGGCTCGCCGAGACCTGGAAGCTCGACGGCCTCGTGCTCTTCTGGGTCCCCGACGCGATATGCGGCATCATCAGGCGGAGCATCGACACCCCGGTCGTCTTCGTCGACTGCTACTTCTCCGACGACGGCCTGCGCTACCACAACATCGGCCTCGACGACGAGGCGGGCGGCTACGAGATGGCCCGCCACCTCCTCTCCATGGGGCACGGCAGGATCGCCTTCCTCGCCAACGGCCCCGACTTCCCCTGCCCGGACCGCGCCCGCTTCGCGGGCTGCGTGCGGGCCTTCCGCGAGCGCGGTCTGGCCCTCGGGGACGACGCCTTCATGCCCCTGCCCAAGGACCGCGGCCGGCGCCTCGCGATCTACGAGCGCCTGGGCGCGGCGCCCCGGCCCTGCTCGGCCCTCTTCTTCTCCTCCGACTACCACGCGGCCGAGGCGATGAGCCACCTGCAGGACCTCGGCGTCGAGATCCCGCGCGAGCTCTCGATCGCGGGCTTCGACGACGACATCCTGTCCCGGGTCGTGCGGCCCCGCCTCACGACCGTCCACCAAGACGTCCTCCTGAAGGGCCGCGGCGCCGTGGCCATGCTCATGCGGCTCATGAAGGGCGAGGAGGTCGACCCGCCCGCGCTCCGCTTCCCGGTCCGCCTCGTGGTCCGGGACTCGGTGGCGGCGAACGGACCGCGGCAGGATCCCGACTGGGCGCGCCGCCCCTAGCCGCGCATGAAGCGCGGCGCCTCGAGGGCGGCCAGCCGCAGGAGCTCGGGGTACTCCCCGAAGGCGTAGGGCTCGTGGATGCGTTCGCTCAACTTGTGCGCGTCCTTGCCGACGGGGCCGAGGTTGAGCACGGGCATCTCGACGGCGCGCAGGGCCTCGAGGGGGAGCTCGTAGATCTCGCCGTAGCCCGGGCAGTTGCCGGTGAAGGCCGCGAGCTCGCCCGGCTCGCAGGGGGAGGCGCAATAGCTCAGGTCGGAGATGCCCTCGTAGAAGGGCCTCAGGGCGAGTGAGCGGCCGAGGGCCGCGGCCCGCCCGGCGAGGAACTCCGCGAGGTCGAGCGCTCCGCGCTCTGCCTTCGTCGCGCCCTCGTTGCCGCGGTGCGGGTACCAGGGGCTCAGGAAGCCGATCACCGCGAGGCTCCCCTTCTCGCCCGCGGAGGCCAGGGCGCCCTCGACCAGGGCCAGCTCGCGATCGCGCTCGTCCGCGCCCGCGGGGAGGCGCGCGACCGCGGCCTCCTCGGCCGCGCGCAGGCCGTCGGCGCCGGCCCTGGCCAGGGCCTCGGCGCGGAGCTCGCCGTAGCTCAAGACCCTCGGCTCGAGCCCGAGGGGCGCGGGGCGGGGCTTGCCCATGGCCGCGAAGCGCAGGGCCGCGGCCTCGGTCCTCGCGATCGCGCGGCGCTGCGCCTCAAGGGCGAGATCGCGCATCGCGTCGAGTATCCGCGCCGGGAGCCTCGTCGCCGTGAAGTAGCTGTAGTACGCCGCCGAGGCCTCGGGGATCGAGGCCGAGTACTCGCCGCGCAGGTCGCGGTGCTTCATGCAGGCGAAGGGCGTCAGGCCCTCGCCGCCGCCCGAGTCCGCGAGGGCCGGGTCGCCCTCGATGAGGAGCTCGAGCTCGGCGAGGGCGAGGGCGGAATTGAGGCCCTCGTAGTACTCGCCAAGATGGGCCTCGCGGCCGAGCATGACGAAGAAGGGGTTGATCTTGCCCGCCGAGCCCGTGTACACGGCGGCGAGGCGCGCGGCCTCGTCGCCGATGCCGATGCTCGGCTCGGTGTTCACGCAGAGGAGGAAGCGCAGGCCCTCGTCCCTGAGCCGCGCGAGATGCCTGACCGCCCCGAGCATGCCGAGCGAGGAGTTCTCCTCGTCGGGCACGACGAGGAGGGCCACGTTCGCGCGCAGGGCCCCGGGATCGCGGGCGAGCTCCGCGACGAGGGCGGTCGCGGCCGCCACGCCGCACTTCATGTCCGCCACCCCGCGCCCGAAGAGCCACTCCCCCGACTCGAGGTCGCGCCGCGCGCTCGGCGCGAGGGGCATCTCGCCTATCCGCTTCGTGTAGGCCTCGGGATCGAAGGCCAG
>CAYNPQ010000161.1:0-7183 GCA_964399065.1 uncultured Treponemataceae bacterium | reverse complement strand
CGCCCTCCCTCCTCCTCAACGCCCTCGTCTACGCCGCGGTCGGCGTGGGCCAGGGCTTCCTCGAGACGAACGTGAACTACGTCGTGGTCCGGATCGACCGCTCCGGCCGCGCCATGAACCTCGCCCACGCGGGCTTCTCCGTGGGCGCGGTTGTCGGGCCCTTCGTCATCGGCTTCCTCCTCGAGGCGAGGCTCCCCTGGACCATCGTGTACCGCGCCATCGCGGCGATCTTCGTCCTCGTGCTCGCCGCGGTCCTCGCGCTTCCCCTCGGGCGGCTCCTCGGCCGCGAGGAGGCCCCGGCCGGGAAGGAGCGCAGGCGGCGGGGGCCCGCCTACTACCTCGGCTTCGCGGCCCTCTTCCTCTACGTCGGTGTCGAGCTCGGGATCTCCAACTGGGTCGCCGAGTTCTTCGTCAGGGTCTTCGGCTCGAGCGAGGCCGCGGGCTCCTTCATGGTCTCGCTCTTCTGGCTCGGCCTCCTCGCCGGCCGCCTCGTCATACCCCTCGCCTTCCCCGCCGCGCGGCCCGACCGGATCCTCGTCATCCTCTCGGCCGCCCTCGCCCTCTCCGCGGGACTCCTCGCGGCCTGCGGCCTCGCGGGCCCGCCCGCCGCCCCGGTCGCCGCCGTCGCGACCGCCCTCGCGGGCCTCGCCTGTTCCGGCATCTACCCCATCGTCGTGACCCTCCTCGGCAGGGCCTTCCCCGAGGCCCAGGGTGAGGCCATAGGCTTCGCCGGCACGGGCGGGGGCATGGGCGCCTTCTTCTTCGTGTTCGCGATGTCGCGCATCGCGAAGTCGGGCGGTCTCGAGCTGGGCTTCGCCTTCTACGCCCTCGTGGCCGCCCTCGTCGCCGTGGCCTCCGTCGCGCTGGCCCAGGCGGTCCGCAGGGCCATCGCAGCGCGAGGATACGCGGCGCGAGGATACGCGGCGCGTATCCTCGCGGAGGCCGGGAGTACGCCGCCCCGAATCGAGGGATCCGCGGGCGGGGCGGGCTCGGCCCCCTAGGCCGCGGGGCGCCAAGCCGTGGAAGCGCTCGACCGGACCGGACTGCCCCTCCTCCCGCTCCTGCCCGAGATCGCGGCGCGGCTGCGGGAGCGGGGCTCCCTCGTCCTCTCGGCGGCCCCGGGCGCGGGCAAGACGAGCCTCGTCCCGCCCTTCCTCGCCTGGGAGGGCGGCGTCCGCGGCCGGATCCTGGTCCTCGAGCCGCGCCGGGTGGCGGCCGTAGGGGCGGCCGCGCGCATCGCGGAGCTCCTCGGCTCGACGTTGGGCGACGCCGTCGGCTATCGCGTGCGCGGCGACTCCCGCGCGGGCCGGGAGTCACGCGTCGTGGCGGTCACCGAGGGCGTCCTCCTCCGGGAGATCCAGGACGACCCCTCGCTGCCCGGCGTCGGCTGCGTGATCCTCGACGAGTTCCACGAGCGCTCGGCGACCGCCGACCTCTGCCTCGCCCTCCTCGCGGAGGCGAGGGCCCTTCGCCCCGACCTCCTCGTCCTCGTCATGTCCGCGACCCTCGATGTTTCGCGCATCGCGTCCTACCTGGACGCCCCCGCCGTCGAGGCCCCGGGGCGCGCCTTCCCGGTGGAGCTCCGCCACGTCCCCGTCGCCGGGGGCCGCGGCTTCGAGGAAAGGCTCGCGGCCCTCGCGCCCGGCCTCGCCGAGGAGGCGGGCGGCGACGTCCTCATGTTCCTGCCGGGCGCCGCGGAGATCGGCCGGGCCCTCCGCGCCCTCGCCGGCTCCTCCCTCGATGCCCTGCCCCTCCACGGCTCGCTGCCCCTCGAGGAGCAGCGGCGCGTCGTGGCCCCGCCCGGGGGCGACGCGATTCCGCCCGGTTCGAGGCGCCGCGCGATCCTCGCGACGAGCGTGGCCGAGACGAGCCTCACCGTGCCCCGCGTCCGCGCCGTCCTCGACTCGGGGCTCGCGCGGCTGACGCGCTTCCACGCGGCCTCGGGCCTGAACCGGCTCGTCACCGAGCGGGAGTCGGCCGACCGCGCCGAGCAGCGCCGCGGCCGGGCGGGGCGCCTCGGGCCCGGAGTCTGCGTCCGCGCCTGGCCGGCCGCGGAGTCCCTGCCCGAACGAGCCGGCCCCGAGATCCTCCGCGCGGAGCTGTCGGGCCTCGCCCTCGAAGCGGCGGTCTGGGGCGCGCGTGGCCGGCTCGGACTGCCCTGGCTCGATGCCCCGCCCGAGGGCGCCTGGGATGCGGCGGTCGAGCTCCTGGCGGAACTCGGGGCCCTCGACGCGGACGGCGCGGCGACGGCCTTCGGCAGGCGGATGGCCTCCCTCGGGACCGAGCCCCGCCTCGCCGCCCTCGTACTGCGCGGCGCCGAGCGCGGCAAGGCGGGGGAGGCCTGCCTCCTCGCGGCCCTCCTGGGCGACCGTGACCCGGGAGGCGAGCGCGACCTCGACGCGAGACTCGAGGCCCTGGAGCGCGCGCCGCGGGGCGACGCCGCGGCCTCCCGGGTCCGCGAGGAGGCCCGCCGGCTCGCGAGGGCCGCGGGGCTCGGCGAGGCGGAGGCGCTCCGAGTCGCGCGAGGCCCGACGGCTCTCGGCCCCCTCCTCGCCGCCGCATTCCCCGACCGGGTCGGCAGGCGCGTCGAGCGCCGCGGCCCCGACGCGGTCTTCCGCCTCCCCTCGGGGCGGGCCCTCGAGGCCTCGGGCGCCCTCGCCGAGGCGGCCTGGATCGTCGCCGCCGAGGCCGACGCGGGCGCCGCCACGGGCAGGGTCTGGTCGGGCGCCGCGTTGGGCGAAACCGAAGCCCTCTCGGCATTGGGCCCGATCCTGCGCGAGTCGGAGGAGCTCGAGTGGACGGGGATGTCCTACAAGGCGAGGCGGACGCGGCGGGCGGGGGGCATCCTGGTCACCGAGACCGCGATCGGCGCCGCGGGCAGGGAGCGCGTCGCCGCGGAGCTCGCGCGCCGCGTGGCCGCCGAGGGTCTGGGCATCCTCCCTTGGGGCGAGGGGCCGGGCTCGGCCGCGGCCCTCCTCGCCCGCCTCCGCCGCTGGCGGGCCGCGGGCCGCTCGGGGGAGCGCGAGTCCCTGCCGCCCCTCGACGACCGCTCGCTCGCGGAGGGCGCCGCCGGCTGGCTCGCCCCCTTCGCGGGCCCGGGCCCGGGCGCGGTCGTCGACGGCCCCGCCCTCGCGGCCGCCCTCGAGGCCATGCTCGGACGCGAGGCGCGCGCGGCCCTGGAGCGCGAGGCCCCCGCGCGGCTCCGCCTGCCCTCGGGCTCGGAGCGGCCGATCGACTACTCGGGCGCCGCCCCCTCGGTCGAGGCCCGGGTCCAGGAGTTCTTCGGGCTCGACGAGCAGCCGCAGGCCTGCGGCGCCCCCCTCGTCCTGAGGCTCCTGACGCCGGCGGGCCGGCCCCTCCAGGTGACCTCGGACCTGCCGGGCTTCTGGCGAGGCACGTGGGCCGAGGCTCGCAAGGAGCTCAGGGGACGTTATCCGAAACATGAATGGCCGGAGCGGCCCTGGGAGGCCGCCCCGAGCCGCTCGGGGGTCAAGCGCCGGGCCTGAGGGGATCTCGGGCGGTCCCGCTGGTGTCACGAAGATTCGGGTTTCCGGAGACAGGGAAACGGAGCAAGAGGATAGTGATAATTCTATTTTGAATAATTAATTACATCAATAACACCCTACTTGTCTCCCTCCCTCTCCCTCCCGGCCCATCCTATCGCCGCAAGGATGACGGCGATCGTCAGGTACAGGTCGGCGATGTTGAGGATGCCGGTGCGGAGCCTGCCGATCCCGAAGTTGAGGTAGTCGCGGACCGATCCCGTCAGGATCCGCTCCGGCATGTTGCCGAGCCCGCCGGCCAGGAAGAAGGCCGAGAGGATCGCGAGGCGGCGGGAGGCGGGCGCGCGGAGGAGGAGCCAGAGGCCGAAACCGAGGAGGGCCGCCGACGGCAATCCATAGAGGAACAGGAAGCGCGCCCATGGGGGAAACGAGCCGCCGAGGGAGAGGAAGGCCCCTCGATTCCGGGCGAAGACGAGGACCACGAAACCGCCGGCGAGCTCGATCGGCTCCCTGCCGGCCAGGGCTGTCTCGGCGAGGGCCTTGGCTCCGAGGTCGAGCGCGAGGAGGGGAAGGGTCAGGGCCAGGATCGCTGCCAGGAAACGGCTTCGCGGCATGGGGCCTCCGGATGCGGCATTCTAGGCGCCCGGAGAGGATCCTGTGAACCACCCGCCTCCATTACCAAGGACGGCCGCTTTTGCTATATTCGATATCGGATATGGACGAGATCCTCGCCAAGCTCGCGACCGCGGGGGTCCCCGCCTACGGTTCCTCGATCACCGCGCTCGACCTGTACCGACGGTCGAGGCCCTCCCCGATACGCTTCGCCCTCGTCCTCGGCGGTCTGGCCGACCTCGCCAAGGCCTTCGAGGAGCTCGAGTACCCCGGCCTGCCCTACGCCGACGCCGCCCTCGACCTCGGGCCGGGCGACGGCGACTCGGGCCCCTCCTCCCTCTACCTCCGCTGCGCCGACTCGGTCTCCGAGGTCGAACCCGCGTCCTTCGCCCAGCTCGAGCTCTTGTCCGGCCCCGGGAGCGGCTCCTTCCTCGATCCGAAAGAGGCCTATCCGAGCCTCCGCGCCAAGGTCCTTGAGCCCCGGGCCGCGGCTTCGGAGACCCTCCTGTTCGACGCCGCGGTTCTCCTGTCGCGGCAGGACTATGAGCTGCCCCCCGGTCTCGTCCCGCCCCTGCCGAGGGAGCTTCCGGTGAGGGCGCAACGCGATCTCCTCGCCCTTATGCTGACCGGCCCTGATCCGGCGCGGGGCCTCGAGCTCCTCCGCGAGGCGGGCTTCGTCGCCGCGTACTGGCCCGAGCTCGCCGCCCTCGCGGGAGTCGGGCAGGCCAAGGAATTCCATCCCGAGGGCGATGCCTGGACCCACACCATGGAGACCTTCCGCCACCGGAAGATCCCCTCGCTCCGGCTCTCCCTCGCCCTCCTCCTCCACGACGCGGGCAAGCCGGCCGCCGCCTCCGCCGAGGGAAGGCGCTTCGACCGCCACGCCGAGATCGGCCGCTCGATCGCGGAGCGCTTCCTGCGCCGACTCGGCTTCGCGCCCTCCCTCGTCGCCGACGTCTCCTTCCTGATCCGCTACCACATGCTGCCGGCGGCCCTGCCCCGCCTGCCCGCGAACCGGCTCGAGGGCATCGTCGACGACCCCCGCTTCCCCATCCTCCTCGACCTCTACAAGTGCGACGAGCTCTCGACCTTCAAGGGGCCGGACGGCTACTACGAGGCCTGCGCCGCCTACCGCGCCTGGCTCCGCAACGCCCGCAATCCCTGGCGTCAGGCCGACGGCAAGAAGCTCTCGCGGGCCTGGCTCGAGGACAGGGTCGCCGCGACGCGTTGACTCGAGCACTCCGCCCCTGTACGATTGCCCCCATGTTCCAACCGAGCGTCTACGCGGCGCGGCGCGCCGCCCTCCGCGCCGGACTCGCCCGCAGGGGCGTCGAATCCGGCCTCGTCGTCGTCATCGGCCACGGCGAGAGCCCGCGCACCTACCGCGACAGCGCCTACGCGTTCCGCCAGGACTCGAGCTTCCTCTACTTCGCCGGGCTCGACCTTCCCGACCTCGCCCTCTCGATCGACCTCGCGACGGGCGCGGAGACCCTGTACGGCGACGATGTCTCGATGGACGACATCGTCTGGACGGGCGCGCTGCCCCTCGTCGGCGAGCTCGCCGCGCAGGCTGGCATCGCCCGCGCCGAGCCCCGGGGCTCCCTCGCGAAGGCGGCGGCCGCCGCGGGCGGCAAGCTCCTTCACCTGCCCACCTACCGCGCGGAGACCAGGGCGGAGCTCGCCGAGCTGGCGGGGATCCCCCTCGCGGCCGTGGACGCGGGCGCCTCGGTCCCCCTTATCCGCGCGGCGATCGAGCTCCGCGAGGTCAAGGAGGCCGCCGAGGTCGAGGAGCTCGAGGCCGCGGTCGCGCTGAGCGTCGCCATGCACCGCGAGGCCCTCGGCACGACGCGGGCGGGCATGCTGGAGTCCCAGGTCGCGGCGAGGATCACCGCGGTCGCCCTCTCCGCGGGCGGCTGCCCCTCCTTCCTGCCCATCGCGACCACGAGGGGCGCCATCCTCCACAACCGCCTCCAGCGCCGAAGCCTCGCCGAGGGCGGCCTCTTCCTCCTCGACGCGGGGGCCGAGACCGCCTCCTGCTACTGCGGCGACCTCACGACGACCTTCCCGATCTCCGGCCGCTTCGACGGGCGGCAGCGCGAGATCTACGAGATTGTCCTGGCGATGGGGGCGGCCGCGTCCCCGCTGGTCCGCCCGGGCAGGCCCTTCCTCGAGGTCCACCTCGCCGCCGCCCGCGCCGGGATCGAGGGCCTCAAGGCCCTCGGCCTCATGCGCGGGAGCGTCGACGGGGCCCTCGCCGCGGGCGCGGAGGCCCTCTTCTTCCCCCACGGCGTCGGCCACCAGATCGGCCTCGACGTGCACGACATGGAGAGCTACGGCGAGTCCTGGGTGGGCTACGACGGCGCCCCGCGCGACGGCCGCTTCGGCCGCAAGTCGCTCCGCCTCGCGAAGCCCCTCAAGGCCGGCATGGTCCACACGATCGAGCCCGGGCTCTACTTCATCCCCGAGCTCATCGCGAAGTGGAAGGCCGAGCGACGCTTCGAGGAGTTCGTCGACTACGCGGCCCTCGCCCCCTACATGGCCGTCGGCGGGATCCGGAACGAGGAGAACTGGCTGGTCACGGCCGGCGGCGGCCGGCGGCTCGGCCCCGACTTCGACAAGGGCGTCGCCGCCGTCGAGGCCCTCCGCGCCGGCGCGGTCCGCGCCTAGGAGTCCGCGGTGGCCGAGGCTTTCGCTACCATGTTCCAGGACGAGGCCCTCGTGGTGAAGAGCCTCCTCGAGTCCGCGGGCATCGCCGCGGAGATCTCGGGCGAGCACATCCTCGACGTCTACCCGATCTTCTTCCCCGAGCAGAAGGGGATACGGATCGTCGTGCCCGAGGACCAGGCCGAGGACGCGGCCGAGGTCGTGGCCCAGTATCGCGCATCGCGCGCGGCCGGTGCGGCCGGGACCTCGGGGCCCCGGGACTGAGGACCGCGGAGGGGAGGTCGGCGACATGGCTCCGTCAGCCAAGGGCAGGCACGAGCCGCGGCTCGGAGCGCTCGACATACTGAAGTACATCGGCCCGGGGCTCCTGGTCACCGTCGGCTTCATCGACCCGGGCAACTGGG
>CAYNPQ010000160.1:0-7230 GCA_964399065.1 uncultured Treponemataceae bacterium | reverse complement strand
TGGGACGGCTCGAGGTGGATCTTCGGGAGGGTGCGGCGATTCGAGCGGGCGGCCGACGGCTCGTGGAAGGACGAATCCTTCGGCACCTGGACCAAGGAGGGCCTCGACGAGGGGCCCGACGCCTTCAAGAGGCAGAGCCGCGACCTCCGCGAGCTCTCCGCCTCGGAGCTCGGCGGCTACGTCGAGTTCCTCCGCAGGGCGGGGCTCCCCTTCGCGCCCGCGCTCGCCGAACGGCACAAGCGCTACGCCTTCGCCTTTACGCCCCTTGTCGTCGTCCTCATCGCGGGGGCCTTGGGCGGGCGCTTCCGGAAGAACATCCTCCTCATGAGCCTCCTCATGAGCCTCCTGGTCGCGACCGGGTATTACGTCTCGCAGATGATCACCATGCTCCTCGCGAAGACTGGCATGATCGAGCCCTGGGCGGGGGCGTGGGTGCCGCTCATAATCTTCGCCGCCGTCGGGACGATCCTGTTCCGGCAGGCGCGCACCTGAGGACGACGATGGATTCGACGAGCATTTTCAGCCAACGCGCCCGCGACCCCGCGTGCCGCGCGCGGACGGGCTTCGTGGAGCTCCCCCACGGCCGGGTGGACACCCCTGCCTTCATGCCGGTGGGGACGAACGCGACGGTCAAGGCCATAGGTCCCGAGGACCTCGCGGAGATCGGCTTCAAGATCATCCTCGCGAACACCTATCACGTCTTCTTGAGGCCCGGCCACGAGATCGTCCGCGAGGCGGGCGGCCTCCACGGCTTCTCGGGCTGGCGGGGCAACTTCCTCACGGACTCGGGCGGCTACCAGGTCTTCTCCCTCGCGCCCTTCCGCAAGATCAGCGACGAGGGCGTGCGCTTCCGCTCCCACATCGACGGCGAGAAGCTCTTCCTCTCGCCCGAGGACGTGGTCGACGTGCAGGCCGCCCTCAACAGCGACATCCAGATGCAGCTCGACTACTGCACGCCCTGGGGCGCCGAGGAGAAGGAAGCCAAGCGCGCCTTGCGCCTGACCACCGAGTGGGCCAGGCGAGCGAAGGGCAGGTGGCTCGAGCGCCGGGCCGAGGGATACCGGGGCGAGCTCTTCGGCATCGTGCAGGGCAACTTCTTCAAGGAGCTCCGCGTCCAGAGCGCCGAGGAGATCCTCTCCTTCGACCTGCCCGGCGTGGCGATCGGCGGCCTGTCGGTGGGCGAGCCCCACGAGGTCTTCGCCGAGCACCTCGCCCATGTCGCCGCCCTCCTGCCCGAGGGCAAGCCGCGCTACCTCATGGGCATCGGAACGCCGCAGTACATACTCGAGGCCGTGGAGAACGGCATCGACCTCTTCGACTGCGTCTTCCCGACGCGGACGGCGCGCAACGGCCTCCTCTTCACGGCCCGCGGCCCCCTCTCGATCAAGAAGGCACAGTACGAGCGGGACTTCTCTCCGATCGATCCCGCCTGCGGCTGCAAGGTCTGCCGCAATTACACGAGGGCCTACCTCCGCCACCTCTTCAAGAGCCAGGAGATCCTCTACGCGATGCTCGCGACCTACCACAACCTGTATTTCCTGAATGACCTGGTGCGGCGAATACGCTATAGTATCGAGCATGGCCGATTCATGGAGTTCAAGCGGGACTTCCTCGCGACCTACGAGGATCGCGCCTAGCCGCGCGGCGGCGGGCAGGATCCTCCTCGCCCTCGCGGCCGCCGCCCTGGCCCTTCCGGCCTTTCCCCAGGCGGCCGCGGCACAGGCCGGCGCCTCGGCCCCTCCGCCCTCGGCCGCGACGCCCGATCCCGCCGCGGCGGAGGCCGCGAAGCGCCGGGACACCATCCGCTACGGCATCGACGAGGAGATCCTCGAGCTCCTTCGGAAGCTCGGCGGCGAGAAGGACGGGAGCTACAACGAGGACCTCGCCGCCCTCCTCGACCGCACGCGCAACCCAAAGCTCCGCGTCGCGATCCTCGATTTCCTCGGATCCCTCGAATGGGGCGGGGCCGAGGCCCGCGCCCTCAAGCTCGTCGAGGAGCGGGACTCCGTCGACTCGGGCTCCGTGACCTCCGCCCTGTACTACCTCGCCGCGCTGCGCTCGAAGAAAGCGCTTTCCTTCTCGAAGAGGATCGTCGAGGAGGACGACAAGAAGCTCCTCCCCGCCCTCCTGCGGCTCCTGGGCAGGGCCGGCGGCAAGGAGGAGGAGGAACTCCTCCTCGGCTGGTTCGAGTCCGACGCCGCCACGGAGGCCCTGCGGCAGGAGGCGATACGCGCCCTCGGCGAGATCGGGTCCTCCAAGGCGGCCGAGCGGCTGGCAAGGCTCGCCCGCGACGCGGAGGCCAAGACGGGGACCAGGATGGCGGCCTGCGCGGCCCTCGCTAAGATCAAGGAGGGCTCGACCGTGGAGGCCCTCGTCGCCGCCGCGAACGGCGAGGACCCCAACGTACGCGCCGCCGCCGTCGAGGCCCTCGGCTCCTTCTCCGACGACTCCTCGGCATCCGCCCTGGTCGAGGCCCTGCGCGATTCCTTCGTGAAATCGCGCATCGCGGCCTGCAAGGCCATCGGGGTCCGGCGGATCGCCTCCGCCGACTCCTTCCTCCGCTACAAGGCGACGAGCGACCCCGAGCGCTCGGTCAAGACCGAGGCCCTCAAGGCCCTCGCGGAGCTCGGCGGCGACTCCTTCTCCTTCCTCCGGGAGCGCATGTCGGACAAGAAGCTCGAGCCCGCGACCAGGGCCCTCTGCTTCGGCCTCCTCATGAGGAAGGATCCCCCGTCGATGGAGGCCCTCTCCGCCGCGCTCGCCGCCGAGGCCGCGGAGAAGGAGCGGAGCGTCTACAGCGCCTACGTCAAGGAGCTCGCCGCCGCGACCGACGCGCCGGGCGCCGCCCCCCTCGCGCGCATCCTCCTCGCCGACAAGGATCCCCTCATGCGCGTCGGCGCGGTGGAGTGGGCGAGGAAGAGCAAGGCGAGGGATTTCCTTCCCGAGCTCGAGAAACTCTCCAAGGATGATCCCTCGGACATGATCCGCAAGCGAGCCGTCGACGCGCTCGCCGCATTGAACCGGAAGGACTGACCTCCAACCGCGCGACTCGACACCGACGAGGAGAGACCATGGACGGTGGAAAGCTCCACGCTTCGCTTTCGCGGAAGTTGCCTGTCATTCTCCTTCTGGCCGCATGCCTCCTCCCATCCCTTTTTTCGGCGGACCCGAGGCGATAGCCGACATCGCTACCGCGATGAAGCGCGAAGTCGCCTTCATCGACGATCTCGCCGACCTGCCGAAGGCGCTGCGGAAGGAGTCGGGCAAGGGAAGGATCGTCCTCTGCGGCCCTCATCCCGAAGGAAGCGAGGACTGGCTCGAGAACGAGGACGGCACGATGGTCCGCGACTGGGAAAAGTGGGATGCCCGGGGCAGCAAGTATCTCGCGATGGATCTCTTCGAGAGGCTGTTCTCAAGCCGAAGATGAGCGCGCCCGCCGATCCCGGCGGCGGCGCTCTCAGTCTTCTCGATCGAGCCCCGCGAATAACCCGGGTGTCTCGATGCAGTGCAGCAGCCGGTTGATCCTGTCCGCGGGCGGCTCGTAGCGTTGGAAGCGGAGCACCAGGGGATAGCCGCCCTTGCCGAGCATGAGGATATCCTGGTCAAGGCAATCCTCGATGGGACCTTCGGTGCCGGGGAAGAGCTCCGGCCTCCGCGGCAGGAAGGCGAGCTTCTCGCCGTCGAAGTGGAGCTCCGCCGCGCGGTTCGCCGCGGGGACGAGGAATACGAGGAAGTCGCTCCGCCCGCCGCCGACGCTCTTCGAGCCCCCGGCGTGGAGGGTGTGCACGTTCCTCATGCCGATGTTCGCCGTCTGGTCCTCGACGCGCATCTCGACGCGCATCGTGCCCGGCTTGACGACGCGGGGGGAAGGCGAGGGAAATCCCGCCTTCGCGCGAGAGGCTTGCGCCTCCGCGTGCCTGGCCTTGAAGGCGGCGATGCGTTCGAGCGAGGCGGCCGAGCCGCGGCTCGCGGCCGCCTCCGACAGGAGGTCGGCGGAGCGGCCGGCGTCAGCCTTGGCCGCCTTGGCCAGCTCCTCGGCCTCGCGCGCGATGGCTTTCTCGTGCTCGTCCTCGCGGCGCTCGAGGCGAATCTCGGAGCCCCTGTAGCCGGCCGCGGGAATCGCGGCAGGCGGGGCATCGCGGGTCGCGGTATCCGAAAGAGGCGCGGCCGTCGGTCCGATCTTCGCGGCGCCGGCAGGTGTTGCTGGCGCGACTGTCGCACCCGCGCCCGCGACAGTCGCGGGCTTCGCGGCCCCGGCCGCATAGGCGCCGGCGGGAGAAGCCGCGGCGGGCTTGCCGGCGGCGGATCTCCCGGTTCGTCCAGGCGCGGCGGCGTTCCCGGGAGCCGACCCGCCGTCGAGCACGGCGGCGACCACGGGGGCCTCCGCCCTCCTGGGCACGCGTCGCGCCAGGAGGAAAAGCGCCAGCGCGATGCCGAGCCCCACGACCACGAATATTCCGAACACGAGGACGCGGGCGCCGGAACGGAAGAAGGCGCCGAAGGGTATGCGGCGAAGCGTCAGTTCGAGGGTGCCGCGCGCCGGGTCGACGCGTACGCCGCCCGAGAAACGCGGTTCGACCTCGAGCTTCTTGTCGCCGGGTTCCATGTTGTTCGGGAGGGCGACCTTGACGTCGAGGGTACCCGATTTTCCGGGTTGCAAGGTAAGGAAGGACTTCTTGGCGAGGATGTCCGAGCCCTCGAGGTACAGGCCCTCGAGCTCCAGCCCCACGGGGTTGT
Source organism: uncultured Treponemataceae bacterium (assembly GCA_964399065.1). Classification (GTDB taxonomy): domain Bacteria; phylum Spirochaetota; class Spirochaetia; order Treponematales; family Rectinemataceae; genus JAKLFE01. The sequence continues at coordinate 2,493 of CAYNPQ010000160.1, read as the reverse complement.
CCGAGCCGTTCCTGACGGCGAGCGGGAACTGGAAGGAGTATCCGCGCTTGCCCAAGGGACCGGGATACTGGACGGAGGGCAGGGCGAGGCTCTGCTTGGCGAGTCCCTCCTTGCCGTCGGCGGAATACTCGGCGACCGGCGCGCCCAGGGCCTTGGCGGCTAGATCGAAGTAGGACTGGCCTCCGTTCTCGGCGGGCGTCGCGGGAGCGCCGGACGCGGCGACGGCGGCGCCGGGCGCGTTGGACGACGCCGTTTGCCCTGCCCCCGTCTTGCCGGCGCCTTGCGGCGCGGCGGCCGTCCCGCCCGCAGGCGCGGTCGCGGGCGCGAAGGGAAGCCTGACGAGGCGGAGATCCCAGCCCTTGGCCCTGATCGCGGCGCATGCCGCCTCGATCTCGGATGCCACGCGCTCGGGGGGGTAGGCGGCGCTCGGACTCGAGGCCGGCGGGTTGTGGACCCCGTCGGTCACGATGACGACGACCTTCTTGCGGCTCTCGGGAAGGTCGGAGAGGTACTGACGCAGGTAGCCCAAGGCGCCGAGGAAATCGGAGCGGCGGGCCAGGGGGTACAGGAGGTACAGGCGCCCGAGCACGGACTTGACGTCGCGCTCGTCGACCATCTTTTGCGCGATCTCGGTCTGGGCCGAATCGCCGAAGCTGAGGAGGTGGAAGGTGTCGCCGAAGCGGAGGAAATCGCGTACGACCGACGAGAGCAGGTAGTCGGTGACGTCCTGGAAGTAGGGCAGGACGCTCTGGGAGCTGTCGAGGAGGACGACGACGTCCATCGCGCCCGACTCCGCCAGGGGCGCCTGCCCCTGCGCCGCCGCGGCGAAGACGAGCGCGAGGGCGAGGAGCGACGCCGCGAACGCTTTTTTTACCATCGATCGCACCTCCGGGCGGCCGCCCTCAGAGGGAGGCCGCCTCGATCTTCTCGACGCGGTACTGGAACTTCCTGTCGTGGATGAGGAAGGAGAGCCGCTCGCCCACCTTGTGGTTCAGGAGCTTCTTGCCGAGGGGGGAGAGGTAGGAGATCACGTTGTTCGCCGGGTCGGACTCCCAGGGGCCGAGGATGGTGTAGGTCTCGACGGCGTCGGTGAGCTCGTTCTGGAGCGTGACGATGTTGGCGAAGTTCACCTTGCCGGTCGTGATCGTCGACTTGTCGAAGATCTGCGCGCGCTCGATCTCGTTCTTGAGCTTGGCCACCTTGGCGTTGAGCTCGTCCTGCTTCTCCTTGGCGGCCTTGTACTCCGCGTTCTCGCGGAGGTCGCCGAGGGAGAGGGCGTAGGCGATCTCCTTCTGGTTGGCCGGGACCTCGACCTCGAGGATCTCGGCGAGGACGCGCTGCTTCTCCTCGTACTTCTCCGCGGTGACGATGAGGCCGCGGGAGACGATGGCCTTCTCCTCCTCGCCGCCGAACTTGATCTCGGGGTACTTCTCGACGATCTTCCGGCGGAGGGTCATCTTGATCGCGGGGTCGAGGTCCTTCACGTCGCTGACGAGGGTGTACACGCGCTCGATCGTCTCCGGCCTCGACTCGAGGAGGAAGGTCTCCAGGGTCGCGTCCTTGAAGAGGATCGACTGCACCTGCTTGTTGATCTTCCGGTTCTCGGTGGTGTCGCGGTGGTTCTCGATCTCCTTGTAGGAGATGTCGAGGATGTGGATGAGGGTGATGAGGATCTTCTCGTAGGAGACGCCGAGGGAGGCGAACCAGGGCTCCTCGCGCAGGTTCTTGACCACCCAGATGAAGGCCTCGCGGCGGTCCCGGTAGTTCTCGATGATGTCGAGGGCCATCCGCCGCAGCTTGTCCTCGTGGCCGGAGGCCTTGAGGGTCTCGAGCATGCCGGCGCTCAGGGAGTAGGGGAAGATGCGGACGTAGACCTCGGCCCAATCCGGCACGAAGCTCTTGACGTGCTGGAGGAAGGCGCGCTTCAGGTCCGCGTCCTTGATCCCGTCGTAGACGGCGATCGGGTCCTCGATCTCCTCGAAGAGCTCGGCGAAGCCGAGGGTCGCGGCGCCCTTCAGGTGGGGGTACTTGGCCGCGATCTCCTTGAGCAGGAGGTAGGAGGCCACGACGGTCTCGTTGGCGGCCTGGTAGGAGCGGACGAAGCCGGTGAAGAAGCCGAGCATCTCGCCGAAGAACTCGGAGTCGGGCTCGCCGGCTTCGAGGAAGTCGCGGAGGTAGGAGACGCGGGCGAAGAAGCTCTTCTCGGCCTTGAACTGGTTGTAGACCTTCTCCTCGAAGGAGAGGGGCCGGTCGCGCACGATGAAGGTCGAGATGTCGTCGGAGGCGTTGCCGAAGAGGGCGTCGGTCTTGAGGATCTCGCGGGCCTTCGCGCTCCAGGAATTCCACTCGCTCGCGGTGAGGACCGAGGGCACGAGCTCGGCCTTGATCTTCTTGAGGTCCGCCCGGTTGTCGAAGCTCTTGATGATGGTGCGGAGGGTCCAGGCGGGGTCGGACTTGACCTTCTCGCGGAGCTTGTCCTTGGACCAGATCGCC
>CAYNPQ010000159.1:0-7347 GCA_964399065.1 uncultured Treponemataceae bacterium | reverse complement strand
GAGCCCAACGGCTGGCTCCACATCGGCCACGTGAAAGCCTTCCTCATCGACTTCGACGTCGCCCGCGACTTCGGCGGAAAATGCAACCTCCGCTTCGACGACACGAACCCCGAGAAGGAGGACATGTCCTACGTCGAGGCCATCAAGCGCGACGTGAAGTGGCTCGGCTGCGACTGGGAGGACCGCGAGTTCTACGCCTCCGACTACTACGAGAGGCTCTACGAGCTCGCCGTCAAGCTCATCAAGAAGGGCAAGGCCTACGTCGACGACCTCTCGGCAGAGGAGATGAGCGAGTACCGCGGCACCAATGTGCCGGACAAGAACAACATCACGATCACGCCGCCCGGCCGCGACAGCCCCTGGCGCGGCCGCTCCGTGGAGGAGAACCTCGACCTCTTCGCGCGGATGCGCGCCGGCGAGTTCGCCGACGGCGCCAAGACCCTCCGCGCCAAGATCGACATGGCCCACCCGAACCTCCTCATGCGCGACCCGCCCATGTACCGCATCCGCCGCGAGCCGCACTACCGGACGGGCACGAGCTGGTGCATCTACCCGATGTACGACTTCCAGCATCCCCTCTCGGACGCGATCGAGGGCGTGACCCACTCCCTCTGCTCCCTCGAGTACGAGATCCACCGTCCCCTCTACGAGTGGTTCATCCGCGAGGCCGAAGTCTTCCCCTCGCGCCAGATCGAGTTCGCGCGCCTCAACATCTCGCACACCGTCCTCTCCAAGCGCTGGCTCCTCCGCCTCGTCAAGGAGGGCCGCGTCTCCGGCTGGGACGATCCGCGCATGCCCACCCTCTCCGGCCTCCGCCGCCGCGGCTACACGCCGGAGTCCATCCGCGACTTCATGGGCCGCATCGGCGTCGCGAAGACCGACTCGCTCGTCGACGTCCAGCTCCTCGAGCACTGCCTCCGCGAGGACCTCAACAAGCGCGCCCGCCGCGTCATGGCCGTCCTGAAGCCCCTCAAGCTCGTCATCGAGAACTGGCCCGCCGGCAAGGTGGAGATGCTCAGCGCGGTCAACAACCCCGAGGATCCCGCCGCCGGCACGCGCGAGATCCCCTTCTCCGGCACCCTCTACATCGAGCGCGACGACTTCCAGGAAGTGCCGCCGCCCAAGTACTTCCGCCTCTTCCCCGGCAACGCGGTGCGCCTCCGCTACGGCTACATCGTCACCTGCACCGGCTTCGACAAGGATCCCGCGACCGGCGAGGTCACCGCGGTGCGCTGCAGCTACGATCCCGCGACCCGCGGGGGCGACGCGCCCGACAACCGCAAGGTCAAGGGCACCATCCACTGGGTCAGCGCGGAGCGGGCCGTCCCGCTCGAGGCGCGCCTCTACGAACATCTCTTCGAGGCCGAGCGCCCCATGGACGTGCCCGAGGGCGTGGACTGGGTCGAGACCATCAATCCCCGCTCCCTCGAAGTCCTTGCGGGCGCCTTCGGCGAGCCCAGCCTCGGCGCCGCGAAACCGGGCGATCGCTACCAGTTCGAGCGCCTCGGCTACTTCTGCGCCGACCCGGACTCGAAGCCCGGCCGCCCCGTCTTCAACCGCTCGGTCTCGCTCCGCGACAGCTGGGCGAAGATCGAGAAGAAGGGCGGTTGAGCGTCGCGACGCCCCGCCCTCTTGGTATCCACGTCGGGCCCCCGGAGGCCCGGGAGCCCTCGGCGGTCCCGGCTCCCTCCGGGGGCTCTCTTTCTATGCCCGGCGCCTCCGCGAGGTCCCGACCCTTCCGCCGCGGCATTCGGCGCGAATTTCCCAACCGGGCCGGCGATCGCGCGTAGGGTAGGGCGTATGGAGAGTCAGGCCGCGGGCTCCGGGCCCTCACCTGGAAAGGGCGACCGCTACTACGCGGAGCTCTGGCGCGAATGGCGCCCGCGGGCGAGGGCCTACGCCCGGGCCTTCGGCGGGCTTACGGCCGAGGACCGCGAGGACATCGCGGACGAGGCCGTGGCCAGGGCCTGGGCTTCGAGGGACCGTTTCGAGGCCGGAAGGCGCTTCGCGCCCTGGTTCCTGACCATAGTCCGGCGACTGGCCCTCGACACCTCGAGGAGGCGGCGGGAGATGGCGGCTGAGCCGGCGACGTTCGACCGTCGCGAGGCGCCCGCCGGGCAAGTGGACCCGGCGCCGGAACGCGAGGCGGAGGCCGCCTTCGTGCGGTCCTTCGTCGAGGGACTTCCGGAGCGCGAACGCGAGTTGGCGAGTCTGGTCTACGGCCAGGACCTCGGTCCCGCGGAGGCGGCGCGGATCGTCGGCATTCCCGCGGGCACCGCGAAGTGGCGACTCCATGAGATTCGTAAGGCCCTCAAGAAGGCTTGGGAGAGGGAATATGGCTCAAGGTAGGGGCTTCGATCCCGAGGCAGCCCTAAGGCGGCATTTCGAGGGAGAGCTCGAGCGTGAGAAGGCGGCGGAGGCCGCACGTGAAGTCCCGCCCGGGCCCCCTTCGCAGGCCGAGCCGCGGGCCGAGGGAAGATCCGGATCGCTGGGCATGGCAGCATCGCGCTTCCGCCGCCTGCCCGACCTCGCCGCCGCGGCGGTCATCCTCGCCCTGCTCGGCAGCGCCATCCTCTTCGAGAGGCCGGCTCGGGGGGCGGGGCTGGGGGAATGGGACTCCATCGGGATCGAGGCCGCGGAATCGTTCCTGCGCGATTGCGGAAAGGCCCTCGGCCGGGCCGCCGAGGAATTCTCGTCGGCGAACGCGGAGGAAACACGGAATCCCGGCTTCGGCCGCTTCAGGTAGGAGGTCGCCATGAAAGCAAAGTTCTGGATCGGACTGGTCTTCACCACAGCCATCGTCGTCTTCGCGATCGTCGCCTCGGGGGGCAGCGTCCTCGTCTACTTCGACATCCCGTCTCTCGTGATGATCGCCCTCATCCCCGCCTCGATCGCCTTCGCCTCCTGGCCCCTCGGGGAGATCCGCCGGGCCTTCACCGCGCTCCATGATCCCGCGGCGGGCAGGGCGGAGCTCGAGAAATCGGCTCTCTTCTTCGAATCCATCATCCGTTGGATGCTCTACGCCGCCTTCGCCGGCCTCATGATCGGTCTCGTCGCCATCCTCCGCTACTACGACGGGAACCAGGTCGGCAAGCTGGGACGCAACCTGGCCGTCATGCTCCTGTGCAACACCGAGGCTCTTTTCCTCATCATCGTCTTCCCCCTCCCCCTCGCGGCGATCGCGAGACGGCGCCTCGCGGGACTGAATGGCGATCCAGGCGCGACAGGCCGCCATTGACCGCTCTCCGCCGGGCAGGTGATACTCCTGCCCGGTCCGCCTTCGTCCCCGGGCCCTCAGCGCGACGAAGGGCGGGGAGGCAGCGTGCTCGAACAGCTCTTGGTATTCTCGCGGGGCGCCTTCGGATTCGCCTTCGTCGTGGCAGGCCTCGGCTTCGTCGTCAGCCCCCGCGAAGATGGTTGCAGGAGACCCTACGGGGCCCTCTTCGCCGCCGTGGGGGCGCTCTACACGATGAGCGCCCTCGACCCTATAGCGCGCCTCCCCGTCGACCTCGACAACCTCGTCTTCGCCTCTCTCATCTACACCCTCGGTCAATGCACCTTCGAGATCATCCTCTTCCTCTTCGGGAGCGAGCATCACCGCGACGCGAAGCGGAAAGTCTACATCGCCGGCGCCCTCTACTGCGGCTCCCTGATCCTCCTTCCCCTCCTGGACTATCTCCTCGACCTCGGCCCCGCCCTCATGGGGGTCGAGGACGGCATCGCCCGCGGCCCCCTGCACCGCGCGGCCTATGCCGCGGTCTGCGCCTGGCCCTTCGTCGTGACCTTCCTCGGCCTCCGAATGGCGCGGTGGAGGCTCTCCGACCTGGGCGGCGATTACCCGGATGCCAGGCGCCTCGTCTGGGGTCTCTATGTCCTCGCCCCCCTCCTGGCGACGAACGTCCTGTCCCTCGCCTTTTCCCTTCCCTTGCTCTACCGACTGAGCCACCTCTGCATCCAGCTGTACCTCCTCCTCGCCTACTTCGCGATCCTCCGCTATCCCGGCACCTTCACGAGCATCCGCTCGCAGATCGGGAAGGAGCACGACCGGCGGCTCCGCATCGGCGATGAGGAGGCGGCGAGGATCGGAAGGGCGCTTCGCGTCCTCGACGCTGACGATTCCTGGCTTCGCGACGAGGAGCTCGACATCGCCGCCCTGGCCGAGCGGATCGGCGTGCCCTCCTACCGGCTCTCGCACTACTTCAACGCAAGGCTTTCGACCAGTTTCCCGGCCTGGCTCAACGCGCGGAGGATCGACTACGTGAAGAGGCTGATCATCGAGAAGCCCGAGCGCGGGATCCTCGAGCTGGCCCTCGACGCCGGCTACAAGTCCAAGACCGCCTTCAACGCCCAATTCTCGAAGCTCGTCGGCATGAGCCCGACCGCCTTCCGCTCCCTCCATGCATGGCCCAAGGCGGAAGCAGGCCCCGGGCAGCCCCAGGGGAGATAATCGACCGGGTTTAGAAATCCGGACGACGAGGGCCAGAATCTCCGCTAGGCTCCCCGCCAAAGAACGGATTACCTGCCGACCGCGGGGCTCCGGAACGGCCCACGGGCCTCGAAGCAAGGATATTCAGGTGTATAGAAATCCGCCGATCATTCGGGCGATCCTGCCCGCGATCTTGACGGCAGGCCTGGCCGCGGCCGCGGGAGCCCAGGGTGCCAAGCTCGACCTGACCTCGTATTATCGCTACCCGGCGGCCCTCTCGGCCCGATACGGCTCCCTGAAGCCGCTCGGCGTCTACGGCTCCGACTTCGACCTCTACGAGCTCTCCGCCGCGCTGAGGCTGCCCATTCCCGCCCTGCCCGCCCTGCAGCCCTCCCTCCAGGGCGGCCTCGCCCAGTTCACGCCCCGCGACGCGGCCTCGAAATGGGAGCACCGCGACCTCTTCGGCCTCCTCGGGCTCGGCTATTCGCGGCGCCTGACCAAGACCTTCGAGCTCGGCGGCGAGCTCGCGGGCGGAGCCTCCCTCTCGCTCTACGACAAGCTCGACCCCGCCGCCGGAACCCTCGGCAACCCGAACCTCATCGGCAGGGCGGGCATCCGGCTGGCCCTCGTGCCCAGCTTCAATTTCTCCCTGGAGTTCGAGCCGGCCCTCGGGTATCGCCGCTCGCTCGGCGCGATCGCGGACTTCGACGGCTTCGAGCTCGGCCTCGGCGTCGCCCTCCACCTCCGGCTCGGCGAGGATCCGGACGCCCCCAAGGCCGCCCTGCGGAGCCTCCGCCTCGGCTCGGCGGGCCCGACCTCGGTCTTCCCCGCCATGCAGAGCTGGTACGCCAAGAACCCCTTCGCGAAGATCCAGGTCACGAACGCGGAATCCTTCCCGATCCAGGACCTGGAACTGAGCTTCTTCCAGAAGGGCTACATGGATTCGCCCACGATCTGCGCCCGCATTCCCGAGCTCGGACCGGGCGAGAGCCGCGAGGTCGGCCTCCTCGCCTCCTTCAACTCCGAAGTCTTCCTGAACGAGGGCACGACGCCCCTGTCGGGCGAGATCGTCGCCTCCTACGTCGGCAAGGGGAGGCCGGGCGAGCAGCGCAGCACCCTCTCCTACGACCTCATGGACAAGAGCGCCATCGTCTGGGACGACGACCGGAAGGCAGCGGCCTTCATCACCCCGGCCGACAGCGCCCTCCGGAACTTCGCCAGCTACGTCCGCCAGATCAACAAGGGCAAGGTGCTGCCCGGCTACTCCGAGACGGTCCAGTTCGCCTCCCAGCTCTTCCACGCCCTCGGGGAGATCGGCATCCTCTACCAGGTCGACCCGACCCAGCCCTTCGCCTCGGTCAAGGGAGCCTCGGTCTCGATCGACTCGGTGAGCCTGCCGCGCCAGACCCTCAAGCGCATAACGGGCGACTGCGACGACCTCTCGGTCCTCTACGCCAGCCTCCTCGAGTCGGCGGGGATCCAGACCGCCCTGGTCACCGTGCCGGGCCACATCTACGTGGCCTTCGGGACCAAGACCGCCGGCAAGGCCTTCGGCGACATACACCCCGATCGCGAGATGACCATCGCCCTCGGCGACGAGCTCTGGGTCCCCGTCGAGATCACCATGATCGGCAAGTCGACCTTCGTCGAGGCCTGGCGCAAGGGCATCGAGGAATGGAAGGCCTGCGAGGCCGATCCCGCGCTGCGGGGCTTCTACCTGACCAAGGCGGCCCAGGAGATCTACCGTCCGGTCGGACTCCGCGAGACGGACCTCGGGCTCCAGTACGGCCGACCCGAGCCCGTCGTGGAGAACGCCCTCCGCGACGCGACGAGACTCGTCGACGCGATATGCGACAACGCCGAGCGGGCCGCCAAGGCCTCGGGCCGCAAGGAGGACTACAACCTCCTCGGCGTCAGGCTCGCCCGCCACGGCCGCCTCGACAAGGCGGCTCCGGCCTTCACCAAGGCCGCCTCTCTCGACCCCGCCTACGCGAGCCCCCGCGTGAACCTCGCGAGCGTCTACTTCCTCGCCAAGGACTACGCGAAGGCCCTCGCCGAATACCAGAAGCTCGACAAGTCCCTCGCCAACGGCGGCTCCGGCCCCCTCGTCGCGGCGGTCAAGATCAACCTCTCGAAGTGCCACAGCGCCCAGGGCGATTACGCCAAGGCGGGCGAGTGCCTCGCCCAGGCTGCCAAGGTCGATCCCGCCCTCGCCGAGAAGTACGCCTATCTCGCCAGGGAAGGGGAGGGCGGGACCCGCGCCTCGGAGGTCCGGGACCCCGCCACCGACATCGTCTTCGCGGAGTGAGGAACGACATGATCAAGATCCCTCATCGGGTCCGCGGCGCGCGGCTGCGGGCGGCCCTCGTCCTCGCCGCGGCCTCCGCGGCCGCTTCCTGCGGCCAGCTGGCCATGGTCGAGGCCTCGCAGCTCGACAGGGCGAAGGACGGCAAAGCGCCCTCCATCGCCGTCTCGAGCCCCTCCGACGGCTTCGTCTGCGCGAACATCGTCGAAGTCCGCGGCAACGTCTCCGACGAAACCGGCGACGGGAGGGCGGGGCGTCTCGACTCGCTCAGCTACGAGGTTCCCGGATCGGCCATCTCGGGCTCGGTCCTCCCGGCCGCCGACGGGAGCTTCGTCTTCCGCTTCGCCACGGACGCCCTGGGCACCGCCTTTTCCCTCTCGATAAAGGCCGTCGACTGGAACGCGAACGCGACGACCACGCGCGTGAGCCTGAAGAAGGACTCCGCCTCGAGCCTGCCCGGCTTCGCGGTCGAGGCTTCCAGCCGGAAGGTCGTCCTCACCTGGGATCCCGTGCCGAACAGCGCGAGCTACGACTTGTACTACAGCGACACGGGTTCCCTCCCCTCGGAGTCGGTGGGGACGAAGATCAGCGGCATCGCCTCGCCCTATACCTTGAA
>CAYNPQ010000158.1:1462-7376 GCA_964399065.1 uncultured Treponemataceae bacterium | reverse complement strand
CGGAAGTACTAAAGTACCCATTGTCCGAAGCGAAAAAGCCCCCGGAGAATGGCGCCGAAGCCAGTTCACTCCAGGGAGGTCCAATCGTGAAACGAACCTTGCTCTTCGCTCTCGCGCTCTCCATCGCCCTCGCGCCCCTCGCGGCCCAGGGCAAGGAGAAGCTCATGGTCTACACGTCGATGAAGGAAGTCCTCATCGGCGAGCTCCGCGACGCCTTCGCCAAGAAGTACCCGAACGTGCAGTTCGACTACTATTCCGCCGGCGCCGGCAAGATCATGACCAAGATCGCCGCCGAGCGGCAGTCCGGCCAGCTCGTCGTCGACGTGCTCTGGACGAGCGAGGTTCCCGACTTCTACGCGCTCAAGCAGGAGGGCATCCTCCAGAAGTACCAGTCCCCCGAGGCCAAGTACGTCGTGAGCCCGGTCATGGACCCGGACTACGAGTTCACCCCGGCGCGCAACGGGACCCTCGGCATCGTCTACAATACCGACAAGATCAAGACCCCGCCGACCTCGTGGCAGGACCTCCTTAAGCCCGAGTACAAGGAGCTCTTCGCGATCGCGAATCCCGCCCTCTCCGGCACCTCGATGGTCTCCGTCGGCATGATGGTCAACAACCTCGGCTGGGACTTCATCCAGAAGCTCAAGGGCAACGGGACCAAGATGGGGCAGGGCTCCGGCCAGGTCGTCGACGATACGGCCGCCGGCGACCTCGCCGCCTGCCTCGGCGTCGACTACATCGCCATCGACAAGATGGACAACGGCGCCCGCCTCGGCATCGCCTTCCCCAAGGAGATGCTCGTCATCCCCTCGCCCGTGGCCATCTTCAAGGGCACCAAGAACCTCTCGGCGGCCCAGAAGTTCGTCGACTTCCTCCTCTCCAAGGAAGGCCAGACCATCATCGCCAACGCCTCGACCCTCCCGGTCCGCCGCGACGTGCCCCTCAAGAAGGGCGCCCCCCTCGTCCAGCCCGAGGAGGCGGTCAAGCGCGCGATGAAGATCGACTACCTCAAGCTGATGGCCGAGAAGCAGGCGACCATCGACAAGTTCACCGAGATCCTCCGCGGCAAGTAGCCCGCATCCGGCGCCTCGCGGGGACCGGGCTCCGGCCCCTCCCGCGGGGCGCGGCCGTTCGCATTCCAAGCATAGGAGTCTCAGCATGGCAGGCATCGCCCTTCGAGGCGTCTCCAAGTCCTACGGCGAGAAGCGGATCCTGGACGGGCTCGACCTCGAGCTGCGCTCCGGGGAGTGCTTCACGATCCTCGGGCCGTCGGGATGCGGCAAGACCGTCATCCTCCGCATCATCGCCGGTTTCGAGAAACCCGATTCCGGCTCGGTGGCCATCGGCGAGCGCGTGGTCGCCGACGCGGCCGGCGGCCGCTTCGTCCCGCCCGAGGAGCGGCGCATCGGCGTCGTCTTCCAGGACTACGCCGTCTGGCCGCACAAGACAGTGCGCGGCAACGTGGCCTATCCCCTCGAGATCGCCTCGGTCCCCCAGCCTGAGCGCGACGGGCGCGTCGACGCCGCGATCGCGCAGGTCAACCTCGGCGGCCTCGCGGGCCGCCTGCCCTACCAGCTCTCCGGCGGCCAGCAGCAGCGCGTGGCCCTCGCCCGGGCCCTCGTGGCGCGGCCGGAGATCATGCTCCTCGACGAGCCGCTCACCAACCTCGACGCGAAGCTCCGCGAGGAGATGCGCTTCGAGATCAAGGACCTCCAGCGCCAGACCGGCGTGACCATCCTCTACGTGACCCACGACCAGGAGGTGGCCCTCGCGATCTCCGACCGGATCGCCATCATGGACGGTTCGGGCGCGATCCGGCAGGTCGGCACGCCCCGCGAGGTCTACGAGCGCCCCGCGGACGATTTCGTGTTCCGCTTCCTCGGCGTGTCGAATTTCGTCGAGGTCGAGTGCTCGGGCGGCTCCGCCCGCTTCGAGCCCGGCGGCGCGGCCTTCCCCGCGACGCCACCCGCCGGACGCGGGGACGGCGCCTTCCTCGCGGCCTTCAGGCCCATGGACGCGGCCCTGTCGCGGGGCGGCCCCGGCGTCGCGGCCAAGGTCGTCCGCCGCACGATGCTCGGTCCCATCGTCGATTTCCTCGTCGAGGCCGGCGGCCGGAAGCTGCGCGTCCAGGCGCAGACCGAGGAGGCCCTCGCCCTCCCCGGCGGCATCATCGAGGAGGGCCAGGACTGCGTCCTCTCCCTCCTCGAGGCCGAATGGTTCCCGCGGGAAGCGAAGGAGGAGGCGCGATGAGCGACATCGGCAGGAAGAGAAAGATCGGCGCCGCCGAGCTCGTGCTCGTCTTCTCGGTGCTCGTGCTGGTCGTCGTCGTGGCCGTGCCGGTCGTCCTCATACTGGCGACCGCCTTCTTCGACGACGGCAAGTTCAACATCGCCGGCGTGTCCAAGGTCCTCTCGGACCCCGACACCTACCAGGCCCTGCTCAACTCGGTGAAGATCGCGCTGGGGACCACCCTGCTCTCGACGGTCATCGGCGTCTTCTTCGCCTGGCTCGTCGCCCGCACCGACCTCCCCTTCAAGCGCGCGATGAAGGCCCTCTTCCTGGTGCCCTTCATGCTGCCCTCCTTCATCGGCGCCCTGGCCTGGAAGATCCTCCTCTCGCCACGCTCGGGCTACGTGAACAAGCTCCTCATGGCGGCCTTCGGCCTGGACAAGGCGCCGATCGACATCCTCACCCTGGGCGGCATCATCGCCATCGAGACCATGTACCTCTTCCCCTTCGTCTTCCTCCAGGTCACGGGCGCCCTCGAGCGAATGGACCCGACCCTCGAGGAGTCGGCGAGGATCTCGGGCGCGGGGCTGTGGAAGATCACGACGAGGATCACCCTGCCCCTCGTCATGCCGAGCATCCTCGCCGGAGGCCTCCTCGTCTGCCTCTACTCGCTCTCGCACTTCGGCGTGCCCGCCATCCTCGGCACCGAGAAGGGCATCTACAACATACCCACCAAGATCTACGAGCGCATCTACGCCTCGGGCGGCAGCTTCGGCGCGATCAGGACCGGCACCATCCTCTCGACGATCCTCGTGATCGCGGCCGCGCTGATCCTCAAGCTCCAGGACCTCCTGCTCAAGAAGGGCCAGTTCCAGGTCATCGCGGGCAAGAGCATGCGGCCCGTCCTCCTGAAGCTCCGCGGCCTCAAGTGGCCCCTCCTCGCCGTCAGCGTGGTGTACATCCTCATCACCGTCGTCATGCCCACCGTCACAATCTTCCTGGTCGGCGGCCTCAAGACCTACGGCCTCCCGATCGCCGCGCAGAACATGACCTGGCGCAACTACACCCAGATCTTCAAGTGGAAGATGACCCTCGACGCGATCTGGAACTCGCTCTACCTCTCGCTCGGGGCGGCCTTCGTCACGATGCTCGCCGGCACGATGATCTCCTACGTCATCGTGAAGATGAAGCCCAAGGGCAAGTTCATCCTCGAGTTCCTCGGCGTCCTGCCCTTCTCGCTCCCCGGCACCGTCATCGCGATCGGCGTGATCCTGACCTGGAGCGGCCGCTTCGGCGTGAACCTCTACAACACGCCCTGGATCATCTTCGTCGCCTACGTCGCCCGCTACATGGCCTTCTCGCTCAAGTCGAACTCGGCCGCGCTCTCCCAGGTCTCCGACTCCCTCGAGGAGGCCTCGAGGGCCTGCGGCGCCACCCACTTCCAGGCCCTCAAGGACATCGTGGTCCCGCTTATCCGGCCCGGCATGATCTCGGCTTTCTTCCTGATCTTCCTCCCGGCCCTCCGCGAGCTGACCACCTCGGTCCTCCTCTACGGGCCCACCACCCGCACCATCGGCGTCGCGATCTACGCGCTCAACGAGGACGGCGAGACCGTCCGCGCCGCCGCCCTCGCGGCGGTCGCGCTGATCATCATCTTCGTCGGCGAGACCTCGATCAAGAGACTGCTCGCCCGGCTGCAGAGGCAGGAGTAGCGTATGGCCGCCCATCTCGAACTGAAAGACGTCACCAAGCGCTTCGGCGAGGTCGTCGCCGTCAACCGCCTCAACCTCGAGGTGAGGGAGGGCGAGTGCTTCTCCTTCCTCGGCCCCTCGGGCTGCGGCAAGACCACGACCCTCAGGATGATCGCCGGCTTCGAGGACCTGGACGAGGGCGAGCTCTCCGTCGCCGGCCGGCTCTTCTCCTCGAGCTACAAGCGCTACTACCTGCCGCCCGAGAAGCGCGATTTCGGCATGGTCTTCCAGGCCTTCGCCGTCTGGCCCCACCTCACCGTGCGGGACAACGTCGCCTTCCCCCTCAAGATCCGCCGGATGCCCCGGAACGAGATACGGGAGCGCGTGACGCGCGCCCTCGCCTCCACCGGCCTCACCGAATCGGCGGACGCCCATCCCCAGAAGCTCTCGGGCGGCGAGCAGCAGCGCATCGCCCTGGCGCGCGCCATCGCCATCAACCCCAAGGTCATGCTCCTCGACGAGCCCCTCTCGAACCTCGACGCCCACCTCCGCGAGGAGATGCGCTTCGAGATCAAGGACCTCCAGCGCAAGTTCGGCTTCACCATCATCTACGTGACGCACGACCAGGCCGAGGCCATGGCCCTCTCCGACCGCATGCTCGTCATGCGCGAGGGCGTGGTCCAGCAGGTCGCGCCGCCCCTCGACATCTACGAGAAGCCGGTCAACCGCTTCGTCTTCTCCTTCATCGGTCTCTCGAACTTCCTACCGGTGCGGGTCGGCGAGGGGAAGGCCCTCGTCGACGCGGGCTCCGGGGCCCTCGTCGGGCTGCCGGGCCTCGCGCCGCCCGCGGAGCTCGGGGCCGAGTGCGTCCTCGCCTGCCGGCCCTCCGAGATCGACTTCGTCGAGTCGGGCGGCGTGCCGGGCAAGGTGGAGCGCGCGACCTACCTCGGGGACTTCGTGGACTACCGCGTGCGCGTCGGCGCCGCCGAGCTCCGCGTGCAGAAGACCAAGCGCGCGAAGCCCTGCGCCGAGGGCCAGGCCTGCCGCCTCGCCTTCAACCGCGCGCTCTGGTACCCGAAGGAGTAGCGTCCGGAGACAGCGAGAGGGGAACCTTCAGCGAAGGTTCCCCCCTCGCGCTCCCCCTTCCAAGCACGCCGCGCGGGGAGGCCTTGCCCCCCGCGGCCGCCGCGGGGCACAATGCCTCCCATGCCAGTCCTCCTCTCGGGAATATCGGCCCTCCTCTTCGGCCTCGCCGACTTCGCCGGCGGACAGGCCTCGTCGAAGAGCCACGTCCTCCCCGTCGTCCTGGTCTCCCAGGCGGCGGGGCTCGTCCTGGCCCTCGTCGCGATCGCGACTCTCGGGACTCCCTTCCCGCCCCTCGCCGACCTGGGCTGGGGCCTCGTCGCGGGTCTCTCCGGGGCGCTGGGCCTCACCACCCTCTACCGCGGCATCGCCACGAGCATCGTCGCCGTCGTCTCGCCCGTCTCGGCCCTCGTGTCGGCCCTCCTGCCCGCGGCCTTCGGGATCGCCCTCGGCGAGCGGCTCTCGCCCCTCACCCTAGCGGGCGCGACGGCCTGCGTGCCCGCCATCCTCCTCCTCTCCTGGGGAGGCCCCGGCGGCGGCGAGCGTAGGCAGGTCCGCTCCGCCTTCCTCCAGGGCGCGATCGCGGGCATCGGCTTCGGAGGCTTCTTCATCGCCGTGTCGAGGACGAGCCCCGCCTCGGGGCTCTGGCCCCTCGTGGCCTCGCGCGCGACCTCCATGTGCGTCGTGGCAGTCGCGATGGCCGCCACGCGCCGGCCGCTCCGGGTCGAGCGCGCATCGCGTCCCTCGGCCCTGGGCTCCGGCCTGGCCGACATGGGCGCCAACATCTTCTTCCTCTTCGCGACGCGCTCCGGCCTGCTCTCCCTCGTCTCGGTCGTCTCCTCGCTCTACCCCGCGCCCACCGTCATCCTCGGCCGCGTCTTCCTGAAGCAGCGCATCCCGCCCGCCCGCGC
>CAYNPQ010000158.1:0-1362 GCA_964399065.1 uncultured Treponemataceae bacterium | reverse complement strand
ATCCACGCAGGAACCGCGCCCTATCCCGAGGGCCGAGAGGTCGTAGGGCTCGGCGCAGGAGAGGGGCTCCATCCCGCGCCCCCGCGTGATCGCGGCGAGGCCCGCGAGGAGGGCGGGATAGGGCGCGGGCGGAGCGGGGGGCTGCCCGAAGAGGGGCCCGGGCGCTTCCGCCCCGGATCCGCCCTCCGCCGGCCCGGGGCCGCCGCGCCGCGTGCCGAAGACCGGTTCGGGGAGACCCGCCCGCTCGAGCCGCGCCCGCGTGCGCGCGTACTCGTCGAGGAGGCTCAGCGTAACCCGGCGCGTCCTGCCCTCCAGGGCGCGCGCGAGGGCCGCGAAGTTCCGCGGGTGCCAGTCCGCGTCGAGTCCGCGCGCGACGAGTATCGGATCGTAGCGCCAGAGGGCCCGCTCCGGTCCGATGGCGTCGGAGAGGGCCGAGAAGGCCGCGACCGCGTCGGCGGCGCCCAAGGTGCCGGGTTCGAGGGCCTCGGGGTAGCCCGTGATCGTGACGTGGACGTAGAAACGGAAGCCCATGCCTGCGAGCTCGGCCGCGCGCGCCGCGAGGGGCCGCGGGTCGCGGGTCCAGAACACGATGCAGTCGACCGAGGCGGGATCGAGGGGCACGAGCCTCGGCCGCCGCGCGTCGAAGGGGTTTGGGACCTCGACCCGCCCCTCGCGCAGGCGGTCCATGAGCCAGTCCATGCGCCGCGCGGGGAGGTCGCAGCGGCGGGAGGCGGAGACTATCATCGCCTAACGCGCGGACGGCTCTCCGCCCGCTCCCGATCCGCCCGGCCCGCGCGAGGGGACGACGCGGCCGTCGTGGGGCAGGACGCCGACCTTCCATCCGGCGTAGGCGGGGTCGCCGAGCCAGCGCCCCGGGAAGTCCCTGCGCGCGTTGACGAAGAGCCTGGCGCAGGCGACCGTCCTCGACGCGGGATCGGGCCTGAACCAGTCCGCGGCGAAGGCCGCCTCCGCGGCGGCGAGCGCGGGGCCGAGCGACGCGGGCTCGTAGGTCCCGAAGGCGGGCGAGGAGGCGTCGCAGCGGTCGAGGGCGAAGTGGATCCTGAAGTCGGGCTCGCGAACCGCGAGGGAGGCGCGCGGGTCCCGCCTCCCGAAGGGCCTGAAGGGCCAGCCCGGCGAGCTCCTGTTCCCGCGCAGGAGGCCCTGCTCGATGTCCTCGAGGCAGAAGCGCATGCCGCCTGAGACCATGACGGTGCGGTAGAAGAAGTCGGGCTGCCGCTCGATCCGGCCGCGGAGGCCGAGCTCGACGACGCCGAGGGAGGCGAGGGCGTTGTACAGGTTGGTCCAGAAGGCGATGCGCCCGGCGTCCTCCCCGAGTCGCGCGAGGTCGGCCTCGGCGAGGGA
>CAYNPQ010000157.1:0-7574 GCA_964399065.1 uncultured Treponemataceae bacterium | reverse complement strand
TACTACTACGAGGACCTCACGCTGAAGGAGATCGGCCAGGTCCTCGACGTGACCGAGTCGCGGGTGAGCCAGCTCCATACCAAGGCCATACTCCGCCTCCGGGCCAAGCTCACGAACCTCCGGAAGGGCATCATCTAGCGCGATGGCCTCCACGGTCGGGATCGAGCAGATAGCCGAGCTCATGCGGCGCTATCTCGACGAGGACGGCGCGAAGAAGTCGATCCTCGTCGAGGCCGCCTCCATCGACGAGGCCTTGGCCGACGCCGCGGTCCAGCTCGGCCTGCCGGCCCGCCGCCTCGAGTTCGAGGTCGTCGAGAAGGGGAACAAGGGCGTCCTCGGGCTCGGGCGCAAGGCTTGGAAGATCAAGGCCTATCCCTCCGCCGAGAAGCGGGAGGTCGCCGCCGTCGTCCAGGAAGTCGAGGAGGAGAGCCTCCCGACCTCGGCGATCGACGTGATCAAGGACCGGGACGGCGAGTGCTTCGTCCGCCTCTCGCCCGACGGCGCCCTCCTCAAGGTCACGGCCCCCGTCGGGAAGGGGCGGAAGGCGCAGGAGCGCCAGGCCCTCGACAAGCTCGTCGCGCGGGCGGTGCGGGACTACGACGAATCCCTGGTCCGCGAGGTCGTGAAGCAGGCCTCGGGCGATTACGTCAGGGTCGGGGATTTCATCTCGAACCCCGCCAACGACGCCCTCGTCACGATGGACATCGTCGACCAGGAGATGCGGGCGACCCTCACCCTGACCCCGCCGGGCCCCGGCGGCGCCGACCTCTCCAAGGACGCGATGCTCGCCTTCCTCCGCAACAACCGCGTCGTCAACGGCGTCAAGGAGGAGCTCCTCCAGGAGCTCGAGGACAAGCCCCGCTACCGGGAGCCCGTGATCGTGGCCGAGGGCACGAAGCCGCAGAACGGGCGGGACTCCTACGTGCAGTTCAACTTCGAGACCGACAAGTCGAAGCAGCACCTGCGGGAGGCCGCCGACGGCCGCGTCAATTTCAAGGAGCTCGGCCTCATCCAGAACGTCGTGGCGGGCCAGCCCCTCGCCCGCAAGCTCCCGCCCGAGAACGGGCAGCTCGGGCGGACCGTGACGGGCAAGGCCATCCCGGCCAAGAACGGCAAGGACATCCCCACGCCCCTCGGGCGGAACGTCCACATGGGAGACGACGGCAGCACCATCATCGCGGACATCAACGGCCAGGTCATCCTCATCGGCGGCAAGATCAACGTGGAGGAGATCTTCACGGTGCCCGGCGACGTCGACCTCAAGACCGGCAACATCATGTTCCTCGGCACCGTCATCGTCGCGGGCAACGTCGAGGACGGCTTCTCGGTGAAGGCCTCGGGCAACATCGAGATCCGCGGCAACGTCGGCAAGTGCGAGATCGTCGCCGAGGGCGACATCGTCGTGCACTTGGGCATCAACGGCAAGTCCGGCGGCGTCATCCAGGCGGGCAAGTCCCTCTGGTCCAAGTTCATCGAGAACGCGACGGTCGAGTGCGGCGAGACGGTGATCGTATCGGACGGCATCATCAACTCCACCGTCGTCGCCAACAAGAAGATCATCTGCCAGGGCAAGCGCGCGGCCATCGTCGGCGGGCGCTACCGGGCCTGCGAGGAGATCAACGCCAAGACCCTCGGCTCGCCGGTCGGCGGGGCCGAGACGATCCTCGAGGTCGGCTACGATCCGAAGAGCAAGGAGAAGATGGACCAGCTCCAGAACCAGGCCTACCGCCTGAAGCGCCAGGTCGAGGAGCTCGACAAGAACATCTCGACCCTCAACATCATCAAGAAGCAGCGGAAGGAGCTGCCCGAGGACAAGGAGGCCATCCTCCAGGACTACCTCATCCGCCGCGAGGAGATGGTCCAGGAGATCCGCGCCCTCGCGAAGGAGATCGAGTCCATCCAGACCTACCTCAACGGCCTCAAGACCAAGGGCCGCATCTCGGCCTCGGGCCGCATCTATCCCGGCGTCAAGCTCGTCATCAAGGACATCAAGGAAGAGGTCAAGAACGAGCAGAAGGCCATGACCTTCTACCTCGAGAACCAGATGATCCGCACCACCCGCTACGAGGAGCCCGAGGACGAGATCCTCAAGAGGGGGCCGCCAGATGCCCATCCGGCCGATTGACCTCCAGACCCTCTTCATGAAGCTCGGGCAGGTCGGCCGCGAGCAGGCCGCCGAGAAGGAAGGCGCCGTCCTCCAGTCCTCCGTGCAGGGGGCGGCGAGCCTCCGCCGCCAGGCCGATTCCAAGGAGGCGGTGCGGCCTCCCGAGGAGCCCAAGGACGGTGCCGGCCCCGTGGCCGACCGCTCCGGGAAGGGTCAGCCCGAGAAGCGGCGCGACGAGGGCGAGGAGGAGGCGGGGCAGGGCGGGGAGGAGCCCCGCGAGGAGATCGTCCGCGATCCCGACCTCGGCGCCAACGTGGACCTCTCGGGATGAGCGCGGCCTCGCAGTTCCTCGCCCTTGCGGCCCTCGACATCGCGGGGCTCGTCCTCCTGTGGTTCCTCCTCCGCGCCCGGATCGGACGCTACCTCGAGCTCGAGAACCTCCTCGACGGCGTGCGCGAGGAGGCCAGGGCCCTCGTCATGGAGCTCAACGAGACCGCGGACCGGAACGTGAGCCTCGTCGAGGACCGGATACTGGCCCTGCGCGGGCTCCTCGACGAGCTCGACCGGCGCATGGGCGTGGCCCGCCGCGAGCTCGAGAGCAGGGACGCCGAGCGCGAGGTCTTCGAGCGCCTCCGCCGCCGCAGGCCGATCGTGCCCGAGCCCGCCGAGCCCATCCCGCTTGAGTTGCGTTCGGGCGAGCCGCGCTCCGGCGAGGAGCCGCGGCCGGGCGAGGAGTCCCGCGGGGGCGAGGCTCCGGCGATCGAGCTCCGGCTCGGCGGGCAGCGCGCGCCCGGTACGGGGCAGACCCCGCCCGAGGCGCTCCCGGCGGCGTCCCGGCGGAGGGCCGCCCCCGAGGTGACCTTCGCCCCCGAGCCCGTGGCGACCCCGCGCTCGAGGCGGGAGGAGGCGCTCGACCTCTATCGCAAGGGTTTCTCGGCCGATATTATAGCCGCCCGGCTCGGCGCCACGGTCTCCGAGATCGAGCTCCTCGTCGACATAGAGGAGCGCCGTTCCGAAGCCGCGGGAGGATGATCCATGGGACCCGTCATCGGGATCGATTTCGGCACGACCAACTCGCTCTGCGCCTTCCTCGACGGGGACCGGCCTACGATCATCCCGAACGCCCGGGGGCAACGTGCGACTCCGAGCGTGGTGGCGGTGACCGCCAAGGGCGAGTACCTCGTCGGCGAGTCGGCCAAGAACCAGGCCCTCGTCAATCCCGAGAACACCGTGGCGGGCGTCAAGCGCCTCCTCGGCTCGACCGGCCTCCTCTCGATGGGCGGCAAGGGCTGGCGGCCCGAGGAGCTCGTCGCGATGATCCTCGGCTCGCTCCGGCAGGACGCCGAGCGCCACCTCGGCCGCGAAGTGGGCGAGGCGGTCGTCACGGCCCCCGCCCACTTCTCCGACCGCGAGCGCCGCGCCCTCGTGGAGGCCGGCCGCCTCGCCGGCCTCGAGATACTGCGCATCGTCAACGAGCCCACCGCGGCCGCGGTGGCGCGGGCCTGGGACGCGCTGGGCAAGGCCGAGTCGTCCGGCCGGGGCCCCTCGACGATCCTCGTCTACGATTTCGGCGGCGGAACCTTCGACGTGACCCTCCTCGAGCAGGACGGGAGCGAGTGCGCGGTCCTGGCCTCGCGCGGCGACGGAAGGCTCGGAGGCGCGGACCTCGACGCCGAGCTGCGCCGGCGCGCCGCGGCCGCCTTCAAGGCCGAGCACGGCCTCGAGGTCGACGAGGACCGCTTCCTCGCCCAGCAGCTGACCGAGGCGGCCGAGCGCGCCAAGATCGAGCTCTCCGAGCGGGAGGAGGCCGTCATCGGCATCCCCTTCGCCCTCGCGCGCGGCTGTGTCGTCCATCCCTCCCTCGCCCTCTCCCGCGACAGCTTCGAGGAGATCGCCCGGCCCTACGTCGAACGGAGCCTCGAGCTCGCCCGCCGCGCCCTCGAGGACGCGAGGATCCCCGCTTCCTCGGTCGACGCCCTCGTCCTCTCGGGCGGCTCGAGCCGCATCCCCCTCGTGCGCCGCCTCCTCGCGGAGAGCCTCGGACTCGAGCCCGAGGGAGGCATCAACCCCGAGGAGATCGTGGCCCTCGGCGCGGCCGCCTGGGCCGGCCTCGCGGCCGGGACGGGCAGGCTCCGCGTGCGCGACGTCGTGTCGAGGACCTACGGCGTGGAGATCGACGGCGGCAGCTTCGTGCCCCTCATCCGCAAGAACAGCCCCGTGCCCGCCTCGCGGAGCCGCGTCTTCACCACGGTGCAGGACGGCCAGGACTCGGTGGAGATCCATATCCTCCAGGGCGAGGGCGAGAAGGCCTCGGAGAACCTCTCGCTCGGCCGCTTCCTCCTCGCGGGCGTCCGGCCCGCTCAGGCGGGGGAGCCCCGCATCAAGGTCGACTTCAGCATCGACGAGTCGGACATGCTCCGCGTCGGCGCCCGCGACCTCGATACCGGGGCCGAGCAGGCCATCAGCATCGCTGACTTCGACCGCGGCGCCTCCGCCGACGGCCGCGAGGAGCTCGCGGTCAAAGCCGGCCTCCTCGCGGACCGGCTCGATGAGCTCGAGGCGGGGCTCCAGCTCGAGCGCGGCCTGCGGGCCGAGCTCGACGAGATCCGCGCCAGGGCCCGGGCCGCGGCGCGGGGCGACGCGCCGGCCTCGCCCTCCCTCGGCGAGCTCAGGCTCCTCAAGGCCGAGCTCGAGGGCTTGGTAGGCGAGCTCCTGGCCCGCCGCTCCGAGCGCCGCCGCGCCGAGCCCACGGGCGCCGCCCGGGGGGCGGGGGCCCCGCGATGACGGAGGGCTTCGAGTCGTATTATGCCGTCCTCGGCCTCGCGCCGGAGGCCGGTTCCGAGGAGATCCGGACCGCCTATCGCAGGCTCGCCATGCGCTATCACCCGGATTCCTCCGGCGATCCCGCCACGGCCCGGCAGTTCGCCCGCGTGGTGCGGGCCTACAAGGTGCTCTCGGCCAAGGCCGGGCCCGCGGACCTGCCCCGCTCGGCCGGCCCGAGCCCGCGGGAGCGCTATCGCCGCGTCATCGAGGCGGGCGAGGACCTCTTCGC
The DNA here is from genome assembly GCA_964399065.1 of uncultured Treponemataceae bacterium. Lineage (GTDB taxonomy): Bacteria > Spirochaetota > Spirochaetia > Treponematales > Rectinemataceae > JAKLFE01. Next base: position 2,418 of record CAYNPQ010000157.1, on the reverse strand, counting down.
CCTCGGCCAGCTCCTCGCCTCCGAGACCGATGCGGGAGCCAGGGCCGAGGCCGCGCAGCGGCTCGGCCTCTCGGGGCGGACCGCCGCCTACGTCTTCCTCCGCCGCGCCCTCTACGACCCGAGCCCCGAGGTGCGCCTCGCGGCCGTGCGAGCCTCGGCCTCGCTCGGCGCGCGCCAGGCCGAGGGCGAGGTCGCGGCCCTCTACAGCCGCTCGGCCCCCCGCGAGCGCCGCCGCATCCTCGAGACGGCGCGGGCCACGCGCGAGCCGCTCTTCGCCGCGACCCTCGCGGCCGCCTCCTCCGAGGTCGACCCCGAGCTCGCCCGCCTCGCGGCCTCTATCAAGCTCGGGCAGCCTTCCTGATCCCTCCTACTTGATCCGCTCCCATGCCGCCAAGCCCGTCGGCGTGACCGCGAGCCCCCCCTCGGAGCTCTCGCGGAGCGAGGAGGGCAGGGCGTCGCCTATGGCGCGCATCGCGCCGACCACCTCGTCGAAGGGTATGGCGCTCCGCACGCCGGCGGCCGCGAGGGTGGCCGCCGTCACGGCGTTGGCGGCCATGAAGGCGTTGCGCTTCACGCAGGGCACCTCGACGAGGCCCGCGACCGGGTCGCAGGCGAGGCCGAGGCAGTTCTTCAGGGAGAGCGCGGCCGCGTCGACGCAGTCGGCGTCCGCGGCGCCCATGAGCTTCCGGAGGCCGGCCGCGGCCATGGCGGCGGCGGCCCCGCACTCGGCCTGGCAGCCTCCGGCCGCCCCCGAGAGGGTGGCCCGGGCGGCGATGAGGATGCCGATCGCCGCAGAGACCGTGAAGGCGTCCTGCAGGGCGCGGGAGTCGGGTCCGAGCCCGGGCTCCCGCGCGTCGCGCCAGGCCCAGAGGACGCCCGGCACGATGCCGCAGGAGCCCGCCGTCGGGAAGGCGACGACCTTGCCGCCGCAGGCGTTCACCTCGTTGACCGCGAGGGCGTAGGCGATGGCCTTGTTGAAGAAGTCGTCCGCGACGGGGGGGGAGGGAGAGGCCGCCACCCGGGGCGCGGCGCCCTCGGTCAGGCCCGAGAGCGAGCGCTGGGGGCTCCGGAGCCCCTTCTCGAGGGCGCGGCGCGTGACGAGGATGCGATGCGCGAGCTCGGCCCGGATCGCGTCCTCGTCCATGCCGGTGCGCTCGGCGTCGCGCTCGAGGAGGAGGCGCGCGATGCCGAGGCCCGTCGATCCGGCGAGCTCGAGGAGCTCGGCGGCCGTGGAGAAGCGGTGGCTCATGCGTAGGCCTCCCTGGCCGCGGCAGCCGCGCTCCGGTCCGCCCGCGCGATGGCCGGCACCAGGACCGCGTCGAGGACGCCGCGGAGGGCGCGGATCCCTTCCGACACGTTGGCTGACACCGGGCCGTCGACCTCGACCACGAGGAGGGCCTCGTCGCCCTTGTCCCGGCGGTGCGAGGACATCTGCGCGATGTTGATGCCCCGCGAGGCGAGCAGCGTCGCGACCAGGGCGATCTCGCCGACCTCGTCGCGGTGGAGCACGAGGAGGGCGTCGAGGGAGCCGTCGAGCGAGGTCCTGAAGCCGTCCACGGATTGCAGGAGGATCTTGCCCCCGCCGATCGAGGCGCCGCGCACGCGGAGGCGGCGGGGGCCGGCCTCGATCTCGACGACCATCGTGTTTGGGTGGTAGCGCGAGGGCCCCTCGGGGCAGGGCAGTATCTCGACCTCGAGGCCCCAGCGCCGCGCGAGCTCGGGGGCGAAGGAGAGCCGCTCGTCCTCGGGGAGGATGCCGAGGAGGCCTGCGATCGCCGCCTTGTCGGAGCCGTGGCCCCGCCAGGTCCTCGCGAGGGAGCCGTAGAAGCTCACGCGGGCCCGGTCGATCGGGCCCGGCAGGATGCTCCGCGCGAGGAAGGCGATGCGCGCCACCCCCGCGGTGTGCGAGCTCGAGGGCCCGATCATCACGGGGCCGAAGGCGTCGAGCAGCCCGAGGGTCCTGTCAGCCATGGCGCGTCACTCCTCTCCCGCGGCGGTCGCGCCGGCGGCGGCCTCCCCCGGCGCGGCGCGGGCCTCGATGCCGTACTCCTCGATCTTCTGGTAGAGGGTCTTCCGGCCTATGCCGAGGACCTCCGCGGTCCTCGACTTGTTGCCGCCCTGGGCGGCGAGGGTCTCGCGTATCAGGATCTTCTCGGCCTCGGCGAGGCTGGAGCCGACGGGCACGCGGACGTCGCGCTCCTCGCCCGAGGAGCGGACGCCGGGCGGCAGGTCCTCGATGCCGACGAGGGGGCCGCCGGCCATGACCACCGCGCTCTCGACGCAGTTGCGCAGCTCGCGCACGTTGCCCGGCCAGGGGTAGGCGTAGAGGGCCTGCCGCGCCTTGGGCTCGAAGCCCTCGACCTTCTTCCCGTTCTCCCCGGCGAACTCCTTCAGGAAGGACATGGCGAGGACGGGGAT
>CAYNPQ010000156.1:0-7645 GCA_964399065.1 uncultured Treponemataceae bacterium | reverse complement strand
CGCTTGACCCTCCGGCGCGCTGGGCTATACTCGACCAAAACCCGAACCTAGGGAGGAGCGATGGGAAACACGAGAATGAGGGCATTCGCCCTCGCGTCGCTGCTGGCGGCCGGGACCTTCCTTTTCGCCGCTCCCGCGGCTCCGCCCGCGACCGGCTCGACCTCCCACAAGGTCCTCGCCAACGGCCTCGAGGTCTTCGCGGTCGAGAACCGGGCCGTGCCCCTCGTGACTATCTGCGTCGCCTTCCGGGGCGGGGCCAGCGCCCAGAGCCGCGAGACGGCGGGCCTCTTCCACCTCTACGAGCACATGCTCTTCAAGGCCAACGCGAAGTACCCCAACCAGGCCTCCTTCGTCGCGGCCCTCAACCGCATGGGCGTGGCCAACTGGAACGGCTCCACCGGGGACGAGAGCATCAAGTACTACATCACCATCCCCTCGGACAAGCTCGAGGAGGGCGTCGAGTTCTGGTCCTGGGCGGTCAAGAGCCCGACCCTCGATCCCGCGGAGCTCGAGTCCGAGAAGGAGGTCGTGATCAACGAGATCCGGGGCTACCACTCGGATCCCGACCAGATCATGTACAACGCCCTCGAGTCGCGGGCCTTCCCCGCCGCGCCCTGGCGCAAGAACATCGACGGCCCCGAGGAGAACATCCGCGGCGCGACCGTCGAGCGCCTCAAGGCCATGCGCGACGAGTTCTACATTCCGCGCAACGCCGCGGTCTTCATCGGGGGCGACGCCTCGCCGGAACGGGCCTTCGCCGCCGTGGAGAAGCACTTCGGCGACTGGAAGGGCGGCCGGGCGCCCGCCATCGGCGAGCCTCCGCAGGGGCCGGTCCCCGCGGGCCTCGCCCTCGTCTACCCCGATCCCGACTACTACGACGGCGTCGCCCTCGCCCAGCTGCTCTGGCGCGGGCCCGACGCGCTCCGCGAGACCCGGGACACCTACGCCACCGACGTCCTCCTCTTCCTCCTCAGCTCGCCGGTGGGCGCCTTCAAGAAGGCCCTGATGACGAAGGGCCCCGGCCTCTACGACCCGAAGTACATCGACTTCAGCTATCCGACGGCCCGCGACGGCGGCGAGATCTCCCTCTCCGCCTTCCTCCGCGTCCAGGATCCCGCGGCCGAAGGGCCCGTCCTCGACCGGGCCGAGGCCCTCCGCGAGGTCGCCTTGGCCGAGTTCGCGGCCATCGCCGCCGACCCCGCCGCCTACTTCGGCGCGGCCGAGCTCGAGAAGGCCAAGGCCAAGCTCGTGGACCAGAACATCCTCGCCGCCGAGGTCGCCGGCCGCTTCGTCTCCGGGACCCTGGCCTTCTGGTGGTCGGTCGCGACGGCCGACTACTACTTCGACTACGAGAAGAACTGCGGGGCGGTCAGCTGGGCCGACGTAGCCTCGCTCGCCAGGCGCCGCCTCCTCGAAGCGCCCTCGGCCATCGCCCTCAGGCTCAACGCCGAGGCCTACGCGGCCGATCCCGCGATGGGCGAGCGGATCAAAAAACTCGGTTACCGCGCGGTGACCGACGGCGACGCCTTCTGGTGGCAGCAGGAATAGGGGAGGAAGACCATGAGCACGAAACTTCGATCAGCGGCCCTCCTCCTCGCCATGCTGTCCCTCCTCGCCGGATGCGCCTCGGGCCCGGCGGCCACGGTCGCCGCGCCCCCCGCGCCCGCGGCCGGCAAGAACGGCCTTCCTCCCGCGGTCGCCGCGTCGGGCGATGCCTTCGGCTCCGGCGGGCTTTCGGCCTTCGCCGCCGCGAACCTCCCCTCGATCTCCGCCTTCACCCTGTCGAACGGCCTGCCCGTCGTCCTGCGCCGCTCGAGCGCCAACCGCGTCATGGCCCTGAGCCTCGTGATCCGCGGCGGGGCCGCCGCCGCGAGGCCCGAGACCGCGGGCCTCGAGTCCCTCGCCCTCGCCGCCATGGCGCGAGGCTCCCAGGGCCATCCCTACGAGGAGATCCAGGCCCTCCTCGACGAGACGAGCTCCTCGATCGGGCGCTCCTCGGGGATGGACTACTCGACCTACAACCTCGTGACCCTCGACAAGTACATCTCGCGCCTCCTGCCCGTCTGGGCCGACACCCTCCTCCGGCCGGCCTTCGCCAAGAAGGACTTCGACCAGTGCCTCTCCGAGGCCAGGCTCGCGCTCCAGAAGAAGTCCCAGGATCCCTGGGCGACCACCGCCCTCGCCGCGAACGAGGTCTTCTTCGCCGGCCATCCCTACGCCGCGGCGCCCGAAGGCACGAAGGATTCCCTCGGGCGCCTCGACCTCGAGGCGGTCAAGGCCTGGTATGCCTCGGCCTTCTCCGCCAACCGGATGTTCGTCGTCGCGGTGGGCGATTTCGAGCCCGGGGCCCTTCGCAAGGAGCTCGAGGCGAGCCTCGGCGCGATCCCCGACCGGAAGTTCGCCCTGCCGCCCCCGCCCCCCGCCTTCCCTCTCGGCGGCGGCCCCGGGACCCTGGCCAAGCGCGAGTTCCCCCAGTCCAAGGGCGTGGCCTACGTCCGCGGCGACTTCGCCGCGCCGGCCCCCGACGCGCCCGACTTCATGGCCGCGAACATCGGCATGGAGATGCTCTCCGACCTCCTGCTCAACGTCGTGCGCGACAAGTACGGGGCCGCCTACACGCCGAGCTCCTACATCAGGGACTCCCTCGCGAACTACGGCTCCATCGTCATCTACAAGACCAAGGCCGCGGGCAAGGTGAAGTCCTACATCGACGAGGCGGTGGCCGAGATCCTCGCCGGCAAGGCCCTCTCCTCCGATCCGGCGGCCGGCGAGGGCGCCCGGCCGCGCATGGGCATCGAGGAGGCGCTCCCGGCCTACAAGGCCAAGTACGCGAACGCCCTCTTCGAGGGGCAGGCGACCAACGCCCAGGTGGCGTCGCGCATCGCGAAGGCCGTGGTGTCCTCGGGCGACTGCCGCTCCTGGCTCCTCGACTTCGACCGCATCGAGGCCGTCACCGCGGCCGGGGTCCGCGCAGCCCTCGACAGGTATCTCGCGAAGGGCAAGATCGCCTGGGTGGTCCTCGGCTCGGCCGACGCCATCCTGCCGGCCGTCGACGTCGACTACGAGGGCTTCGCCCCTCGCTGAGTCCCCTCCGGGGCGGCTCCGCCCGGGGCCGCCTCGCGCGCCAGGGCCTCCCGCGCCAAGGCGCGGCGCGCGAGGGAGCGGAGGGAGAGGAGGCGCGAGGCGGCGCTCGAGACGGCCAGCCCCGCGGCGATGGCCCCCGCGGCCTGCAGGGCCGCGAGGCCCGTCGTGATGGCGAGCCAGGCCGAGCCGCGGACGTATTCGAGCATCGTGTAGTACATGCCCGCGCCCGGCACGAGGGGGATGATGCCGCAGATCATGTAGACCGTGGCCGGCCTGCGGAGGCCGGCAGCGAGGGTCTCGGACCAGAGCCCGATGGCCGCGGCCGCGCAGAAGTAGCCGACGGCCTCCGAGCCCGCCGCCCTCGTCAGGGCCGCGAAGACGGCCCAGCCGAGGGCGGCACCCGCCGCGGCCAGGGGGATGTCGCGGCCGCGGAGGTTGAAGATGACCGCGAAGCCGCCGGTCGCGACCGCCGCCCAGAGCGGCTCGAGGGCGGCGGGGTAGGGGCCGCTCACGGGGCCGCCCCCGGCCCGAGGAGCCGCCAGAGCTGGTGGGCCCCGCCCGCCCCGATCGAGATGGCCGCGGCGGCCATGAAGGCGTCCGCGCCCCGCGCCACCCCCGCGACCAGGTCGCCGGCGATGGTGTCGCGTATCGCGTTGGTGATCGCCACGCCCGGCACGAGGAGCATGACCACGCCGATGGCGGCGGCGTCCGCGCTCGATGCGAGGCCCGCCGCCTCCGCGGCGAGGCAAAGGAGGGCGGCGGCCGCCCCTCCCACGAGGTTGATGAAGAAGTCCGGCAGCGCGCGCCGCGCGAGGCGGGGCACGATGCGCGACACCGCCCCGCCCACGACCGCCGCGACGAGGGCGTCGTTCCACCTGCCGCCGAAGAGGAGGGCGAAGAAGCCCGTGCCGACCGCGGCCGCCGCCAGCGTGAGGAGGGGAGGGCGGCCGGGCATGCTCTCGATCCTCTCCAGCCCGCCGACCGCCTCCCCGAAGCCGAGGCCGCCGGCCGCGAGCTCGCGGGCGAGGGCGTTGACCCGCGCGACCCGCTCGAGGTCCATGGCACGCTTGCGGACCCGCCGCACGATCGACCTGACCCGGCCATCGAGGGCCGTGAAGGAGAGGACGATGCCGGTCGGCGTCGCGAAGCACTCCGCGTCGGCCCCGCCGAGGGCCGAGCAGAAGGCGGTGGCCGTCTCCTCCGCCCGGTAGGTCTCGCCCCCGCTCTCGAGCACGACGCGGGCGGCGTCCGAGGCGAGGAGGAGGATGTCCTCCGGGTCGGTTGACGGGAAGTCGGGCTCCATGTGACTACTGTGATGCCCGGGCCTGCGCCCGTCAATGCCGGACCCGGGAACCGCGGCGCCCCGGCCGACGACTAAGGAGGCGAAAGGAGACCGAACATGCGCATCTCCCTCCCTCGCCCTTCACGGACCTTGGCGGTCCTCGCCTTGGTCCTCGCCTTCGCCGCCGCCTCGGCGGCCCAGTCGCCCGCGCCCCCCGCCGCCCCCAGGTTCCCGCCCAAGGCGGGAGCCGCCGCGGATGAGGAGGCCGGCCCCGCCCTCCTCCGCAAGCTCGCCCTCGATCCCAAGGAACTCGACCAGATCGAGAAGGTCCTCGACAAGGACGAGGACGCCCTCGCCAAGGCCCGGGCCGAGATCCGCGTCATCCAGGCCCGGCTCGCCCGCCTTCTCCTCGAGCAGGACGTCCCCATGGACCAGGTCCAGGCCCTCGTGAAGGAGAGCCTCGACTGGGAGTACAAGGTCCGCATGATCCAGATAGGCAGGCAGATCGATCTGCGCAGGATCCTCGGCGACGGCCGTTGGAGCTCCCTCTTCAAGCTCGGCCGGGCCCTGCCCGCCATCGAGGGGGCCGGCAATCCCGGCCAGCCCCAGGCCGACAGGAAGGAACTCGACCGCCGCGAGCGGCTCCTCAAGATCATCAAGAGGCTCAACTAGGCGATGCGCCCGGACGCGTCGGGCTCGGAGTCCGGCCTCGCGGCCCGCGCGGCCGCCGGGGAGCCCGGCGCCTTCGACGAGCTCGGGCGCCGGTGGTGGGAGCGCATCGGCCGCTACGCGGCCGCGGCGGCGGCCGGCGATCCCGAGCTGGCCGAGGAGATCGCCCAGGAGACCCTCGTCAGGCTTCACGGCGCCCTGCCCCGCTTCCGCGGCGACTCGAGCCTCGGCACCTTCGTCTACCGCATCTGCCGCAACGCCGCGGCCGACGCCATACGCCGCCGCCGCCGCGAGCGGCGCCGCGCCGCGCCCCTTCCCGACCCCGAGGACCCCGCCCTGGCGAGCCCGGCGGCCGGCCCCGAGGATCGGGCCCTTCGCGAGGAGGAGCGCGCTGCGGTGAGTCGGGCCCTCGCCACCCTCAAGCCCGGGGAGCGCGGACTCCTCTACCTGAAGGAGGGCGAGGACTTCGGCCTCGCCGAGCTCTCGCGGATTTTCGGCGTGCCCGAAGGCACCGTGAAGAGCCGCCTCTCCCGCGCCCGCGCGCGGCTGAAGGCGGCCCTCGAGGAGGAAGGCTATGGGAGCGATTGACGATCCGAGGAGGATCGAGCTCGGCCCGGCCCTGCGGAGCCTGGCCGCCGCCGCGGCGCCGGCCTCGCCGCGCCTCCGCTCCGCCGCGGCCGAGTCGGCCCGCCGGAGCGCTTCCGCGCGCTTCCGCGCGAACGGCCTCGTCGCCGCGGCCGCCCTCGCCCTTATCCTGCCGGGAACCTGCCTCGGTCTCAGGGCGGCGTATCCCTCCCGCCCCGTCCTGGCCACGGCCTCCGACGACGAGCTCGCCTCCGAATTCGCCGCGGCCATCCTCGGCTCCCCCGAGGAGGAGCCTGCGAGTCTCGGGGCGGAGCTTGAATCGTATATCGTGGCGCTCTGGCGCTAACCGGCGGGCGCCGGGACGAGGTCCCTGCCCGGAGACCGGAGCCTAGGGTGAAGCCGGCGTCGCGGGCGAAGCGGCGGCCGGCGCGGTCGCGCCCGGCGCCTGGTCGCCTTCCCTGGCCGCCGCCTGGCTCTCCGGATCGGGCTTCAGGGCCGGCCCCTTGAGCCGGTAGCGCACCCCGAGCGAGCCGCCGAAGATCCCTTGGTCGAGGAAGCCGAAGCCCTCCTTCGTCCAAGAGTTGAAGACCGGCCAGAAGGCCCTCGCGGCGAAACCGAACTCGAAGTTGTCGGTCAGGCGGTATTCGCCGCGGAGGAAGGTCGTCGGCTCGAAAAAGCGGCCCTCTTGCCAGAAATACGCATTCATCTCGGCGCCCCTGCCAGCCGGCGCCTCAGAGTCCTTGACGGCCGCCCGCAGGTTGAAGGCCGGGCCGAGCCCGACGCTCATCCGGAAGCGCTCGCCGAGTCCCAGGCTGAACACGACCGGCGCCTCGACCACGAGACCCACCACGAAGGCGTCCTGCTCCCCGTCCATCGAGGAGATGGAGCGGCCGTGCATGTCGAGCTCGTAGTAGGCCGTGAAGAGATCGGCGGCAGGCTCGAAGGACCAGGCCGAACCCGGGTTGAAGGGCAGGACGAAGCCGCAGCCGAGGACATAGGTGATGAGGTCGGGCGTCTCCTTGTCCGGGTCGAGGTTCGGCACGTAGACCACCCCGAGGTCGGGCCGGAGCGACTCGAGCCGGAATTGGGCCGAGGCCGCCGGCGCCGCGAGCGCCAGCGCGAACAGGGCCGCCGCCGCGTGAAGCCTTCGTTTTTTCACGACACCACTATACCGCGCCCCACGCCTCGACGCGAGACCGTCATTTACGGATTGCCGATCCCGGCCACGACCAGCCCCGCCTCGGCGACCATAGGGAAGGCTCCCGCCTCCCAGGCCGCGGCCGCGAGCGAGCCCGCCGCACCGCCCTCCTCGGCCGCCAGGGCCGTGAAGCAGGCGCCCTCGGCCGGCGCCTCGAGCCGCGACACGGCGACCGCCCCGCCGGCCGCCCCTCGATCGCCCAACGCGGCGACCGCCAGGCGCCCGTCCGCGAGGAGCAGCAGCAGCCTCGAGGCGCTGCGCCAGGCGAAGGCCTGCGCCGCGTCCTCGACCCGCCGTCCCTCGAAGAACCAGCCGTCCCCGCCCCCTGCGTCCCGGAGCCGCACGAGCGGCTGCCCCACGCCCAGCGCCGCGGCCGCCGCCCCCAGGGCCTTCGCGACCTCCGGCGCCAGCGCCGCAAAGGGCCGGGGCCGGAGCGCGTCCTCGAAGTCCTCGCGCCGCATCTCCTTCGCCTTCGGTCCGGCCGCGCCCTCCTCGACCGCGAAGAAGCGGAGCGCGGGCCTGCCCTCCCGCTCGCCGCGGAACTCCGCGTACCAGCCTCCCCGCGAAGGGAACAGCGCGAAGAGCTCCCAGCCCCCGCCCGCGCTCGCGTCGATCTTCCCGAGGTAGGCGGCCTCTCCGGACGAGGCAGCCCCCGCGGCGTCGAAGAAGAGGAGCCGGTCCTTCCCGGCCGCTCCCTCGGCGATCGCCTCGCCCGACGGCATGGCGGCCGCGACGCCGTCCCCGGCCATCCCGGATGAGTCACCCGCGATCCTGAAAGGGTCACCCGCGACCCCAAAGGGATCGCGGTACAGCTGCACCAGGAATCC
>CAYNPQ010000155.1:0-7648 GCA_964399065.1 uncultured Treponemataceae bacterium | reverse complement strand
CCCGCGTAGCCGAACTGGCGCCGGTCCTCGGTGGAGTGTCCCTCGACGCGCATCGTGAGCCCGCCGTACTCGGAGAGGATCGCGGCGCGCGGGGCGGGAGGGGCCTCGCCCGGCCGCGCCGGAGCCTCCGCCCGATCGGCCCCGGGCGCGCGCGGCTTCCTCGTGTAGTCGTGGCGGCTCGCGAAGTGCCCGCCGCCCGAGTCGTACCAGCCCGAGGCGGCGTCCACGAGCCGGGTGGGGTCCCGCTCCGCGAGCTCGCGCGCGATCCGGAGCGACTCGAACTGCCCCCAGCCCTCGTTGAAGGGCACCCAGGCGACGACGCAGGGGAAGCCCTCGAGGAAGTCGACGATCTCCGCGGCCTCGCTCTCGAAGTCGGCGCGCGAGTCGGGATCGGCGCGGCCGAAGCGGCCGAGCCGCCGGTCGTCGCGCAGTCGCGCGCCCGCGATGCCGAGGATCGCCGAGTGGAGGAGATCCATGTGCCTGCCTCCCGACGGGATGTCCTGCCAGACGAGCATGCCGAGGCGGTCGCAGTGCCAGTACCAGCGCTCGGGCTCGACCTTCGCGTGCTTGCGTATCGCATCGAAGCCGAGCTCCTTGGCCCTTTCGATGTCCGAGGCCAGGGCCGCGTCGGTCGGAGCCGTGTAGACGCCCTCGGGCCAGTAGCCCTGGTCGAGGACGGCGGCCATGTAGCGTACGCTCCCGTTCAGCGCGATCCGCCGCCTGCCCCGGGAGTCGTCGACGATCGATGCCGTCCTGAAGGCGGCGTAGCTCTCGACGCGGTCCAGGGGCTCCGCGCCCGCCTCCCCCTCGAGCTCGAGGGAGAGGCCGTAGAGGAAAGGCGACTCGGGGGTCCAAGGCTTGGGATCGCGCAACGCGAGCTCGAGCCCGGCGTCGAAGGCCCCGGCGCCGCCCGCCTCGACCTCGACCGACGCCTCGGCCACCGCGCGGCCGTCCTCCTTGAGGACGGCGCGGAGGCGCCGCCTTCCCACGCCCCCGGCCGGGGCGAGGAGCTCGGCCCTGACCGCGAGCCGGCCCTCGGAGGCCCGCGCCCCCGCGGGCGCCGCGGCGACGACCCGCGCGATGCGCGATTCAGGCACGGGCTCGATCCAGACCGTGCCCCAGATGCCCGAGCAGGCGGTGTAGAGGATGCCGCGGGGCCTGAGGGACTGCTTGCCCCTGCACTGGCTCCCCTCGTCCGTGGGATCGCGGACCTCGACCTCGAGCTCGCAGCCGAAGGAGGCGTCGAGGCGGTCGGTGATGTCGAAGGAGAAGGGCGCGTAGCCGCCGCGATGCGAGCCGATCATCTCGCCCCCGATCGACACGCGGGCCTCCCAGTCGACCGCGCCGAAGTGGAGGATGACGCGTCGGCCCCTCCACGAGGCGGGGACCTCGACGCGCCTGCGGTAGGAGAGGATCTCGTCCGGGCGCAGGGCGCGGCCGACGCCGGAGAGGGCCGACTCGATCGGGAAGGGCACGAGGATCCGGCCCTGCCCGGGGCCGGGCTCGGCCCCCTCGCGGCGGAGGGAATATTCCCAGGGCCCGTTGAGGCAGAGCCATTCCCCGCGGACCAGCGAAGGTCGGGGGTACTCGGGAAGGGGCAGGCTCCGGTCGACCGTCGCGGCCCAGGGGCTTGCGAGGGCGGGGCGGGCGGTCTCGCTCGTGTCTTCCATACGACAGAATCATAGCGCGGAGGCCCGCGGCGGGCCAGCGGCGGCAGGGAGCGCTCCGCGGCCCGCCTCCGCCTCGAGATTGACACGTAGCCGCCCCATCCGGGATACTGGAGCCCCATGAAGAAGCTCATCTTCGTGACGGGCGGCGTCTGCTCCTCCCTCGGGAAGGGCGTCGCGGCCTCCTCGATCGGCGCTCTCATGGAATCGCGCGGCCTCGCCGTGCGGATGGTCAAGATCGACCCCTACCTCAACGTCGACGCGGGCACCATGAGCCCCTACCAGCACGGCGAGGTCTACGTCACCGACGACGGGGCCGAGACCGACCTCGACCTCGGGAACTACTGGCGCTTCACGAATTCGCCGCTGTCCAAGGCCAACTCGATCACCACCGGCCAGGTCTACCGCGCCGTCATCGACAAGGAGCGCGAGGGCCGCTTCCTCGGCCGGACCGTCCAGGTCATCCCCCACGTCACCGACGAGATCAAGAGCCGCATCCTCGCCCCGGGCAAGGACCCCGACGTCGACATCACCATCGTCGAGATCGGCGGCACGGTCGGCGACATGGAGTCCATCCCCTTCCTCGAAGCCGCGCGCCAGCTCATCCACGAGCTCGGCAAGCAGAACGCCCTCTCGGTGCACGTGACCCTCATCCCCGCGGTCTCCGGCGGCGAGCTCAAGACCAAGCCCACCCAGCACGCGGTCAAGGAGCTCCAGGAGGTCGGGATCCAGCCCGACGTCCTCATCCTCCGCGCCTCGGAGCCCGTCGAGGAGGGGATGCGCCGCAAGATCTCGGGCTTCACCAACGTCGAGTTCGAGGGCGTGATCTCGGGCCACGACGCCAAGTCGACGATCTACGAGATCCCCCTCCTCTACCACGCCCAGGGCCTCGACGGCTTCCTCCTCCGCAAGATGAACGTCGAGTCGCGGCACGCCGAGCTCAAGCCTTGGGTCGAGGTCGTCCGCCGCTTCCGCGAGCCCTCGCGCCGGGCCAGGATCGCGGTCGTCGGCAAGTACATGGAGCTCGCCGACGCCTACAAGTCGGTCTGGGAGGCCCTCTCCCACGGCGCCATCGCCAACGCGGCGGCCCTCGACGTCGTCAAGGTCGACTCGGGGAGGCTCGAGGGCGGCGACGCCGAGGTCGAGGCCGCGCTCGCGGGCGCGGACGGCATCCTCGTGCCGGGCGGCTACGGCCAGCGCGGCTCGGCGGGCATGGTCCGGGCGGCGCGTTACGCGCGCGAGAAGGGCGTCCCCTATTTCGGCATCTGCCTGGGCCTCCAGATCATGGTGGTCGAGGCCGCCCGGGACCTCCTCGGCTGGGCCGACGCCGACACGACCGAATTCGATCCCGACACCGCCCATCCCGTCGTGAGCCTCCTCGAGGACCAGGTCGACGTCAGGAGCTACGGCGGCACGCAGCGCCTCGGCGCGAGCGACTCGCGGCTCGCCGAGGGCAGCCTGATCCGCTCGATCTACGGCGCCGGGACGGTCTCCGAGCGCCACCGCCACCGCTACGAGGTCTCGAACGCCTACCGCGCCGACCTCGAGCGCGTCGGGCTCCGCCTCTCCGCCTTCACGCCCGACGGCAGCCTCGTCGAGGCGGTGGAGTGGAAGGACCACCCCTGGGGCATCGGCGTGCAGTGCCACCCCGAGCTCAAGTCCCGCCCCCTCGAGCCCGCGCCCCTCTTCGCGAGCTTCGTCGCCGCCTGCCTCGCGCGGGGGGAGGGCAGGTAGCCCGATGCGCCCGCGCCTCCGCCCGCCGGCCGCGACCGCCCTCGCCGCGGCCTTCCTCGCCGCCGCCCTCGCCGGCTGCAGCCTCGACTACGGCAACGAGGGCGACAAGGGCGCGGGCGCCCCGCGGCCGACCGCGCGCTTCACCGACTACGCGCACACCATCGTCGTCCGCGGCGCGCGGGCCTTCGAGCTCAAGGCGGCGAACGCCGAGGTCTACGGCGAGGAGAAGCGCACCGTCCTCACGGGCGTGACCTTCGCGGAGTACGACCCGGACACGGGGCAGCTCGTCTCCTCGGGCACCGCCGAGTCGGCCCTGTTCTGGTCCGAGACCGAGGACGCCGAGCTCTCGGGCAGCGTCCGCCTCGAGTCGAAGCGGCAGGACGCGATCCTCGAGGGCGAGTTCCTCCGCTGGGACGGCAAGGCCAAGCGTCTCGAGGGGCGGCTCGACCGGACCGTGACGGTGAGCCGCTCGGACGGCTCCCGCGTCTCGGGGGCCGGCTTCGAGGCCGACGCCCGCAAGCGCTCCTTCCTCTTCCGCGAGAGCGTCCAGGGCTACGTCGCCCAGACCGAGAAGGAGCGCAGGTGAGGGCCGCCGCCGCCCTCGTCGCGGCCCTCGCCCTCGCGGCGCCCCTCGCCTCGCGGGCCGAGCCGATCACCTTCAGCGCCGACCGGGTCGAGAGCGTCCTCGCCAAGGGCAAGGAGCGGACCGTCCTCGTCGGCAGGGCGAAGGTGACGACCGGCGACATCTCCATCTCGGCGGACCGGATCGAGCTGGCGGGCAAGGAGTACAGCTACATGGACTGCTCCGGCTCGGTCAAGGTCGCCGACAAGGAGCGGGGCATCCGCCTCGAGGCCCCGCGGCTCTATTACGACCGCACGAGGAAGCTGACGCGGGCCCAGGGCCCCTCGATGCTCGAGGACACGAAGAACGAGCTCGTGCTCAAGGCCGAGTGGATCGAGAACGACGGCGAGACCGAGGTGACCCTGGCCCAGGTGGCCGTGCGCATCCTCAAGAAGAACCTCTCCTGCAGGGCCGAGTACGCCGTCTATCGGCGCGGCGACAAGATCCTCGAGCTCTCCGGACTGCCCTCGGCCTACAAGGACGGCGACGAGTACCGCGCCACGCGCATCATCGTGAACACCGACACCGAGGAGATCCGCCTCGAGGGCGAGGTCTCGGGCAAGGTCACCGACAAGTCGAAGAAGGACGAGGGCAAGGCCGAGGCCCAGCCCCCCGCCGAGGCCCCGAAGGGAACGAAGCCGTGAGCGAGCCCGAGGACCTCTGCCCCGAGCCCGTGGCCCCGGGCTCCCTCGAGATCGCCGAGACCCCTTCCGAGGCGCCGGCGCCCGCCGCGCCCCGGCCCCATGCCGAGGCCCACACCCTCGAGGTGCGCGGCCTCCGCAAGCTCTACCGCAAGAAGGTGGCCGTCGCCGAGGCGAGCTTCTCGATGTCCACGGGCGAGGTCGTCGGCCTCCTCGGGCCGAACGGGGCCGGCAAGACCACGGTCTTCTACATGATCGTCGGCTTCATCCGCCCCACCGCAGGCCGCGTCGGCCTCGACCACCACGACATCACGCGGCTTCCCATGTACCGGCGGGCCCGCCTCGGCATCGCCTACCTGCCGCAGGAGCCCTCGGTCTTCCGCAAGCTCTCGGTCGAGGGCAACGTCCGCGCCGTGCTCGAGACCCGGGGCGACCTCACCGAGCGCCGCAAGAAGGCCTTCCTCGAGCGGCTCCTCGACGAGTTCGGCATCGCCCACATCCGGAAGCAGAAGGCCTACACCCTCTCGGGCGGCGAGCGGCGCCGGACCGAGATAGCCCGCGCCCTCGCCCTCGAGCCGAAATTCCTCCTCCTCGACGAGCCCTTCGCGGGCATCGACCCCATCGCGGTCCACGAGATCAAGGGCATCGTGCGCCGGCTCTCGGAGGCCGGCATCGGCGTCCTCATCACCGACCACAACGTCCGCGACACCCTCGACATCACGCACCGGGCCCACATCATCAACCTCGGCAGCATCGTGGTCTCCGGCGACCGCGACGCCGTCCTCGAAAGCGAGATGGCCAGGAAGATCTACCTCGGCGAGGAATTCCGGATGTGAGCCCCTCGTCTTGACTCTTTTTCCCCGAATTCGCTATAGTCCCTACAAAATCATAGGATTCGCTCGGCCCACGCGGCATAGCACGGGGGCTTCCGGCCCTCGATCCCACCTCCGACCTCGGTCGGGCCCCTCGCGTCCCGTCGGTTGACGGCTCGCCGGGGGCGTGCTACATTCAACCTACCCCGTACGGGACTCACCACATCATCAACAGGCTCAACGGAAGACACATGCAGTATTTCGACACTCATGCCCACATAGGGCTTATCTTCGACGACCCGATAGAGCAGCTCCTCGTGTGCCAGCAGGCGAAGCAGGTCGGCGTCACGAGGATCGTGAGCATCTGCAACAGCCTCATGGACTTCCGCCAGGTCTACGACAACCTCAAGACCCTCGAGCACGTCCACCACGCGGTCGGCGTCTCGCCCTCCGAGGTGCAGACCCCCGGCAAGGACTGGGCCCGCACCATCGAGGAGGCCTCGAAGCTTCCCCGCGTCGTCGCCCTGGGCGAGATCGGCCTGGACTACTACCACAAGTTCGGGGACCGGAAGAGCCAGATCGAGCTCTTCATCGACCAGCTCGAGCTGGCCGCCCGCCTCGACCTCCCGGTCATCATCCACAACCGCGAGGCCGGCAAGGACGTGCTCGACATCCTCCGCGACCGCCTGCCCCCCGCCGGCGGCGTCCTCCACTGCTACTCCGAGGACGCCGAGTACGCGAAGCGCGTCCTCGACCTCGACATGAACCTCTACTTCTCCTTCGCGGGCAACCTCACGTACCGGAACGCGCGGAACCTCCACGACACGGTGCGGGTCCTCCCCCTCGAGCGGATCCTCATCGAGAGCGAGGCGCCCTTCATGGTGCCGGCGGACTTCCGCGGCAAGCGGAACAAGCCCGAGTACCTCCCCTCCACGGCGGCCTTCCTCGCCGAGCTCGTCGAGGGCGATCCCGAGGAGGTCTCGCGGGTCGTGTTCGAGAACGCCTGCAAGCTCTTCCGCCTCCCCGTCCCGGCCCTGAGCTGAGCGGCCGGCGACGAAGATCCGGCCGCAGAGGCGCAGAGACGCAGAGGGAAGAAGAGAGGTAGAGGAGCGAGGAGGGGAGTCATTCCCCTTCGCTCCCCTTCTCTCTCCCTTCTCAGCGTCTCCGCGCCTCTGCGGTTTCTTTTTAAATGGAGTCGATATGGACCTGCATCACCCCGTGAACGTCGGGGGCGTGGAGCTGCCGGGGAACCTCTTCCTCGCGCCGGTCGCGGGCTACTCCGACGCGGCCTTCCGCTCGCTCTGCGTCGAGCAGGGGGCGGACCTCTGCTACACCGAGATGGTCAGCGCCGAGGGCCTCGCGCGCGACCACCCGAAGACCCGCTCCCTCCTCGAGCGGGCCGAGAACGAGACGCGTTATGCGATTCAGCTTTTCGGCTCGAAGCCCGAGGTGCTCGCCCGCGCCGCGCGCGAGGCCCTGGCCTTCGGCCCGGCCCTCGTCGACCTCAACTGCGGCTGCCCCGTGCCCAAGATCGTCCGCTCGGGGGCCGGCTCCGCCCTGATGCGCGACCCGGGGCTCCTCGCGCGGATCGTCGAGGCGCTGGCCGGGACCCTCGCCCCCGCGGGCGTCCCGGTGACCGTGAAGATCCGCTCGGGCTGGGACTCCGACAGCGTCAACTTCCTCGAGGTCGCGCGCGCGGCGGTCGGGGCCGGCGCCGCGGCGGTGACCCTCCACGCCCGCACCCGCGCCCAGGGCTACTCGGGCAAGGCCGACTGGTCGCAGGTGGCCGAGCTCGCGGCCGCGCTCGCGGCGCCGGTCTTCGGCTCGGGCGACGTCTCGGGAGCCGGGGCGCCGGCGCGGATGGTCGCCGAGACCGGCTGCGCCGGCGTCATGGTGGCCCGCGGCGCGATGGGCGATCCCTTCTTCTTCCGCGCGGCGCGCGCCGCGATGGAGGGCCGGCCCGCGGAGCCGCCGACCGTCGCCGAGCGCGCCGGGGCCGCGCGCCGCCACCTCGCCCTCGCCGCGCGCTTCCTCGGCGAGCGGACCGCCTGCGTCGAGTTCCGCAAGCACTTCTGCTCCTACACGAAGGGCACCGCGGGCGGCGCAGCCCTCCGCGCCGAGGCGGTGCGCTCCTCCACGATAGCCGAATTCGAGGCCCTGCTCGAGCGCTGG
>CAYNPQ010000154.1:0-7674 GCA_964399065.1 uncultured Treponemataceae bacterium | reverse complement strand
GAGGTCGACCGCTTCATCGAGATCTGCCGCCACGACTACGAGCGCATCCTCGGCCTCTTCGACCCGAGCGCGAGCCTCGACGACCCGAAGTACCGCCCCGACTTCTCGGCCGTGCCCGGAGAGCAGGCCCTGCCCGAGCTCGTCGACTTCTACTACCTCATCGAGGGCTTCATCTTCTCGCCCGAGCTCAAGGAGAACGTGCTCAGGCTCCTCGACAAGCGGACCCCGACCGGCATGGACGAGGCGCGGCGCTCGAAGGTCGACAAGCTCTTCGCCCAGCTCGACCACTGCCTCGCCGACCGGCTCCACCCCGAGGTCGTCCTGAGCCTCCTCCGCTGCGCCAAGGGCGAGCCCTGGTTCACGCCGAGCACCCCCCGCGAGCGCCGGGACTACCTCGACTCCTACCGGCGCCGCCTCGCCGGGCAGTTCGACAAGGACCGGGAGCGCATCCTCCGCGAGCAGCACGAGGACGCGATAGCCGCCGACATCCGCTCCCTCTTCGGCGACGCCGAGATCTTCGAGGTCGAGGGCTACGACGACGAGAACGACGCCTACCTGCGCCGCGAGAGCCCGAACGGCTTCACCTGGATCAAGCCGATGCGGATCCTGAAGACCTACGTCGGCCAGCTCTTCTCGCCCGCGCTGGCCGAGCCCGTGAAGCGGATCCTCGTCGAGGGCTACTTCGACAACAAGAACTACCAGAACAACCTCGCCAACATACTCTACCAGTGCGAGCGCACCGGCGCCCGCATCGCCGAATTCGAGGGGCAGCTCCGCGGCACGAGCCGCGTGTCCATCGTGGCCATGAAGCGCTACATCGAGGAGATGCGGCGCGGCAAGGACATCGGCCAGTTCCTGACCCGCCTCGTCGACGCCATCAACGACAACGCCCGCGAGATCGTCGAGGACGAGACCGGCCTCTTCGCGATGCTCGGCGACGCGTTGGGCGACCTCGTCTCGGACTACCGGAAGGCGAGCCCGGACCTCGTGACCAACATCCGCACCCTCGGCGGCGGCCGCAACAAGGAGATCGTCGGGCAGGTGCAGGCCGGGCGCGACAAGATCCTCGTCCTCCTCAAGATCATGCGGAACTTCACCTTCGTGAAGGCGGCCGCGCCCGGCGCCCTCGTCCAGGGCAGCGCCGCGGCGGCCGAGCTGCAGGCCTCGGGGGCCCGGGACGCCGCGGAGGCCGGCATCCCGGACGAGGCCCCGGAGGACGGCTCGGCTTGACCATCGGGCGGCGGGCGTGCTAGAACCGGGCATGGAAAGCCTGGGCCACCACTGCGGAGTAGCAGGCGTCCGCTCCCCCGACAAGCGCAACATCCCCGAGCTCCTCTTCTACATGCTCTTCTCGCTCCAGCACCGCGGGCAGGAATCCTGCGGCGTCGCCTGGGAGGAGGAGGGCGACTGGCACGGCCGCAAGGACCTCGGCATGGTCGCGGCGGCCCTCGGCTCCCTCGTCGGCGAGTCCCACCCCTCGCGCCTGGGCATAGGCCACGTCCGGTACTCGACCGCCGGCGGCGCCGGGATCCAGAACGCCCAGCCCCTCGTCATCGACTGCAACAAGGGGCGCGTCGCGCTGGCGCACAACGGCAACATCTCGAACGGCTGCCTCCTCCGCGACCGCCTCACGGAGGAGGGCTCGATCTTCCAGGGCAGCGCCGACTCCGAGCTCATCCTCCACCTGATATCGCGCTCGCGGAAGCCCGACCGCGAGGGCTTCCTCCGCGAGGCCCTCGGGCCCCTCGAGGGCGCCTACAGCCTCGCGATCATGCACGACGACGCCCTCATCCTGGCGCGAGACCCCTCCGGCTTCAGGCCCCTCTACCTCGGGAGGAAGGCGGGCGCCTGGTACGCCGCCTCCGAGACCTGCGCCCTCCACGCCGTCGGGCCGATGCCCTGCCGCGAGGTCCGGCCCGGCGAGATCGTCGTGGTCGACGACTCGGGCGAGCACTCGTTCTTCATGGAGCCGCGCCGGCCCTCCTCGCGCTGCGTCTTCGAGCTCATCTACTTCGCCCGCCCCGACTCCGAGGTCTTCGGCGAGTCCGTGCACGCCGCGCGCTCCCGCTTCGGGGAGGCGCTCGCGGAGCAGGACCAGGGGAGCCTCGAGGCCGACGTCGTCGTGCCGGTGCCCGACTCGGGCAACATCGCCGCCATCGGCTACGCGAAGCGGGCGGGCCTGCCCTTCGACTTCGGGCTCGCGAGGAGCCACTACGCGGGCCGCAGCTTCATCCTCCCGACCAAGGACCAGCGCGAGCTCGCCGCGCGGCTCAAGCTCCACGCCGTGCCCGAGGTGGTGGCTGGCAAGCGCGTCGTCATGATCGACGACTCCCTCGTCCGCGGCACCACGAGCAGGATCATCGTGAACCTCCTCCGCGAGGCCGGCGCGCGCGAGGTCCACCTCCGCCTCGCGGCGCCCGAGCTCCGCTGGCCCTGCTACTACGGCATCGACATCCCCGACCGCGACCAGCTCATCTCGAACAGGCTCGCGCCGGAGGAGATAGCGAGGGAGGTCGGCGCCGACTCGGCGCGCTTCCTCGACCAGGACCGCCTTCTCGCCGCGTTGCGCGATCGAGGAGAGTACTGCTGCGCCTGCTTCGACGGGAGGCACCCCTTCCCGCCCGCGAGCGGCGGAAAGGACCGCGCATGAGCGGCCTCGACTACGAGAAGTCGGGAGTCTCGATACGGAAGGGCGACGAGTTCGCCGAGTTCATCAAGGGCATCCCCTCGAAGGCGGTGTCGAAGGGGATCGGGGGCTTCGCGGGCGGCGCCTCGCTCAACCTCGCGGGCTACCGCGACCCCGTCCTCCTCTCCACCACCGACGGCGTCGGCACGAAGCTCCTCGTCGCCAAGAAGCTCGGCAGGTACGACACGATCGGCATCGACCTCGTCGCCATGAGCGTCAACGACCTCGTCGTCTGCGGGGCCCGCCCCCTCCAGTTCCTGGATTACATCGCCTGCGGCCGGATTCGCGAGGAAGTGCTCCATGCCGTCATCGAGGGCGTCGTCGCGGGCTGCGAACAGGCCGGCTGCGAGCTCGTCGGCGGCGAGACCGCCGAGATGCCCGACGTCTACGGCGACCAGGACATCGACCTCGCCGGCTTCGCGGTCGGCCTCGTCGAGCGCAAGAAGATGCTCCCCCACCTCGACCGGATCGAGGAGGGCGACCTCGTGCTCGGCATGCCGAGCACGGGCGTCCACTCCAACGGCTACAGCCTCGCGCGGAAGGCCGTCGACCCCGAGGACCTCGGGACCTGGGAGGAGCTCCTCGTCCCGACGAAGATCTACGTGAAGGAGCTCCTCGAGCTCATCAACACCGGCCGCGTCCTCGCCGCCGCCCACATCACGGGCTCCGGCCTCTCCGGGAACGTGGACCGCGTCCTTCCCCGGGGGCTCAAGGCCGAGTTCTCCTGGGACTGGCCCGTGCCGTCCGTCTTCGGCAAGATCCAGCGGGGCGGCGGCATCCCCGACGCCGAGATGCGCCAAGTCTTCAACATGGGCATCGGCATGGCGGTCGTCGCCAAGAAGGAGGAGGCCGAGGGCCTCCTGGAGATCGCGCGGAACAAGGGCATCGAGCTCCTGTCCGTCGGGACCGTCGGGCGTGGCTAGGCTCGCCGTACTAGCGAGCGGCTCGGGCTCCAACTTCCAGGCGATCGTCGAGGCGCTGCGGGGCCGCCACGACTGCGTCCTCCTCCTCCACGACCGGCGGTCGGCCTACGCGGCCGAGCGGGCGCGGCTCCTCGGCGTGCCCGCCAGATATGTAACCTACGCCGGCCGCTCCCGCGAGGAGGCCGAAGCCGAGCTCGACGCCGCCCTCGACGAAGCCGGCGCGGAGCTCGTCGCCCTCGCGGGCTTCATGCGCATCCTCTCCCCCGGCTTCGTCCGGCGCCGCGCCGGCCGCCTCGTCAACGTCCACCCCTCCATCCTCCCCGCCTGGCCTGGCGTCGACTCGATCCGCCGAGCCTTCGAGGCCGGCTCAAGGGAATTCGGCGTCACCGTGCATTTGGTGGACGAGGGTATGGACACGGGGCCTATACTGGTACAAGAGGCCTTCAGGCCGACCGAAGGCGAGAGCCTCGAGGCCATCGAGCGGAGGACGCACGAGATCGAGCACCGGCTCTATCCCGCGGCGCTCCTCGGGCTCCTGGACGAGATCGACGCGAGGAGGCAGCCCGCATGAAGACCCTGGTGATAGGATCCGGCGCCCGCGAGCACGCCCTCGCCTGGGCCCTGTCGGGCCCCTCGGGATCCCGCGGCGCCAAGGCGTCGAGGGAGCGGATATTCTGCGCCCCGGGCAACGCCGGCACCGACGGCATCGCCCGGAACCTCGCCCTCGACCCCGAGAATCCCAAAGCCGTGGTCGCGGCCTGCGCCGAGCTCGGCATCGACCTCGTCCTCATCGGCTCCGAGGGCCCCCTCGCCGCGGGCCTCGTGGACGCCCTCGCCGCCTCGAAGATCCCCGCCTTCGGCCCGCGGAGGAAGGCCGCCGCCCTCGAGTCGAGCAAATCCTTCGCCCGCGCCTTCTCGGAGCGGCACGGCGTGCCCTGCGCGAGGACCGAGCTCTTCTCGAGCGCCGCCGCCCTCGGGCGCTACCTCGACGCGAACCGAGGCAAGCGGATCGTCCTCAAGAAGAGCGGCCTCGCCGCGGGCAAGGGCGTCCTCGAGTCGGAGGATCCCGCCGAGCTCCGGGCCTTCGGCGAGGCCGTCCTCGCGGCGGACGAACTCCTCGCCGAGGAATACCTCGTCGGCCGCGAGCTCTCGGTCTTCGCCCTCTGCGACGGGAAGGACCGTCTCATCCTCCCTGCCTGCGCCGACCACAAGAAGGCCGGGGAGGGCGACTCCGGGCCGAACACCGGCGGCATGGGCGCGGTCTGTCCCGTCCCCTTCGCCGACAAAGCCCTGATCGCGCGGATCGAACGCGAGATCGTCGAGCCGAGCTTCGCGGGCATGGCCGAGGAGGGGCTCACCTACCGCGGCGTCCTCTTCTTCGGCATCATGGCGACGGCCGAGGGCCCGAAGCTCCTCGAGTACAACGTGCGCTTCGGCGACCCCGAGACCCAGTCCCTCCTGCCCTTGCTGACCTCGAATTTCGGCGAGCTCTGCGCCGCCGCGGCCCGCGGCGACCTGTCCGCCGCCCGACCCTCCTTCTCGGCCGGCGTCGCCTGCGGCGTGGTCGTCGCCGCTCCCGGCTACCCTGCCCACTACCCCAAGGGCCTCGCCGTCGACCTCTCCGCGACCGACGGGGCCCTGGGCTCAGGCCAGCCCGAGATAGACACGGACGGCGTACCCGGGCCCGAAGCCCTGCTCTTCCACGCCTCGACCGCCCGCGACCCGGCCGGCCAGCTCCGCACCGGAGGCGGCCGCTGCTTCACCGCGGTCGGCCTCGGCCCCGACTGGGCGACTGCGCGGAACCGGGCCTACGAGCTCGCCGGCAAGGTCCGCTTCGAGGGCGCCTGGTACCGCGGGGACATCGGAAAGAAGATTTTCGGTTGAGGGTCAGACCCCCAGCCTAGGGGGACTGACCCCACCGCCTTGAGGGTCTGACCCCCTTCGCTTCGGGGTCTGACCCGGTCACCGTCGGGGTCTGTCCCTCATAACTTCGAGGTCTCTCCCCTAATCCTCGGGGTCTGACCCCCATCACCCGAGGGTCAGACCCCCAGCCCAGAGGGACTGACCCCACCCTTGACCCCACCCTTGAAAGGTCAGCCCCCCATCCCCTCGCTTGACAGCCTTCCGACAGGCGCTATACTCACGTTAGCGCTAACGTGGCGTTTCAAGGAGCCAGAATGGACCTGTTCAAGGGCGGCCTCGAGCCTCTCGATCCGGAGGAAGCCCGTTCGGTCTTCGCGGAGGCCCTCGCCGGCGAGAACCTCGCCGGCAAGTCTGTCCTCGTCCTGATCCCTGATTCCACGAGGTCCTTCCCGAGCAGGCTGGTCTTCGACTCGATCCACGACTCGCTCTCGGGCAAGGTCCGGAAGCTCGACTTCCTCATCGCCCTCGGCACGCACCGTCCCATGAGCGACGAGGCCATACGCGCCATGCTCCGCGTCTCCGAAGAGGAGATGCGCGGGAAGTACGCGGATGTCCGCGTCCTGAACCACGCCTGGGACGATCCCTCCTGCCTGCGACGCGTCGGTTCCATCGCGGCCGAGAGGATCGCCGGGCTCACGGAGGGCCGCTTCTCGCAGGAAGTGCCGATCGAGATCAACAAGCTCGTCTTCGAGTACGACCGCGTCCTCATCGCGGGGCCCGTCTTCCCCCACGAGGTCGTCGGCTTCTCGGGCGGGCACAAGTACCTTTTCCCGGGCATCGGCGCCGCGGGCTTCATCGACTTCTTCCACTGGTTCGCCGCCCTCATCACGAACCCCCGGATCATCGGCAACCGCGACACGCCCGTGCGTGCCCTCATCGAGGAGGCGGCTTCGATGCTGCCCTTCCGCGCCGGGGTCTTCTGCCTCGCGGTCCGCGGGGAGGAGCTCATGGGCGTCTTCTACTCCGACGATACGCGAAGAGCCTGGGAGCGGGCCTGCGAGCTCTCGCGACAGCTCCACATCGCGTACTGCGACCGCCCCTTCGACTCGGTCCTCGCCTGCGCCCCGCGCATGTATGACGATCTCTGGACCGGGGGCAAGTGCGCCTACAAGACCGAGAGCGTCGTGGCGGATGGCGGCGAGATCGTCATCTACGCGCCGCATATCACCGAGGTCTCGTACACGCACGGCAAGGTCCTCGACGCCATCGGCTACCACACGCGCGACTTCTTCGTCGCCCAGTGGGAGAAGTACAAGGAGTACCCCTGGGGCGTGGTGGCGCACTCGACCCACGTGAGGGGCATCGGAACCTATGTCGACGGGGTCGAGCGGCCCCGCGTCAAGGTAAAGCTCGCCACGGGCATACCGCGCGCGAGATGCGAGCGGATCGGCCTCGAGTACGTGGATTGGCGGAGCGTCGATCCGCGGGAATGGCAGGGCAGGCCCGACCGGCTCTACCTCGACCATGCGGGCGAGATGCTCTACCGCCTCAAGGAACCGCCCGCGTGGCAAAGACCATGAAGGCATCTCGCGCCAAGACGCCATAAGGAGCATATATGGACAAGGCTGACATCGGGCTCGTCGGGCTCGCGGTGATGGGCGAGAACCTCGTCCTCAACATGGAGAGCAAGGGTTTCTCGGTAGCGGTCTACAACCGCACGGTCTCCAAGGTCGACGACTTCACGATCGCCGGGCGGGGCCGGGGAAAGCGCATACGCGGCTGCCATTCCCTCGAGGAGCTCGCCGGCGCCCTCGAGCGGCCGCGCAAGGTGATGCTGATGGTGAAGGCGGGATCGGCGGTGGACGAGGCGATCGAACAGCTCCTCCGCCTCCTCTCGCCCGGCGACCTCATCATCGACGGGGGCAACTCCAACTTCGAGGATACGATCCGCCGCACGGCCTACGTCGAGTCGAAGGGCCTCCTCTACATCGGCACGGGCGTCTCGGGCGGCGAGGAGGGCGCCCTGCTCGGACCCTCGATCATGCCGGGCGGCTCGAAGGCGGCCTGGCCCCTCGCGGCGCCCATCCTCAAGGCCATCGCCGCGAAGGCCCCGGACGGCAATCCCTGCTGCGAGTGGGTGGGAGGGAACGGCGCGGGACACTTCGTGAAGATGGTGCACAACGGCATCGAGTACGGCGACAT
>CAYNPQ010000153.1:0-7679 GCA_964399065.1 uncultured Treponemataceae bacterium | reverse complement strand
CACGAGGGTCCCCCCGGCCGGCGGATCGTAGGCGAAGGCCGCGAAGCGGGCGATCGAGGCGAAGGCGGATACCAGCAAGAGGACGCGCCGCGACGGTTTCATGTTACCCCCGGAGTAAAAGGCCCCGGCGAGCGTTGAGGTTACCCGCCCGGGCCGCGTATCTTTGGCTTCTACTATAGCACTAGAGGCAGTCGCGCGGCATCGTCATTGATAAATAACCAGGGAAGGGCGGGGATCGAGGGCGAGGACCTCCGGCGGCGTGAGGAGGGGAGCGTCGAAGCCGGCCCCGGGCACCTCCGTCTTGAAGAAGAGCTTGAAGCCCTTGATGGGCATGTTCGAGGCGCGCGCGTTGTTCGCGTAGGAGGCGCGCTTGAGGGCGGGAGGGCCGAAGCCGTCGGCCGTGTGGACGAGGGCGACGCGCTCGTAGTCGGCCCGCACGCGGGAACGGCCCTCGATCATCTTCTCCTTGAATTGATGGACGACGAGCATCTTGGTGCCGGGGAGGGACTCGGCCCGCAGGTAGTCGCTGATCATCCGCTGGGCCGCGTTGATCTCCTCGGCGTCGACGGAGCCGATCTCCTGCATGGGGGCCGTGGTCCTCCATTCGGGGTCGAGGGCGAGATGGACGTTGGGGTATCGCAGATAGGGCAGGAGGCGGCGGACGGCGTCCTCGACCGGGTATTTCCCGATCTGGTGGTCGACGAAGACGAGCATGCCCTCCCGCGAGGCGAGCTCGATGTACTCGCGGAGGACGGAGTCCTGGAGGTAGCCGATCTCGCCCTCGGGCCAGCAGGTCCCGTAGATGATGTAGAGGGCGGGGACGACGCCGGCCTCGCCGTTCTCCTCGTCGTAGAGCTTCGCGTAGCCCTTGAGGAGGCGGACGAGCTCCTCCTTCGGGTACTCGCCGAGGATGCCCATCCACTTCGAGCCGGGCTTGCCGTAGAAGGCGAGGATCTGGTTGTTGGCGAGGACGGGGAGGATCGCGCTCCGGGAGGAGGTCCCCTCGGGGTCGGCGGCGCGCGGCGCGGCCGAGGCCGCCTCGCGCGCGGCGACGCGGGGGTCGTAGAGCGCGGGGAAGCCGCGCGAGCCCGGGGCCGCCGGAGCCGGCAGGCGGGGCTGGAGGGCGAGGAGGGCCGCGGCGGCCGCCCTCGCCGGCGAGCGGGCGGAGGCGAGTTCCTCGAAGGCGGCGCCGGCCGACTGGATCGAGGCGAGGGCGATCCTCGCGCCGGGCGCCGCGCCGGCGCCGCTCGCGACGAGTGAGACGAGGACGACGAATATCCCCAGGGGATACCAACGATGGTCACGCATGCCGATGGACTCCGCTCTGCTGCATAGCTCGATTCAAGATATCGGCCCGGCTTCGCGCCTACTGTAGGAGGGATGCCTCCGCGCCGATGATTGAAACGATGAAGCCCCTCGTCCGGGCCCCGGCGGCCCTCCTCCTCGCCCTCGCCCTGGGACCGGCCCTGCCCGGCGCGGCGGAGCCTCCCGCGTCCTCGCCTCCCGCAGCCGCCGACCTTCCCGTCGACCGGATCCCGGACAGTTCGGACCTGCGGGGGCGGTACTGGAGCGGCTTCTTCTCCGCGCCGCCGCGCAGCGCCTCGCGGGCCCCGGCCCTCGTCCGCGGCGCCTCGGGCGACTTCCGCTTCTCGACGGTCGACGGGAGCGAGTACTTCTACCAGATCGTCTCCCCCCTGCCCGCCGGGGCCGCCGCGGGGGCCTCCGTCCCTCTCTACGCCCAAGGCACCTGGATATTGAAGCGCGCGAAGAAGAACGGTGCCCCGGTCCAGGCCAAAGTCTTCCTCCGGAGCGATCCCGGCTGCTTCGCGCGCCTCTACCCGGACGGCGACCGCAGCCGCGTCGACCTCGTCGTCTACGGGGGCCTGCTCTGCCGGGAGGTCGCCCTCCCCCTCCCCTTCGACCGGGCCTTCGCCTCGTCCTTCGGCGACATCGTCCGATGGACCTCCGGCGTGGTGGACTGGACCCTCCTCTCGCCGAGGCCGGGCGACTACGCGGCCCTGCGCGGTTTCGTCGCGGCCATGCGCGAGCGGCTCCCCTCGCTCCGCTACGTCGACGACGGGGCCCTGGACGCCGAGGGTCGGCCCGTCTACATCGCCACGGGCAAACCCCAGGTCGGGCCGCCGGGATTGAACTGCTCCGGCTTCGCGAAGTGGGTCGTCGACGGCTTCTACCGCCCCTTGGCGGGACGCGGCCTCGATCCGCGAGCGATGGCGGCGAGGCACGACGACACGCGGCTCAACAGCTTCGCCCGCCCCTTCGAGACCGAGCTCGACCCCTACTTCGGCCTGGACTGGAACCGCAACCTCGCCCTCGCCCTCGCCGACGCCGAGGACCCGGAGCGTGGCCACGACCTGTTCGAGTCCGACGTCTCCGACGCTCCCTTCGCCCTCTTCGCCGCGGAGCCCCCGACCGGCGCGGTCAACGGCTCCTCGACCTACGTGGACTACCCGGCCCCCGACCGGGACCTCGGCTACGAGGGCCGCGGCCTCAAGTCCCTGCTCTACGTACTCGCGGCCCGCGACCCCGACGCGATCTACCTCGCGAGCCTCTCGCGGCGGGGAGGGGGGCCGGTGGCCGGCCTCCTTCGACACTACCACGTCGCCGTCCTCGCTCCCTACTTCGACGAGGCCGGGGCCTTCAGGACGGCCGTCTTCGAGAGCGCGGCCGAGACGAGCCTCGACTCCCTCGTCGCCCGCCTCGGCAAGGACTTCGTCCACCTGGTCCGCATCCCCCTCCTGCCCGATTTCGCGCCAGCCGTAATCCGCTAGCACTGGCCCGCGACGTCCGCCTGCATTAGCATTGACCTAGCCGGCGGGACCCGATCCGACTCCGGGCGCGGCGAGGAGCTCCCATGTCGAGGACCGAGCGCAGGAGGATCGTCCCCATTTGGGCGATCATCGTGCTTCCCTTCTTCGCCCTCTTCGCCCTGTCCCTGGCGGCCATCGCGGCGAGCGCCCTCGCCGCCGGCTACGGCGTCGTCCGGGACATGAACAACCTCCTCTCCTGGAGGACGGCCGGGGAGATCGACGCCGCGGCGAGGGCCTACCTCGACGGCGCCCAGGCAACCCTCGCCATGGTCGCGGGCGAAGCCGAGGCGGGCTTCCTCCCCCTCGACGGCCCCCTCCTCGAACCGCGGCTCAAGATCGCGACGGCCGCGGCTCCCGGCCTCTCCTCCCTCCGCCTCGTCCGCGGCGCGGGCGGCCCCGCCTGGTCGGGTCCCCGCGTCGAGGGCGGCATCCTCGTCGCGACCGCCTCCCGCCCGGCGAGGGGCCCCGGCGGCGCCGAGGCGGGCGCCTTCGAAGCCGACCTCTCCCTGGCCGGCCTCGAGGACATACTCAAGCGGACGACCGCGGGCTCGGAGCTCGCGGCCTTCCTCGTCACCTCGGAGGGCTCCCTCGTCGCGACGAGCGAAGGGATAGCCCTGACCGGCGCGGGCGTCTCGGGGAAACCGGCCCTCGTCGCGGCGGCCTCCTGCGCCGCGCCGGCGATCGCCGCGGCGGCCGCGCAGACGGGGACCGACGCCACGAGCGCGGCCAGCGAGAGCTCCTCGACCTGGTACGGCGAGTTCAAGGCCGGGAGGGAGGCCTATTTCCTGAGCTCGAGCCCCTTCAGGGTCGAGGGCGGCATCGAATGGCGCATCGTGACCTATCAGGAAGTCTCCGCGGCCATGCGCCCGATGAAGAGCGTCGCCGCCCTCTGCGTCGAGACGGGGGCGGCGCTTCTCATCCTCGGCCTCGTGGCCCTGGCCCTCATCGCGCGGGGCATCGGCTCCTCGGTGCGGCGCGTCCGCGGCGCCCTCGCCACCATGGCCTCGGGCAACCTGGCCATCGAGCCGGGCCGCGAGAGGATCGCCGAGCTCGACGCCATCAGGCGCTCGGCGGAGGAGCTCGGCGCGGGGCTCGGCGCCATCGTGTCCGGCCTGCGCCGGGCGGCCGAGGACACGAACGCCTCGGCCGGCGCCCTCGCGGCGGAGTCGGCGGAGACCGCCTCCGCCATCGGCCGGCTCGGCGGAGGGGTCGAGTCGATGCGCGCGAGGACCGAGAGGCTCGAGGGAGCGGCCGAGGGCGCCGAGCGCGCGGCGGAGGGCCTGATATCGGCCTCCGCCACCGTGGGCGGGGCCGTCGGCGGCCTGGACCGCGCCGCCGGCGAGGCCCGCTCCCTCCTCGCCTCGATCGGCTCGTCGCTGGGCGAGATCGAATCCGTGACCGGCGCGATGCGCGGCCTCGCGAAGGAGCTCTCCGACCTGGGCTCCGAGGGCAGGGAGAACGCCGAGGGCGCCGTGACCGCGATGGGCGGGGTCAGGGAGGGGGCCGCCAGGAGCCTCGAGCTCGTCGCCATCATCGACGGCATCGCCGAGCAGACCAGCCTCCTCGCCATGAACGCCGCGATCGAGGCGGCGCACGCCGGCGAGGCCGGCCGGGGCTTCGCGGTGGTCGCGGAGGAGATCCGCAAGCTCTCCGAGAGCACCGCGGAGAACGCCAAGGGCATCTCGGCCACGATCGAGGGCAGCTCGGCCTCGACCACGGCCGCGGCGGAGGCCGCAGCGAAGGCGAGCGACTCGATCGCCGCCCTCCTCGGCGGGGTCGACCGCCTCCTCGCCGAGCTCCAGAAGGCGGTCGGTGGCCTCGCCGGCATGTCGCGGCGCGGCGACGAGCTGCTGGCCGCCCTCGAGGGGGTCGGCAGGACGGCGGCCGCCCTGGCGGAGGCCTCGGGCTCGCTCGGCGAGGGAGCCCGGCTGATCTCGGGGAGCGTCGAGTCCCTCCGCGCCCTCTCCGCCGAGAATCGCGGGGACTCGGAGGTCCTCGCCGGCGACCTGGCGAGGATCGGCGAGTCGGCCGAGCGGATCTCCGCCCACTCCCGGGGCAACGCCGAGACCGCGGCCGCCCTGCGCGGGGCCGTGGCGCGCTTCCGGCTCGGCCGGGCCGAGGACGAGAGCCTCCTCGAGGCCGGCGGCGAGCGGGGGGTGGCCATCAAGAAGGATCCGGCGTAGCGGGGAGCCTCCTTCCCCCGCGGGACGGAAGCGGCCATACTCGACCCATGCGCCTGACCTTCCTGGGAACCGGCACCAGCCACGGCATGCCCGTGGTCGGCTGCGGCTGCGGGGCCTGCTCCTCCGCAGACCCGCGCGATGCGCGATACCGCGCCTCGGTCCTCGTCGAGGAGGAGGGCCCGGCCGGGCGGAGCGTCCTCGTGGTGGACGCCGGCCCCGAGTTCAGGCTCCAGGCCCTGCGCTCGCGGATCGGCCGGCCCGGGCCGCGGGAGCGCCTCGACGCCCTCCTCCTCACCCACGCGCACTCGGACCACGTGAACGGCCTCGACGACCTGCGCCCCCTCACCCGGAACCGCGTCCTGCCGGTCTACGGCGACAAGGACACGTTGGCCGAAACCGCCTCGCGCTTCGCCTACGCCTTCCGCGAGACCCAGGCCGGGGGCGGGAAGCCGCGCATCGAGCTCCTCGAGCCGCCGGAGGGCGGCGTCGACTTCGGCGCCCTGCGCGCCGTGCCGGTGCCCGTCCTCCACGGCAGGATCCCCATCCTCGGCTGGCGCTTTGGCGCCCTCGCCTACCTCACGGACGCGTCCTCCATCCCCGAGGCCTCCTTCGGACTCCTGGCCGGAGTCGAGGTCCTCGTCGTGGACGGCCTGCGGGCGCGCCCCCACGAGACGCATTTCAGCTTCGCCGAGGCGATCGAGGCGGCCAGGCGCGTCGGCGCGAGGCGGACCTGGCTCACGCACATCTGCCACGATTCGACGCACGCGGAGATCGAGGAGTACTGCGCGCGTGAGGGCGCCGACGTCGGCGCGCGGCCGGCCTGGGACGGGCTCGAGCTCGAGGTCCAGCCCGAGGCCTAGCGCCGGCGGTACTCCGGCGAAAAGAGCACGAAGACCGTGTAGAGCTCGAGCCGGCCGAAGAGCCCGAGCCCGGTCTCGCCGGCGCCGAGTATGATGGCGCACACAGGGATACGCCAGCCTCGCCTCTCGCGCCGAATCAAACGAGCCGGTTCCCCGGGATCAGCTCGAAGCCTTCGCGCCGAGGGCGAGCCCCGCGGCGAGCCCGAGGGCCGCCAGGGCGAGGCCGCCGAGGTTGTCGAGGGCGAGGTTGGCGAGGGCCCTGGGCCAGGCGCCGCGGCGCGCGAGGTCGATCGTCTCGTAGGCGAAGCTGGAGAAGGTGGTGAGGCCGCCGAGGAAGCCGGCGACGGCGAGGGGCTTGAGGCGCCGGCCTCCGAGGCCCCGCTCCGCGAGGCCGAGGGCCAGCCCGATCAGGAAGCAGCCCGCGAGGTTGACGGCGAGGGTGCCCCAGGGGAAGGCCGACCCGAGGAGCCGGTTCGCGGCCTTCGACACGAGCCAGCGGCAGGCGGCGCCGCAGCCGCCGCCGAGGAAGACCAGGGCGAGATCGCTCACGCCCGCATTCTACGCGGTCGCGGCATCGCGGGTCGAGCCCTCGGCCTTGACGCCGCGGCGGGCCGGTCCTATCCTAGCCCGAAGACCGCGATGGAAAAGCACGAAGCAGAGTCGAGGCGACGGAAGGTCGCGCGCGCCGCGGCCGCGCTTCTGGCGCTCGCGGCCTGCGCCCTCGCCATCTCCCCGGAACCGCCGCCCGACAGGCTCCTCGAGGCCGCGTTCGGGCGCCTCGCCGCCCGCGGCCCCCTCCTCCGCTCCCTCCTCGACTCGGGCTTCGCGATCATGGTCGGGGCGGGCCTCGCGGCCCTCCTCGTCCTCGCCGTCGACGCATTGATCCAGAAACTGCGCGCGGGCAGGACCGGTTCCGCGGGCCGGAGGAACTTCCTCCGCCGCTCCCTGCTCAACGCGGTCATCGGCTACGCGCTCCTCCTCCTCTTCGTCGCCGTCTTCCGGCGCGGGCCCGAGGGAGGCCGCGCGGCCGGGAAATCCTCCTCCGAGGCCGAGGCGGCCCGCGCGGCGGGCGTCTCGGGCGCGCCCGCGGGAGGGACCGCCGACCTCTCCGCCGAGGATGAGCGTCGCGTACCCGTGTTCCCCCTGATGGCCGCGGGCGCCGTCGCTGCGGCGGGGCTCGGCGCCTACCTCATCGCCGCGCGCGAGGCCAGGCGCCGAGCCCTCGCCCTCGAGGCCGGGCCTTTCCCCCCGGAGGAGGAGGACGAGGCGCCCCCGGGGCCCGAGGCCCTCGCGGCCGCCCGCCGCGCCCTGGAATCCGATCCCTCGGCCAGGGCGGCCATCGTCCGCTGCTACGGCGCGATGTGCGATCTCTTCGCGCGGGAAGCGCGCTTCGGCCCGGAGGCCGCCTCCCCGCGGCTCACGGCGAGGGAGCTCGCCGCCTTCCTGCGCTCGAAGGGCGCCGGCGCCCCGGAGATCGCGGCCCTGACGGCGGTCTTCGAAAAGGCGCGTTATTCGAACGAGGACTGCGTCGAGGCCGACCGCCGCGGCGCCGCGGCCGCCCTCGCGGCCATCGAGCTCGCCTACGGCCCCGGGACGCCCGCGGCGGGGGGCTCCGCGTGAGCGGCGTCGGGGCGATCCTCGCGGCCTTCGCCCGCTCCCTCCTCGCCGCGGCCGCCCTCGTCGCGGCGGTCGGGGTCCTCGCGGGCCGCCGCGGGCCGCGGGGCCGCGAGCGCCTCGCCGAGCCCCCGGCCCTCCCCGCCCGCGAGGGGCCGGGAAAGGTCGCGGCCTCGCTCGCGGCGACCGGCCGC
>CAYNPQ010000152.1:0-7823 GCA_964399065.1 uncultured Treponemataceae bacterium | reverse complement strand
TAGTCGTCGAAGCCCATGTAGCGGTCGATGACGCCGCCGGGGCAGATCTCGACGATCCGCGTCGCGATCGAGGTGATGAACTCGTGGTCCTGGCTCGTGAAGAGGAGGACGCCCGGGAACTCGACGAGGCCGTCGTTCAGGGCGGTGATGGCCTCGAGGTCGAGGTGGTTCGTCGGCTCGTCGAGGACGAGGCAGTTCGCGCCCGAGAGCATGAGCTTCGAGAGGACGCAACGCACCTTCTCGCCGCCCGAAAGGACGCGCACCGGCTTCAGGGCCTCGTCGCCGGAGAAGAGCATGCGGCCGAGGAAGGAGCGGATGTAGGTCTCGTCGTCGGACTCCGTGTACTGCTGGAGCCATTCCGTGATGGAGAGGTCGGAGTCGAAGAGCTTCGTGTTGTCCTTGGGGAAGTAGGACCAGGAGATGGTCTGGCCCCAGTACACGTCGCCCGAGTCGGCCTTCTCCTCGCCCGCGACGATCTGGAAGAAGGTGGTCTTCGCCAGGTGCTCTCGGCCGACGAAGGCGATCTTGTCGCCGCGGTTGACGGTGAGGTCGAAGCCGGAGAGGACGCTCTCGCCCTCGACACGCTTGGCGAGGCCGACGACCTTGAGCACGTTGTTGCCCACGTCGCGGCTCGGGTTGAAGCCGACGTAGGGGAAGCGCCGCGAGGAGGGCACGATGCCGTCGAGCTCGAGCTTCTCGAGGATCTTCTTGCGCGAGGTGGCCTGGCGGCTCTTCGACGCGTTCGCGGAGAAGCGCTGGATGAACTCCTTCAAGTCCTTCGCCTTCTCCTCGTTCTTCTTCTTGAGGTCCTTCTGCTGCTGGACCAGGATCTTGTTCATGCGGAACCAGAAATCGTAGTTGCCCGAGTACATGCGCATCTTCCCGTAGTCGATGTCGACGGTGTGGGTGCAGACGGCGTTGAGGAAGTGCCGGTCGTGGGACACGACGATGACGATGTTCGGGAACTCGATGAGGTACTCCTCGAGCCAGGAGATCGAATCGAGGTCGAGGCCGTTCGTGGGCTCGTCGAGGAGGAGGATGTCGGGATTGCCGAAGAGGGCCTGGGCGAGGAGGACGCGGACCTTCACGCCCTCGTCCACCTCCTTCATGAGCTTCTCGTGGTGGGCCTCCGTCACGCCGAGGCCCGAGAGGAGGATGGCCGCCTGTGCCTCGGCCTCCCAGCCGCCGAGCTCGGCGAACTCGCCCTCGAGCTCGCTCGCCCGGAGCCCGTCCTCCTCGCTGAAGTCGGCCTTCTCGTAGAGGGCCTCGCGCTCGCGCTTGACCTCGTGGAGCTTGGGCCAGCCCATGATCACCGTGTCGAGGATCCGGTGCTCCTCGTAGGCGAAGTGGTTCTGCTGGAGGACGGCCATGCGCTTGCCGGAGCCGATGACGACCTCGCCCTTGTCCTGCTTGAGTTCGCCGGAGAGGATGCGGAGGAAGGTCGACTTGCCCGCGCCGTTCGCGCCGATTATGCCGTAGCAGTTGCCGGGCGTGAATTTGAGGTTGACGTCCTTGAAGAGGGTGCGCTCGCCGAAGGCGAGCCTGAGTTCGGTTACGGTTATCACGGTTAATTCTTTGCAGAAAACGGGAATGATTTCAAGGGCCCTCGATTATCCGCGAAAGAAGCGGAAGGCGAGGGGAGGTTCCCCTTTTGCGCCGCGCTTGGCATACTAGCGGCATGGACAATGCCGCGCAGCTCGCCTCCGAGCGTCAGCCCCCCGCCTGGGACCTGAGTCCCGAGTACTCCTCCTTCGACGATCCGGTCTTCGCCTCCGACCTCGCCCGCACGAGGGAGCTCGCCGCCGAGCTCGAACGCCTCGAGCCGGTCGCCGCCGCGGCCCTGGCGCGGGCCGGCTCCCTCGACCCGGCCCGCGAAGCCGCCCTCGTCGACGCCGTCGCCGCGGCCTTCGCGGCGAGCGGGGAGATCGACGAGCGCTTCGGCAACCTCGCCGTGTTCACCAACTGCGTCGCCTCGGTCGACGGCCGCGACGCGCGGGCCAAGGAGTACCGCGGCGTCTTCGCGAGCCTCGGCGCCCGCGTCGAGAAGGCCTGGAACGCCTTCGCACTCCTCCTCGCCCGCGCCTCCGGGCCCTTCGTGGCCGCGGTCCTCGCGAGGCCGGAGGCGAAGGGACAGGCCTTCCGCGTCGGGCAGGAGCGCAAATACGCCGACCGCCTCCTCGACCTCGCCGAGGAAAAGGTGGTGTCAGCCCTCTCCCCCGACGGCCTCGAGGCCTGGGGCAGGCTCTACGACTCCATCACCGGCACGGCCAAGGCCAGGCTCCGGGCGCCGGGGCAGGCCGAGCGCGAGGTCGGCCTGGCCGAGGCCGCCTCCCTCCTCCAGGATCCCGACCGAGTCGTCCGCGAGGCGGCCTTCCGCGCCCAGACCGAGACCTTCGCGGCCCACGAGGAGAGCCTCGCCGCTATCCTCAACTCCCTCGCCGGCTGGCGCCTCGCCGAGTACGGCATGCGCTCCCGCAAGGCGCCCCTCCACTTCCTCGACGTGGCCCTCGCCTCGAACCGCCTCGAGCGCGCGACCCTCGAGACAATGCTCGCCGTCGTCGCCGAGAACCGCGAGCTCGGCCGCCGCGCCCTCCGCGCCCAGGCCCGGCTCGCCGGCCTCCCGAAGCTCGCCTGCTTCGACACCCTCGCGCCCGCGCCGAAGGTCGGGAGCGCCGAAACGCGGAGCTACCCCTTCGAGGAGGGGCTCGAGCTCGTGCGCTCGGCCTACGCCGCCGTCGACCCCGCGATGGGCGATTTCGTCCTCGAGATGCGCGACGCGCGGCGGATCGAGGCCCGGGTCCTGCCCTCGAAGCGGCCTGGCGCCTACTGCACCCGCTTTCCCAAGACGAGGACTCCCCGGGTCTTCATGACCTACCGCGGCTCCCTCGCCAACGTCTCGACCCTGGCCCACGAGCTCGGCCACGCCTACCACGGCAAGCTCCTCGCGGGCCTGCCCCTCGCCGAGTCCTCCTACCCGATGAACCTCGCCGAGACCGCGAGCACCTTCGCGGAGACGGCCCTCGGCGACTACCTCGAGTCGCGGCTCTCGGGGGCGGGGGAGGTCTCCTCCGACCTCGTCGCCCTCGGCTGGTCCGACGCCCAGGACGCGGCCTCCTTCCTCGTCAACATCCCGGCCCGCTTCGCCTTCGAGAAGGCCTTCTACGAGGCCAGGGCCGAGAAGCCCCTCGGGCCTGAGGCCCTCTCCGCCCTCATGGACGCGACGATGCGCGACTTCTACGGCGACTCCCTCTCGGAGTTCGACGCGGGCTTCTGGCGCTCGAAGCTGCACTTCTACATGGCCGGCCGCAGCTTCTACAACTTCCCCTACACCTTCGGCTACCTCTTCAGCCTCGGCGTCTACGCCCGCCGCGCCGAGCTCGGGGCCGACTTCCACGGGCGCTACTGCGCCCTCCTGCGCGACACGGGCCGCATGGAGACCGAGGAGCTCGCCGCGGCCCACCTCGGCGTGGATCTGCGGAAGCCCGACTTCTGGCGGGCGAGCTGCGCCATCGTCGAGCGGAAGGTCGAGCGCTTCGAGGCCCTGGTCGGCAAGATCGGTCGTTAAGCGCTAGAATTGCAGGCATGTCCGAACTCATCGGAAACGCGTCCGCCCGTCGCTCGGCCCTCGAGGAGATGACCCGCTCGCTCGCGGCGGGCCCCCTCGATCCCGTCGCGGCGGCGGAGGCCAAGACCTGGATCGACGCGGTGACGCCGCAGGACGTCGTCGCCGTCGTCGATGCCTTGGTGGCCGAGGCCCTTCCCCTGGAGCGCCTCAAGCCCGCCGTCTCGCGGCTCCTGAACCTCGTCTCGCGCCCCCTCGCCAGGGTCGCCTTCGAAACGGAGGACCCCTTCTTCGCCTCCCTCGTCAGGGAGAACCGGCGGATAGCCGGACTCCTGGACGAGTTCAGGCGGCCCCTGTCCGCGCTGAATGCCGCCAAAGGCTCTTCCGAGACCCGGACTGGCGCGGATGCGGCCCTCGCGGTCATCCGCGCCTCCCTGGCCCGCGCCCTCGATCCCGTTTCAGGCATCGCGATTCATTATGTCAAGAAAGAGAACGTCCTTTTTCCCTATTTCGAGGCCCGCCATCCCCGCTATCGCTGCCTCTCCGTCATGTGGTCTATCCATGACGACGTGCGCGCGTCGCTCCGCGACCTCGAGGGCCTCGCGGCTCCCGAGGGACCGCCCGACGAAGCCCGCCTCGCCGAGCTCAACGCGGCCTTCGGGCGGCTTTTCTTCGACGTCCACGCCCTGATCCTGCGCGAGGAGCGACTGCTCTTCCCGGTCGCCGCCCCCCTCCTGACCGCCGCCGAGAAGCGCTCGCTCTTCGACGAATGCCGCGCCCTCGGCTGGAGCCTGCTCGAGGCCGAGGACATCGCCGCCCTCGAGTCCCTCGCCGCTGCGAAGGACGCCGCTGAAGCGGGCCGGACGACCGCGACTCCCGGCGGAACAGTCGGTGCCATCAACCTCGACTCAGGCTCCCTCGCGCCGACGGAGCTCGACGCCCTGCTCAAGCTCCTTCCCCTCGACCTCACCTTCGTCGACGCGGAGGACAGGGTCGCGTATTTCTCCAACGGCCCGGAGCGCGTCTTCCCGCGCTCGCCCGCGATCATCGGCCGCGATGTGCGAAACTGCCACCCGGCCGCGAGCGTCGACCGCGTCATGCGCATCGTCGCGGCCTTCAAGGCGGGCGAGCGGGACCGCGAGGACTTCTGGCTCGAGCTCCGCGGCCGCTTCGTGCGCATCCAGTACTTCGCGGTCCGCGGCCCCTCGGGCGAGTACCTCGGCACCCTCGAGGCGAGCCAGGACCTCACCGAGGCCCGCGCCTTGAGGGGCGAGAAGCGGCTCGCGGGGTCCTGAACCATGCCCGAAGCGCGACGCGTTCCCGAGCTCCTCCTCCCCGCCGGCGGCTTCGACGCGGCCGTCGCCGCGATCGAGGGCGGGGCCGACGCCCTCTACCTCGGCTTCGCGGACTTCTCGGCGCGCAAGCAGGCGCGCAACTTCGACCGCCTCGAGTACCGCCGCCTCCTGGGCCTCGCCCGGGCGCGCGGCATCCGCCTCTACGCGGCGATCAACACCGTCATCCTCGACGCCGAGCTCGACGCCGCGGCGGGCCTCCTCGCCTTCCTCGGCCGCTTCCCGCCCGACGCGGTGATCGTGCAGGACTGGGGCCTGGCGCGCCTCATCCGCGCCCGCCACCCCGGCATCGAGATCCACGCCTCGACGCAGACCGCGACCCAGGGCGCGGCGGGCCTGCGGATCGCCGCCGAGCTCGGGGCCTCCCGCGTGGTCCTGCCCCGCGAGACGCCCCTCGCCCGCATCAGGAAGCTCCGCGAGGAGTGCCCCGAGGTGGAGCTCGAGACCTTCGTCCACGGCGCGCACTGCTACTCCTACTCGGGGCTCTGCCTGGCCTCGGGCCTCCTCCTCGGCCGCTCGGGCAACCGCGGCGAGTGCGCCCAGGTCTGCCGCTCGTACTACGACGCCGAGCCGGCCGAGGGCTTCGCCGGCGGCCGGGGTTACTGGTTCTCCTGCCGCGACCTGAACCTTTCGGAGCGCGTCGCGGAGCTCGCGGAGGCGGGCGTGCGCAGCTTCAAGGTCGAGGGACGGATGAAGTCCCCCGAGTACTGCTTCGCGGTCGCGCGCCTCTACCGCGCCGCCATCGACGGCCTCCCTGCCGAAGAGCTCCGCCTGCGCGCCGAGGCCGCGTCGATAGCCTTCTCGCGCGAGGGCACGACGGGCTGGCTCTTCGGGCGGGGAGGGGAGCGCCTCATCGACGCCGGGTTCCCCGGTCATCGGGGGAGCCTCGCCGGGCGGATACTCAAGGCCTCGGGCGGTCGCGCCACGGTCGAGCTTTCATCCTCCCTCGGCCTCCGCGACGGCCTCCTCGCCTTCGAGGGCCAGGATTCGGCGAAGCCCCTCCAGTTCTCGGTGACGGGCCTGACCGACGCGCGCTCGGGGCGGCCGCTATCCTCCGCCCGCCCCGGCGACCGCGTCGAGCTCGATTGCCCCGGCTCGCCCAGGGCGGGCTCCGAGCTCCGCCGCATCTCCGACCGGCGCATGGACCGCCCGGCGGCGAGCCCAGAGGAGTATCCTCCCGCGACGACCGCCCTGCCCCTGCGTCTCAAGCTCGAGGGCTCGCTCTCCGCGGAACTCGGGCTCCCCTCCTTCGACGGTCGCGGCGGCACGGAAGGCGTGGCGCCAATCGAGGCCGGCGAGCCCCTGAAGGTCGAGGCGGCCCGGAGCCCGGGCGGCTTCATCAAGGCCCTCGCCCTCTTCGCGGAAGGGGGCGAGGCCGATTTCCGCCTCGTGCCGAGGGGCGGGCTCGAGGAGCTCGCCGACCTCTTCATCCCGCCCTCGGCCTTGAAGCGCGAGAAGAACCGGATCTATTCGCGCGCCGCCGCGATCCTGGCGGAGAGGGAACTCGAGTACGCCCGCGGCTGGCCGAGGGATGCGTCGCTCAACGCGTCGCGCCCCCGAGGCGATACCGGCGAAAGGCCGAGGGTCGAGGCGCCGCCCCGCGCCCGCCTTGCTTTCCCGCAGGAGCTCCTGCCCGCCGGCATGCCCTTCGCGACCCCGCGGATCCTCCGCGAGAAACTCGCCCTGCCGGAATTCGGCGGCGCTTCCTGGCTTCCCCTCGCGCCCCTGGCCTGCGAGGTCGAGGAGTACGAGGAACTCGCCCGCGCGCGCATCCTCGCCGAGCTCTCGGCCGGCTCGACGCTCTTCGTCGGCGTCTCCTCGACGCGACAGGTCGCGCTCGCGC
This sequence comes from uncultured Treponemataceae bacterium, assembly GCA_964399065.1. Classification (GTDB taxonomy): domain Bacteria; phylum Spirochaetota; class Spirochaetia; order Treponematales; family Rectinemataceae; genus JAKLFE01. The sequence continues at coordinate 1,066 of CAYNPQ010000152.1, read as the reverse complement.
GGAGACTCGTCGATGAGGCGGGCGAGGGCCTCCCGCGGCTCGCCTTCTTCCTCGACGTCCACCTCTACGTCGCCAACCGGCTCGCCCTCGCTGCATACGACTCACTCGTCCCGCGCCTCGCCTTCGCCTACGCCTATCTCGAAGCGCCCTTCGAGCCCGCGATCGCCGCCCTCCCCGGGCTGCCGCCCCTCGCCCCCGTCGGCGAGGGCTTCACGCCGCCCCTCTTTCTGAGCCTCGGTTGCCTCAAGAAGCACCACGCCTGCGGCGGCTCCTGCCCGCCCGACTGCGGCAAGCGCTGGGCGATGAAGCTCGCGGACCGCGACCGTCGCTACGCCGCGATCGTGGAGGATTGCGTCTCGATGCTCTTCCGCCTCGCCTAGCGGCGGCGGTATACTTATAGCATGCGGATCCTCGCCCTCTCCGACATCCACGGGCACGCGGAGCGCCTCGAGCGCATCCTCGGATCCGCCGGCGAGGTCGACCTCGTCCTCGTCGCCGGAGACCTCACCGATTTTGGCGGCGCCGCCGAGCTCGATCTCGTGCTCGCGGCGATGGACGGGCAGGCCGGGAAGATCGTCGCCGTGCCCGGCAACTGCGACAAGCGGGCCGCGCGCGAGCGGCTCGAGGAGCTCGGCCTCTCCGCGGACGGCCGCCTCGTGGAGCGCCCGGGCGCCCTCGTGGCCGGCGTCGGGGGGAGCCTCCTGCGCACGGGCTTCACGCCCTACGAGCGCTACGACGAGGAGCTCGCCGAGGCCCTGCAGACGGCCCTCGACGAGGCGGCGCTGCTGCACTCAGACGCTCCCGTCATCGTCCTCAGCCACCAGCCGCCCCGCGGCACCGGGGCCGACGAGCGCCGCGGCGCCTCGACCGGCTCCCACGAGCTCCGCGCCATCCTCGAACTGGAGGAGCCACTCCTCTGGGTCTGCGGCCATATCCACGAGTCGCCCTGCGCCTTCCGCGTCGGCTCCTGCCTCGTGCTCAACCCCGGGCCCGCGGGGGAGGGCGCCTGGGCCATCGTCGAGCTCGAGCGCGAGGGCGGCGGCCCTTGGTACGCCGAGGCGGAGCT
>CAYNPQ010000151.1:0-7859 GCA_964399065.1 uncultured Treponemataceae bacterium | reverse complement strand
GGCCTCTCCGGCCTCCTCCTCCCCGGCCGCGGGCCCCTCCCCGTCCGGCGGGAGGGAAGAGAGGCCGGAAAGCCTCGCGCGGCTGACGATCAGGGCGGCCGAGACCCGGTCGCGCACGCCGAGGCGTTCGTACACCAGCCCGAGCCGGTTCTTCACGGTCTGCTCCGCGATGCCGAGCCGGGCGGCGATCTCCTTGTTGCTCTTCCCGGCCGCGAGGAGGAGGACGATGCTGCGCTCCCGCGGCGCGAGCTCGCGGAACCATGCCGGGGCGGTCTCCGAGGAGTCGCCGGCCGCGAGGGGCTCGGAGCCGGCGGGGAGGGAGAAGGGAGGCTGGTAGGGTCTCGCGGTGCCCTCCGCCACGGCGAGGACCGCGGCGGCGGAGGCGGCCGTGCCTTGGGCCAGGGTGCGCCTCAGGGCGAGGGCCATGAGCACCGCGAGCGCGAGGAGGGAGGCCCAGCGGAAGGCCGAGACGCCGAGGCCCGCCTCCGTCCGGGCCGAGACGACGACCGTCCAGTCGCCGCCCGGCACCTTGGCGAAGGACACGGAGCGCCGGCGCCCGCCGAGCCGCAGCTCCGCCGTACCCTTCCCCATCCCGAGGGCCTCCTGCGTGAGGATGCGCCCGCCGCCGGGGAAGTCCGGCTCAAGGATCAGCCCCGCGTCGCCCGCCTCGGTGGAGGCGAGGACCAGGCCCTTCCCGTCCACGACGAAGGCGAAGGGACCGCCGCTCTCCGCGGCGCCGGCGCCCGGGCCGGGACCGAGGGCGCCCTCGAGGGCGGAGGCCAGGCGCCGCGCTTCCGGCACGAGGACGAGGACGCCGATCGGGATCCCGTCGGTCAGGCGCTTCACCAGGCGCGCGGCGATGAGAAACGGCGAGGATCGCTCGTTCCCGGCAGCGGTCCGGCGGCTAAACCAGGCGAGCCGGCCTTCGGCGGCCAGGGCAGGGCCGATCGCCGCCTCGCGGATGGCCCTGGCCTCGGTGTTGTCTATCCCCTCGCCGATGCCGAGCCGCTTGCGCCCCGGCTCGTCGAGGTCGAAGAAGATCACGTCGTCGAGGAGGTTCCTCGAGGCGCCGTCGAAATAGGCCGAGAAGGCCTCGTGCCAACGCGAGACGTCGTAGAGCTCGGCGGACCTGCCGTAGGAATCGAGGGCCGCGTTGAGCACCGGATTGGCGATGGCCTGGAAGGAGACCGACTCGACGCCGCTCGAGGTCTCGGCGAGGAGGCTCAGGCTCTCGGCCGGGATGGTCGACTCGTTCCCGCCGCCCCCCGAGAAGAGCGCGACCGAGGCGATCGCGGCGGCGAGGAGGGCGAGGGACAGCGCGCCGGACAGTTGCGTCCGCGACGCGATCTTCCCGATGGAGAAGGGCTTCGGCATGGCTCTCCGCAGTATACCCTGAAAATATTCGCTTCGGAATTGTCGCGGCTTGACGCCTGCGCCCGCCGGGCCTAGGCTCAAGGGCATGATTCCGGCCCTGATCGCGGATCCCGCCCTCGAAGCCCGTTTCGCGGCCTTGCCCCCCGACGGGATGACCATCTTCACCCTCGGCGGCTCTTCCCTCCGCGGAGCCCTCCTCCACGGCACCCGCCTCGTCAACCACATGCGCGCGAACCACGGCCTCGGCCCTCTCGAGACCCTCATCCTCGGCAGGGCCTACCTCCTGGCCGGCCTCCTCACGGCGACGATCAAGGGCGGGGACCGCCTCGCCTTCCGCGTCGACGGCGACGGCCCCGCCGCCGGCCTCAGCGTCGAGGCCGCGGCCGACGGCTCCGTGCGCGGCTACCTCCTCCGCTCACCCATCCCGGCCGAGTCCCTGCCGGCGGACGGCGCCCTCCACGCGGCCTTGTTCGGCGCGGGCGCCCTCACCATGACCCGCTTCATCGAAGGCAGGACCAGGCCCTTCTCGGGCACCGTCGCCCTCGGCTCCTCGGGCCTGGCCAAGGATCTCGCGCGGTACTACCTGGAGTCCGAGCAGACGAGGACGGCCTTCGACGCCGGCATCCAGTTCGACCGCGATGGCCGGGCCGTCGGCGCCGGCGCCCTGTACCTCCAGGCCCTGCCGGGGGCCGATCCCGAGCTCGTCGGACGGGTCGAGGAGGCCATGGGCCGCCTCCCGGCACTCGGCCTCTGGTTCTCCGAGGGCGGCACGCGGGACGCCTTCCTCGCCGAGCTCCTCGGTCCCTTCGGCCCCGAGCGCCTCGGGGAGCGCGTCGTCCGCTTCAACTGCGTCTGCTCGCGAGAGGGCTTCTCCGCCTTCCTCAAGGCCGGCAAGCGCGAGATCCTCGCCGAGCTCGCCGCCACGGGCCCCTGGCCGGCGGAGGTGACCTGCCACAACTGCGGGACCGCCTACCATTTCCAGAAGGCCGAGCTCGAGGCCATGCTGGCCTCCACGACGGAGTCCTGAGGGTAGTGGCGCATCGCTTCTTCGAAGCCGGCGGCGCCGGCGCCCTCGAGATCAGCGTCGCGAGACGGATGACGGAGATCGACCCCCTCGAATGGGATTCCCTCCTCGAAGCGGCGGACCGTCCCCTGCTATCCTGGGGTTTCCTCGCCCTCCTCGAGGAATCGGGCTCGATCCGTCCCGAGACGGGCTGGGAGCCCTTCCACTTCCTGCTCAGGGAGAAAGGGGAAGGCGGGGCGACGCGGGGGCGACTCCTCGCCGCGGCCCCCTTCTACGGCCGCTCCGGCTCCTGGGGCGACTTCGTCTTCGACTTCGACTTCGCCGAGGCGGCCGACCGGATGGGCGCGGCCTATTATCCCAAGCTCGTCGGGGCGGTGCCGGTGACCCCGGCGCCGGCCTGGCGCGTCCTCGTCGCGCCGGGATCGGATCGTCCCGCCCTCGAGGCCCTCCTCGTCGCCGCGGCTGAGGAGGCGGCGCGGGCCTCGGGATTCGGCGGCATCCACCTCCTCTGGCCCGAGCCCGAAGCCGCCGCCCGCATCCTCTCGCTGCCGCGGCGCCGCGGGGAGAGGGGTTCGTGGCGCGCCTGGGGCCACCAGGCCTTCCTCTGGAAGGACGAGGGCTACGGCGATTTCGAGGGCTACCTCGACTCCTTCTCGAAGAACATGCGCCGCAACGTCCGACGCGAGCGTGAGGCGCTGCGGGCCGCGGGCCTCGAGACGAGGGCGATCGGCCCCGCCGAGGCCTCGCCATCCCTCCTCCGGCGCATGGCGCAGCTCTATGAAGCCCACAACGACCGCTTCGGCCCCTGGGCCGCCCGTTTCCTGACCGAGGACTTCTTCCTCCGCCTCCCCGAGTTCATGCCGGAAGGCTGGGTCATGGGGGCCGCGTTCGAGCGAGGGGCGGGGGACGAGGCCCTCGCCCTATCCTTCCTCCTCGAGGGTCCGCGGCGGCTCTACGGCCGCTACTGGGGCGCCGCCCGCGACCTGCCGGGCCTCCACTTCGAGCTCTGCTACTACCTGCCCATCGAGCGCGCCCTCGCGCGCGGGATCCCGGGCTTCGATCCGGGAATGGGGAGCCCCCACAAGGCGAGGCGGGGTTTCCGCTCCCTCGTGGTCCCCTCGCTCCACCTTCCCTTCGACCCGCGGGTCGAGTCCTTGATGGAGACCTGGCTGCCGCGGCTCGGCGAGGAGGCGAGCCGCGAGGCCGCCGCGCTGAACGAGGAGTTGCCGTTCAAGAAGGGCCCCGGGGCTCAGGCCGGCTCCACCACGTTGTAGCAGGGCTCGGTCAGCTCCATGGCCAGGGGGAAGTCCCCGGGTCCGAGCTCGTCGACCTCGCCGTCGCGCTGGAGGAGGATGCCCCGCTCGTAGGCGAACTCGATCCTTTGGGCGGAGAAAAGCCGCACGAGGTCGAGGCCGAGGCTCCGGTGCCCGCCCGCGACGAGACGGTCCTTGAAGGCGAGCTTCTTGAAGATCGACATCTGGAAGACCACGCAGGCGTTGTCCTCGTCGGGGAGGATGCGCTTGTTGGCCCCGTACTGGCGGTTGCCCGTGACCCCCATCGCGATGAGGAGGCATTTCTCCTTGAACTCGAGGGCGGCCTTCCCGGCCGCGTCGAGGGCGCGCGCCGAGAGAGGCGCCGGGGGCCAGGCCTTGTCGTAGAAGACCGAGGCGAGGTCCACCCAGAGCTTGTACGAGTCGCCGGGGAAGAGGGACTTGAGCTTGTTCGTCATGTGGCAGACGTAGGCGTCGAGGCCGAGCGAGGCGATGTTGAAGGAGTAGAGGGGGAACTTGCCGCCCTCGGGGTTCGGCAGGACGCGGATCGCGCGCCGCGGGACCGAGGCGGCCCTGCCGAGGAGGCGGCCGAGGCAGGCGCGGAGGTCGCGGCCCTCGGAGCCGTCGTTGCCCGTGCCCATGGGGAGGCGGAGGAGGCTGAAGCGTCCGCGCCGCTCGGGGGGCAGCTCGACGAGGGCGCTCGCGGTCTCGAGGGCCGTCCCGTCCCCGCCCGCCGTCATGACGAGGCGTCGGACGGTGGGCCCGTCCATCCTCGATTCCGCGATGAGGCCGCGCATGATCTCCGCCGCGTGGCCGCAACGCTCGGTCAGGTGGAGCCTGACCCGGGCCGGCTTGTCGCGCTGCGGGAGGGCCGCGGCCTCGGCTTCGAGGGCCATGAGCTCGGCGTGTCGAAGCTTTGCGTAGGAACGCCGCGTGAAGCCCCCGGCCCGGGGGTTCGCGATGAGGTCGACGGTCAGGGACTCATCCGGGAAGGAGGGCGAGCGCTCGAGGATGCGGGAGAGGGAGACGGCGAGATCGTGCGGCTGCATGGCCTCGCAGTGTAGCCGGGATTCGGGCCGCTGTCCATGAATACCGCGTCGCCGGAGCCGGGAGCCCCGGCTCCGGCGGGCGGGCTCAGGGACCGGTCAAGGTCACCGTCAGGGTGTAGGGAACGCTCGTCGAGTACTCGTTGTCGCCGTAGTCCCAGACCCTGACGTAGCAGGTTCCCGCCGCCGCAATGGTCTGGCCGCTGATCGTCTTCGTCCAGGCCACGTTCGCGTTGTAGCTCCCCTCGGAACCTTCCCCGACGTTCCAGAGGGTGGTCCCGGCCGTGTTCTCCACGCGGAGACAAGGGTCGATGTTCCCGGCCGGCCGCGAGAGAGCGACCTGCAGGAGTTGCCCGGCCACGGCCTCGAACTTGTACCAGTCGCAATCGCCGATGGAACCGATGTAGCCCGCCTGGTCGGCGCCGTTCGTCAAGGCCCGAGCCCCGGTACGCGCGTCGTCACCGGGCTCGGCCGCTCCGTCGATGTTGTTCTCCACCGTCACCGTCAGCGTGTAGGGCACGCCCGTCGAGTATTCGTTCTCCCCGTAGTCCCCGACCTTGAAGTAATAGGTCCCTGTCTCGGGCACCCGCTGTCCCTCGATCGAGCGCGACCAGGTCACGTTCGCGTTGTAGCTCCCCTCCGAGCCCTCGCTGACGTTCCAGGGATTCGCCCCGGCCGCGAGATCGAGACCGGATGGAGGAACGCTGGTACGACATCATGACGACTCCCGGCGGGGGTTTCGGATCATTTTCACCAGGTCCGCGGGCTCCGGTCAAAGACAGCCGAAGCCGCGACGCCAGTGGCCGCCATTCTTGCTTCCCCGATGGTCGCAGTCAAGGTTTCATTACCGCATGTGGTGAAATTTCCCTCTCCGCCGCCGACAAACCGCCCTTCGCCCGCGCGGTCCACGAGAGCCCACGACCTTCAGAGCCAGTCCGGGACAAACCCGAATGTGCCGGCGACATAACCGAATGTGCCGGCCACATAACCGAATGTCCCGGCGACATACGCGCCGGGAAACGCGCCTAGCTCCGGCCGCCCGCGGCCTCGATCCCGTCCAGGAAGGAACCCAGGTCGACGAAAAAGTTGTCCGCGAGGCGGTCGTAGGCCGGGGCGTGGCGGACCCGGGGATAGGAGTGGAGCTTGGCGCCGGAGGAGGCCAGGAGGCTCCGCGAGGGCTCGGGCACGAAGGGGTCGTCCTCTCCGATGAAGGCGGCGAGCGCCGTCTTCGAGGCCAGCTCCGCGAGGGCCGCGGACCGGGCCGCGGGAGCCGACTCCTCGACGAGGAGGCCGAGGTCGCGCTTGGGGAAGCGCAGGACCGGGCTTCCCTCGCCGAGGAGGTCGGCGAGGAGCTCGGGCTGGCCGCTCAGGGCGTCGACGCCGACCGTGAGCTCCGCCTTCGTCGAGAGCGGCCAGGCCGGCTTCCGGAGGCCCGGGGGCGGGAAAGCGAGGACGGGGGCGACGAGGGCGGCCGCGCGGAGCTCCTTCATCCCGGCGAGGAGGGGGAGGACGACCGGCGCGGAGAAGGAAGCGGCGAGGACGTAGAGGGGGAGGCCCGAGGCGCAGAGGCGGGCCGCGTAGTCCGCGGCGGCGGAGCGGATCGCGGCGAGGCCCGGCGCCGCCGGCTCGCTCCGGGCGGGCCCGAGCTCCAGGGCGTTGACGCGGAAGCCCCTCGCCGTGAGGAAGTCGACGAGGCGCTTCTCGCGCGCGACGGGCCAGAAGGGGTAGCCGAGGAGGAGGAGGCTCTTGCGGTACCCGCCCTCGCGGAGCTCCCAGGCGTGGCACTTGAAGGCTCGGCCGTCGGGCGCGGTCAGGGTCCTCGAGACGTGGTTCATGCCCTCCCCTCCTTGCTGCGGTCGGAAAAACCCTAAGCTTCGTGACACTGGGAATGGTAAGGGAGCTTGGGCCCCGGCGCAACCGGAATCGGCGTTGCGCTTCCGCCCCCCTCCCGTCTATTATTCAACCCGAAGGCCCTCGGCATGAACGTCGCCCTGTTCTCCGATCCCGAGTCGGCCCGGGCGGTCTCTGCCCGGCTCGAGGCCAGGGGGCATGCCTGCATCTCCTGCAAGGGCTCGATCCCCGGCGAGGCGGACTGCCTCATGGTCGTGGGCCCGGCGGGGGAGGACGAGGGCCTCGTCGCCGGGGCGGAGGAGGCCGGGCTCCCGGTGCTCCGCGTCGGGGTCGAGGGGGCCGAGGCGGCGGCCGAGGCGGCGGCCTGGGGTCTCGGGCTCGCGGACGAGCGCTACATCGACGCCGCCCGCTCCGACGCCCGGGTCAAGCGGCTCGAGGACAATCGCGTGCGGACTGCGGAGCAGCGGAGCGTCGAGCTGGCGGCCGCCAACGAGCTCCTCTCGAACCGCGCCTCCGAGCTCGCCGACGCGATGAAGCGCCTCGACGACGCGAACCGCCAACTCATGGACGAGCTCAACCTCGCGAGCGAGCTCCAGAAGAGCCTCCTGCCCCGGGCCTACCCGAGCGACGCCCCCCTCGAGTTCGCCCACAAGTTCGTGCCCCTCAACTCGATCGGCGGCGACTTCTTCGACATCCTCAGGCTCGACGAGAGGACCCTGGCCCTCGTCATCGCCGACGTCTCGGGCCACGGGGCGGGCCCGGCCCTCGTCACGGCCATGTTCAAGAGCTCCTTCGGCATCGTCGGCAAGACCATCCGCTCGCCGGCGGCCCTCATGGCCTCGCTCAACGCGGAGATGAACGCCTTCCTCGCGACGGGCCACTACGTGACCTCCTTCGCGGCCTTCATCGACCTCGAGACCCTCGAGATGCGCTACTGCAGCGCGGGCCACCCGAACCAGATCCTCCTGCGGGCCTCGGGCGAGGCGGTGGAGCTCGCCACCCTCGGCTTCCTCCTCGGGATGATCGAGGGGGTCGAGTTCGAGGAGAAGAGCCTGGTCCTCGAGCCGGGGGACACCCTCGCCCTCTTCACCGACGGCGTCATCGAATCGCCCGACGCGGAAGGCCGGACCTTCGGCCGCGAGGGCGTTCTCGCCTCCTTGCGGAGGCGCCCCGGCGCCGGCCCCGGCGAGCTCTCGGCGGGGCTCTTCTCCGACCTCCTCGACTGGACGGCGGGCACCGAAGCCGAGGACGACATCACGATCCTGATGGTCCAGGTGATAGAGTCGCTCTAGG
>CAYNPQ010000150.1:2269-7867 GCA_964399065.1 uncultured Treponemataceae bacterium | reverse complement strand
GACGTGCCGGCCCTCGCGCGGATGTACGAGGAGCGCATCGACATCGCCTGGCACGCCTTCTCGCTCTGGTGGTTCTCGCTGCTCGACGGCCGCGGCCCCAACTCCGTCATGGCCAACCTCCTCGAGCACGAGGCGGCCCTCCGCTACGTCGCCTCGACGGGCAAGCCCTTCGAGCCCAACGTGCCCCACCACTTCGCCTTCCGCGGGGCGGACGACGTCTCCTACGTCGTCTCCGGCCGCCTCGCGGCCCGCGCGGCCAAGGCGGCGGGCATCCGGAGCCTCGTGCTGCAGATCATGCTGAACACCCCGCGATCGACCCTGGGCATCCAGGACCTGGCGAAGGCCCGGACTCTCCTCGCCCTGGTCCGGGAGCTCGAGGACGATTCCTTCCGCGTCTATCTCCAGCCGCGGGCCGGCCTCGACTACTTCTCCGCCGACCCCGCGAAGGCCAAGGCCCAGCTCGCGGCGGCGACCGCCCTCATGGACGACATCGAGCCGGGAGACGACGCGAGCCCCCAGGCCATCCACGTCGTGAGCCATTCCGAGGCGCGGGGGCTGGCCGATCCGCCCGTGGTCGAAGAGAGCGTTCGCATAACGCGTCATGCCCTTTCCGAATACCGACGGCGGCGCATCGGGGGCCTCGTCCCGGACATGCGCGCCGACGCAGCGACCGACGCGGCGACCGAAGACCTCCTCGCCGAGGCGCGCGCGGTCCTCGCCGCCATCGAGTCCACGATCGACCGCCCCTGGTCGGCCCGGGGGCTCCACGAGATCCTCGCCTCGGGCTTCCTTCCCGTTCCCGCCCTCGCCGCCCTCCGCGACGAATTCGCGGAGGCGACGAGGTGGAGCACCGCCATGGTCGGCGGCGGGGTGAAGGTCGTGGACGAGGGGGGCCGGCCGATGCCGGCCGCGGAACGGATGCGCGAGGTCGTCGAGGTCGCCCGCCGCAGGGCGGCGCGCGGCCCGCGGGGGGAGGGCTGAGGGCATGAGCGGCAAGGATCTCGCCGCGCGCGCGGCGGAGCGGCGCGAGAGGCCGGGCGGCCCGCGCTACGCGGTCGTGGGGGCCGGCAACGGCGGCCTCGCCATGGCGGGCCACCTCGGCCTCATGGGCTTCGCGGTCTCGCTCTACAACAGGACGGACGTCAGGCTCGAGGGCGTCCGCTGGCACGGCGGCATCCGGGTCGAGGGCGCCGTCGAGGGCTTCGGGCCGGTGCGATTCGCGACCTCGGACATGGAGAGGGTCCTCGAGGACAGCGACATCATCATGGTCGTCACGCCCTCGACCGCCCACCGCGGATTGGCCGCGCTCATGGCGCCCCATCTCCAGGACGGCCAGATCGTCGTCCTCAACCCCGGCCGGACCTGCGGCGCCCTGGAGTTCCGCCAGGCCCTGCGCGAGTCCGGCTCCCGCGGCCGCCCGATCATCGCCGAGGCCCAGACTTTCATCTACGCATCGCGCGCCCTCTCGCGCCACGAGGCGCGCATCTTCTCGATCAAGAACGGCGTCGCCCTCGCGGCCCTCCCGTCCTACCTGACGCCCGAGGTCCTGGCCGCGCTCGAGCCCGCCTATCCCCAGTTCAAGGCGGGCGGCAACGTCCTCGCGACGAGCATGGAGAACATCGGCGCCGTCTTCCATCCGGCCCTCACCATCCTCAACGCGGGTTGGATCGAGGGCACGAAGGGGGAATTCGACTACTACCTCGATGGCATCACGCCCTCGATCGCCGCGGTCCTCGAGCTGATCGACCAGGAGCGGCTCGGCGTGGCCCGCGCCCTCGGGGCCCGGAGCATGTCGGCGCGGGAATGGCTCTACCTGAGCTACGATTCCCCCGGCTCGACCCTCTACGAGGCCATCGGCAACACGGAGGCGTACCGCGGCATAAAGGCGCCGTCCGGCATCGACCACCGCTACGTCTTCGAGGACGTGCCGATGAGCCTCGTGCCCATGTCCTCCCTCGGGGCCATGCTCGGGGTGCCGACCCCGATGATCGACATCGTCATCCGACTGGCCTCGATCATGAACGGCAAGGATTACCGGGCCGAGGGCAGGACCGTGGAAAGGATCGGCCTCGCGGGGCTGTGCCTCAAGGACATCCACCGCATCGTATCGGAGGAGGAAGCGACATGAGCGCGTTAGCCGAAACCCTCGTCGGGCTCTGGGAGGCACTCCCCTCCGCGGTCGCCGCGGCCCTGGTCCTGCTCGGGGGCTGGCTGGCCGCGCTCCTCCTCAGGCTCCTCGTGTCGGGCCTCCTCGGGCTCCTGCGCTTCGACCGCCTGAGCGAGAGGGCCGGGCTCGCCGAGTTCCTGCGCAAGGGGGCGGTGACCTACTCCCCCTCGAAGCTCGTCGGCGCCATCGCCTACTGGATCGTCATCCTCGCAGCGCTGTACCGGGCCGCCCTCGAGCTGGACGTCGGCATCGCGGCGGCCCTCGCCGACAAGGCCAAGGGACTGTTGCCGAGCCTCCTCGCCGCGGTGTTCGTCGCCGTCGTGGGCGCCATCCTCGTCTCGTTCCTGGCGAATTTCACCTTGACGATAGCGCGCAACGCGGGCACGCCGCACGCCCCGCTCATATCCAGATCGATCCGCGCGACAGGCGACATCCTGGTGGTGAGCCTGGCCCTCGAGCAGCTCGGCCTCGGCGGCACCGTCCTCAGCACCCTCCTCGTGATCCTCTTCGCCGCCGTCGCCCTCGGCCTCGCCCTCGCCTTCGGCATCGGCGGCGCCGACCTCGCGAAGGGGGCCTTGCAGAACCTACTCCGCAATCTCCGCGAGCGGGCGCGGAGCGACAAGGGCGGCGACCTCGAAGGCTAGGCCCGACCGACCGTCCATCGACCTTACCCAAGGCCGAGCCGGGAGCTCCGAACCCTCCGCCCGGCTCGGCCTTTCTTTATCCGCCGCCCTAGGCCGGATCGAGGGCCGAGATCCCCGGCAGCGAAAGCCGTTCGACGTACTCGAGGAAGGCCCGCGGCCCCGTCGAAATGTGAACGTTGGGCGAATCCGGAAGCGTGAGCCCGCGCTCCGCGTCGCCGCAGACCGAGACCGCCGCGCCGCGGGCCGCCGCGGTCTTCAGGGCCCCTCCGAGCCGCGCGAGGGACCGGCCCGCGAACGCCGTCCCCGCGGCGCCGTCGTCCCCGGCCGCGCCGCGCAGGAAGGGCGCGGGCCCCGCCCAGAGCAGCGCGCCGGCGCCCTCGATCGCCTCGGCGAGGGCCCCCGCTTCCTCCTCGCCGACGACCACGGCTCCGCCCGGGACGGGGGCGCGGAGGCGCGAGGCCGGCCCCGCGAGGATGGCGAGGCGGTCCGCGCGCGGCAGGAGGGCCGCGATCACGCCGAGCTGCGCGTCGAGTTCCTCGCCGCCGAAGACCGCGACGAAGGGCCGCCGCGGCTCTCCGAGCAGGGCCTCGAGCGCGGCGAGCTCCCGCGCGACCGCGGGCCCGGCGAGCCGGAGCTCCGCGAAGCGGGGCGCGCCCGCGATGCTCGCGTGGCGCCGGTGGCAGACGTTGAAGGCGTCGTTGACGTAGACGCCGTCCGCGAGCGAGGCGAGGGAGCGGGCGAAGGCCTCGTCGTTGTCCTTCTCGCCCGTCGCGAAGCGGAGGTTCTCGATGACGTTGACCGCGCCCGCGGCCATGTCCGCCTTCCCGACGAGGAGGCCCGAGGTGCCGACGCTCGTCTCGTGGAAGCGAACTATTCCGCCTAACGCGCGGTCCAGGGCTTCGGCGGCGGGTCGCAGGCTGTAGGCCGCGTAGGCCTCCTCGCGCGAGAGCCGCGGGCCTCGCTCCGCCCCGGGGTCGCCGAGGTGCGAGCAGACCACGGGCGTGCCGCCGAGCCGGAGGACGAGCTCGAGCGCGGGGAGGGCCTGCAGCACCCGCGCCTCGTCGAGCACGCGGCCGCCGCGGGTCTCGGCGTTCGCGTCGATCCGCACGAGGACCCGCCGGCCGGCGAGGTCCCGCGCGGGCGAGAGGGCCCGGCGCCGCAGGCTGGACTCGCGGCCGAGGGACGCCATTCCCGCCTCGATGGCCTCGGTCGCGCGCCGGGCCGCCTCCTCGGCGGTCCGGGCCTCCCGCGCCGCGGCGACGATGCCCGCGAGGGGGAGGAAGGACTCGGAGATCGGCGCGACGCCGCGGTACAGCGCGCCCGTGTTGCCATCCGCGGTCACCCGCTCGCCCTCGTGGACGACCGCCCCGCCCGCGGAGCCGAAGGTCACCCTCCTCCCGGCGAGGTCGATCTCGGCGTCGGAGCAGCCCACGATGCAGGTCTTGTTCATCGACATGGCGGTGATGGCGGCGTGCGAGGTGCGGCCCGGGTAGACCGTGACGACGGCGCTCGCGCCGTTCATGACCGCGAAGTCCGTGGGCTTGGTCGACTGCGCGAAGTACACGACGCTCTCGCGCCGGGCCTCCGCCTCGCGGAGCCGCTCCTCGCTCAGGACGAGGCTGCCCGAGACCACCCCGCCGTAGATCGGCACCCCGACCGCGAGGGGCGGGTTCCAGCGCCGCGCGTGGAAGTCGGCCCGCGGCAGGGCGACGCAGGAGCAGGCCGACTCGAGCCTGTCGAGCCTCCCGCGGTAGGCCTCGAGGTCGATGAGCCCGCGGGCGAGGAAATCCCTGTCGGCCGCGAGCTGGGCGAAGGGCCCGAGCTTGGCGGCCCGCGCCTGGAGGAGGAAGAGCTCGCCCTCCTCGACCGTGAACTCGAGGTCGAGGTCCTGGCGGAAGCGCTCCACGAGGCTCCGCTTGCAGGCCTCGAGGGCGGCCGCGAGCTCCGCGGGCAGCCGCGAGACCGGCTCCGTGCCCTCGCTCCCCATGGCGACGTCCTCGCCCTGCGCCCTCCGCTTGAACTCCCCGAAGAGCTCGTCCGCCCCCGTGATCGGGTTCCGCGTGAGCACGACCCCGCTCAGCGAGCCCTCGCCGAGGTTGCCGAAGACCATGCGCTGCACCGTCACGGCGGTCTCGGCGCGCACCTCGGTCGCGAGGCTCGAGGAGAAGGCGCGCACCGCGCTCGAGCCCCGCGTGGAGTACACGAGGCCGACGCAGCGCAGGACCTGGCGGCGCGGGTCGGCGAGGAAGCCGGGCCCGAAGGCGGCCGTCGCGAGCGATTCGAGTTCGCCTAACGTCAACCCGCCGCCCCCGCGCGCCGGCGCAGCGGCCGCGCCCGCGCCCGCCGGCGAGAGCGCGAGCGCGGCCGCGCAGTTCTCGAGGAAGCGCCGGTACAGGGCCGTCGCCAGCGCCTCCCCGTGCCGGCTCGCGATCCCCGCGCGGACCGCGGGGGTCAGGCCGACGTTGAGGATCGTCGCCATCACGCCCGGCATCGAGACCGGGGCGCCCGACCGCACCGACACGACGAGGGGCCGTCCGGGGTCGCCGAGCCTCCGGCCGCATTCGCGCTCGAGCTCGTCGAGGAGCCCGGTCGCCACGGCCTCGGCCTCGGCGCCGAGCGAGCCGTCCGCGGTGCCGCCCCCGAAGAGGGGGTAGCCGAGGACGAAGGCGGGCGGGACGGCGAGCCCGAGCCGCGCCATGTCGACGATGCCGTTCCCCTTGCCGCCGAGGTAGGGGCGGAGCCGCCGGTCCGGCTCGCGCCAGGTGGCGGCCGCGCACTCGCGCGGGG
>CAYNPQ010000150.1:0-2169 GCA_964399065.1 uncultured Treponemataceae bacterium | reverse complement strand
CGAGATCGCGAGGAGCTCCTGCACGACGGCCAGGGCCTCGCGGCCGTTCCGCGGCGAGACCTCGCCGTAGTGGTTGTTCGCGAGGTCGTTGGCGAGGAGGAAGACGAGGCGGCCGAGGGAGAGGTCGAGGAGGACGAAGTCGTAGAGCCCGATCCGGCCCTCGAGCTGCGACTCGCGGAGCACGCGCTTCAGGCTCGCCACGCGCTTTAATAGGTCGAGGGCCGCGGCCGGCTCGCGCGGTCCGCCCGCGCCCAGGAGGGCCAGGAGGCCCTCGACCTCGGCCCGCAGGAAGCAGCGGCCGAAGAGGTCGAGGCTGCGCCCGAGCTGCCGCCGCACCTCGGCGAGGTCGCCCGCCTCGTAGTCCCAGAGGTAGCGCAGCCTGTCGAGGAGGTCCCGCGCGAGCTCGACCAGCTCCGGGTCCTCGTCCTCCGGCCTGAAGCGGCTCGGCAGGGCCACGTAGCCCGCGCGCATGATCGGCCCCGGATCGCCCCGCTCGACCAAGGCCAGGTAGGGCTCGAGGTAGGCGCCGATGATGCGGGGCGAGAGGCGGCGGTGCACCTCCTTGCGCAGGTCCCCCGCGAAGCCGCGCATCGGGTCATCCTCGGTCCGCGACTCCTCGAACTCCTCCGCGTCGGCGCGGATGCGCTCGATCGTCTCCTCGGCCCCCTGCCTGACCGGGAGCTTCTTCACCACCTCGCGGGCGTAGTAGACCAGCCGCGACGAGGGCTCGCGCGCCGCGTCCAGGGCCTCCCGCGCGGCCAGCTCCACCTCCGCGTGGATCCGCTCGACGTCGCCCTTCGCGTCGCGCCGGTCGGGGATCGCGGGATCGCGGCCGAGGAGCCGGAGGTTCACGAGGAGCTCGAGGAGGAGGCCGACGCGCTCGTCCTCGCCCTCCGCGTCGCGCGTCATGCGAAGCCGTTCGAGGATCCTCTCCCAGGAATCGAGCCTCGCGGGCTTGCCCCGCGCTCCGGCCGCGCCCGGGAGCGCCTCCCCTCCCCTGTCCGAAGCCATGGCGCGTACCCTCCGTAAAAAGCCGCGCCGCCCGCGGCGAGGCGGGCGGCGCATCGAGTATATCCCCGATCGCTCGGGCGGGGGAAGCTCGCGGAAGGCTAGGCCTTCGCCCGCCCCTTCGCGTAGAGCGCGCCGACCGCCATGATGACGGCGAACACGGCGAGGTAGGCCACGACGGCCATGCGATGCGCGAAACAGGCGGCCACGATCATGAAGACCGAGCCGAGGATCGCGAGGACCGGCATCACGAAGCGCTTGAAGGCGCCCTGCTCGCTCTCCTTGCGCATGAACATCGCGAAGATCGGGATGTACATCGCGTAGATCGTCACGATCGGGAGCTCCGAGGAGTCGAAGCAGAAGAAGCCGAACCAGGGCTTCGTCAGGTTCGCGCCGTAGAAGTAGAGGAGCCAGATCCCGCAGAGGAGGAGGCCGAAGATCGAGGAGTTGGTCGGCATGTTCGTGCTCTTGTCGACCTGGGCGAACATCTCCGGCCGCGGGCCCTCGCCGCGGGCCGCGATCGAGTACATGCCGCGCGTGCAGCCGAGCATGAGCCCGTTGAGCGTGCCGAGGCAGGACACGATGATGAACACGAAGATGAGCGTGCCCGCGACCGACGAGAACATCGTCTGGAAGGCCAGCTTCGCGCCCTCCTGGCCGCCGGCCATCAGGGTCTCGTTCGTGACCGCGCCCGCGAGGCCGACGTAGTAGAGGATGTAGACCAGCATGACGAGGAAGGTGCCCGCCACCAGGGCGATGGGCAGGTTCCTCTTGGAGTCGCGGAGCTCCGCGTTGATGCTCGTCGCGATGATCCAGCCCTCGTAGGCGAAGGCCGTGGCGACGACCGCGGTGAACAAGGCGGCCTGGGGCGCGACCTGCGTCACCACCGTCGTGAAGTTGCGGACCGTCATCCCGTTCGCGAGGCCCGCGATCGTGCCCACCACCGCCATGAGCGCGAGCGGCACGAGCTTGATGACCGTGGCCGAGACCTGGAACTTGCCGGCGAGCACCGGCGAGAGCGCGTTGAGCGCGTAGGCCGCGACGAGGAAGAAGGCCGCGATGGCCATGCACTCGCCGCCCGTGATGCTCCAGCCGAAGAGCACGCAGGTGTAGCGCGCCGAGACCCAGGCCAGGACCGAGGTCAGGGTCGGGTAGTAGATC
>CAYNPQ010000149.1:0-7918 GCA_964399065.1 uncultured Treponemataceae bacterium | reverse complement strand
GCGTAGGTGCCGCCGAAGCCCTCGGTGGTCGCGCCGTAGGGCACGTAGTCGAGGAGGCTCTGGGCCGTGGTGCGGATGACGGCGATGACGTCGGCGCCCTTCAGGGCCGCGGCCTGGGCCTGCTTCACGTCCTCGTAGATGTTGCCCGTCGCCACGATGAGGTAGAGCATGGGCTTGTTGTTGCGGTCCTTGAACTCCTCGAGCTTGGCCTCGCGCCGCGCGCGGTTCGAGCGGATCCGCGCGAGCCCGGCGTCGGCGAGCTCCTGGCCCCTGCGGCGCACCGCGGCGCGGTCGCCGATCGGCGCGCCCTCGAGCTCGAGCCCCGCGGCGAGGCGGTCGTTGAACTCGGGGACCGAGCAGCCCGCGCGCATGAGCGCGGCGACGTAGCGCTCGACCGCGCCTCCCTCGAGCCCCTCGGCGGAGGACCTCAGGCGGTCGACGACGAGGTTGGGCACGGGCACGCCGTCCCCGTTCGCGCCGTCGACCCCGAGGACGCGCAGCGAGGCGCGCTCGACGGTGACCGAGCTGTGGCCGTCGATGAAATCCAGCACGGGCGACGCGATGCGCGACGCCAGGTCGCGCGCGCGCCCGATCCGCTCCTTGGGCAGCCCCAGTTTCTCCCTCATGTATCCTTCCCCCTCGCGGCGCCGGGGGCAAGCCGGGCCGCATAGAGCCCGGCCGCCCGCTCGGCCATGCGCGGATCGAGGCCCAGGAGCGAGGCGATCGCGATCGCGTCGCTCGAGCCCGAACCCTCGTCCGCTTCGACTATCTCGTACCGCATCATGCGGTTGATCCTGCGGATGCGCTCCGACACCGGCTCCCCCGAGAGCATCGCCCGGCCCGCGGCCTCCCGGTCGAGGCCGCGCATCTCGAGGTAGCGCGCGCCCCGCACCCTCGCGATGCCGCGGAAGTGCGTCGCGAGGAGCCAGCGCGAGCCGCTCGAGCCGACCATGGCCTCGACGGCGGCGGAGAGTATGGCCTCGGCCTCGGCGGAGCTCGTCGTGCGCGCGAACTCGTCGAGGACGACGAAGGAGCCGCGCTCACCGGCTGCCTCCCAGGCCTCGGCGAAGGAGCGGATCTCGAAGCCGAAGCCCGAGAGCCCGCCCTGGGAGTCGGCGTCCTCGGCCCCGTATCCCGCGTCGGTCGAAACATCGATGGTCATGGAGCCCGCCCGAGCGGAAGCCCGCGGCCCCGCGGCCCCGGCCTTCGTCGCCGAGCGGAGCTCGCCGACGTAGTCGAGCCTCGCGTAGACCCTGGTCTCGAAGCGGGCGGCCGGCACGAAGAGGCCGGCCTGGGCCATGGCCTGGAAGAAGAGGAGGCTCTGGAGGGCGACCGTCTTGCCGCCCATGTTCGAGCCGAAGAGGACCGCCGTCCCCTCCTCGATCCGCGCGTCGAGGGGCGTGTAGGCGAGGCCCAGCTTCGCGCAGGCCTCCTCGCAGGGCGTGAACCGGCCCCCCTCGAGGACTAGGGCCGCGGATCCGAGCCGAGGCCTGACGGCGTCGAGCTCGGACGCGAGGACCGCCCTGGCCCGCGCGAGATCGAAGTCGCATATCGCGTCCGCGTAGTCGAGGAGCCGCGCCGCCTCGGCCGAGACCTCCCGCGAGAGCGCCGCCACGACCTCGGACTCGAGCTCGCGCTCGCGCGCGCCGAGCGCCGCCCGCTCCTCCTCGAGGCCGAGGGTGGACGGATCGTCCTGGATGCGCACCGCGCAGGAGCGGCCATCGTAGGCCTCCACCGAGAAGGAGGGCGCGGCGCCTGACTCGAGGAGGGCCGCGGCCTCCTCCTTCGGGACGAGGAGGAAGTCGCGCTCGCCGAAGTCGAGGCCGCGCTCGAGCCTCGCGCGGGCCTTGGCTGCGGCGCGGGCGCGGCGGATCGCCGCGTCCTTGTCCGCGATGGCCGCGCGCAGGGCGGGCAGGCCGGGGTGGTAGCAGTCGGCGACGAAAAAGGTCTCGGGATCCGAGCCGCCGCGGTCGAGGCTCGCGGCGAGGGCCTGCGACTCGAAGCCGAGCCTGAAACGCCCGCGGAGGCCCGGATCGAGGAGCTGGACGAGGCCGCGGTAGTTCGCGAGGAATTTCTTGACCTGGAAGAGCTCGATGAGCTCGAGCTCGAGCTCGAGCTCCGCGGGGCCGCCGGCCGAGGCGGCCTCGAGCTCCCGCCGCGAGAAGGGCAGGCGCGGCAGGCGCTTCAAGTGCCAGGCGACGCGGTCGGCGAGGACCGGAGGGGCGCCCGCCAGGAGGGCCGAGAGGTCCTCGACCCTATCGTAGATCAGCTCGAGGGCCTCGCGGTCGGAAAGGACCTCCCTGCGCTCCTTCGCGTCCTTGCCGTAGGGCGTCAGCGGCGAGAAGCGGGCCCAGAGCGCCTCCGCGAGGGCGAAGGACCAGGCCGCGGGACTGCAGGCGCGCTCAGCCATGGCTCGCCTCGTAGGGATCGTAATCGACGAGGGCCTCGATGGCGGGATCGCCCAACGCGTCCGCGAAGCGCTCGCGCGGGAGGTCGCGGAGCGAGACGACGAAGCCGCCGAAATCGAGGCCCCGCTCCACCGCGAGGACCCTACCCCGCCTCAGGGCGGCGAGGGAGGGACCCTCGAGGAAGACCTTGGTGAAGTCCTCGACGACGAGGCTCCTCGCCTCGGGGGGGACGCGCGCGAGGGTCTGCGCGGTCAGGGGGCCGTCCAGCCTCGCGACCGGCCCCGGCAGCTCGATCCCGCCCTCGACGGGGAGCCGCGAGAGCTCGTATATGCGCCGCATGGCCCTGACATTGCGATCGAGATCGCCGGGCGAGGCGCGGACCGCGAAGAGGAAGCGCGCGCCCGACAGGGATGCGACCTGCGTCACGCGGTTCATGGCGCCATCGACGAGCACCGTGCGGGCCCAGCCTGCGTCGCGTATCGCGTCGATTGCGAAGGCCGTGTGCTCGTTGCGCTCCGGCCCGACGAGGACCGCGAGCCCGTCGCGCCCCGCCCGCGCCACCGCGAGCCGGCCGAGGGCCGTGGTCCCGGGCAGGGCCTCGAGGAGCTCCGGGAGGCAGGCCGAGGAGCGGAGGTAGCGCTCGGCGCTGACGAAGACCTCGCCGGCGCGGCAGGGGATGCGGGGCGCGCGCGAGTCGGCGGCCCTCGCCTCGCCGTCGAAGCCGACGCCGAGGAAGGCGGGGCTCTCGCCCGCCGCCCTGA
The DNA here is from genome assembly GCA_964399065.1 of uncultured Treponemataceae bacterium. Taxonomy (GTDB): domain Bacteria; phylum Spirochaetota; class Spirochaetia; order Treponematales; family Rectinemataceae; genus JAKLFE01. Next base: position 4,749 of record CAYNPQ010000149.1, on the reverse strand, counting down.
GGAGGCCCAGGGCGTAGTTGAGGAGGGTGGTCTTGCCCGAGCCCTTCCCGGGCCCCGTGACGAAGGTCACGCGGCCCGAGAGTCCCGCCGCCTCGAGGCGCATGCGCGCGGCCCCGGCGCCTACTTCCGGTCCTCGTGGCGGACGCGCGCGCCCCGGACGAGGCCGTTCGGACGCACGGTCTTCCCGTCGCCGGAGACCAGGCGGGCGCCGCGCGCGAGGCCCTTCGGCTCCATCGTCTTCTCCTCGCCGGAGAGGAGGCGCGCCACGCCGCAGGTCGCGTTGAGCTGGGGCTCGTCGTAGCAGATGCGGCACTGGCCGCAGTCCTCGGCGTAGGAGGCCGGCTCGTCGTAGGTCGTGATGACGCCCTCGTAGTTGCGCAGCACGACGCGCTTCTCGTTCTTGGTGATGACGTAGTCGGGCATGACCGGAGTCTTGCCGCCGCCGCCGGGCGCGTCGACGACGAAGGTCGGCACCGCGAGCCCCGTGGTGTGGCCGCGGAGATTCTCGATGATCTCGATGCCCTTGGAGACCGTGGTGCGGAAGTGCGAGATGCCGCGCGAGAGGTCGCACTGGTAGATGTAGTAGGGCCGCACGCGGATCGTGAGGAGCTTCTGCACGAGCTTCTTCATGAGGACGGGGCAGTCGTTCACGTCGCGGAGGAGGACCGACTGGTTGCCGAGCATGATACCAGCGTCCGCGAGTTTGCGGCAGGCCTCGCGGGCCTCGGCGGTGATCTCCTTGGGATGGTTGAAGTGCGTGTTGACATAGAGGGGATGGTATTTCTTGAGCATGTCCACGAGGCCGTCGGTGATGCGCATGGGCATGACGACGGGCGTGCGCGTGCCGATGCGGATGATCTCGACGTGGGGGATGGCGCGGATCCGCGAGATGATCGACTCGAGCTTCTCGTCGGAGAGGACGAGGGGATCGCCGCCCGAGATGAGGACGTCGCGCACGATCGGCGTCTTGCGGATATACTCGATCGCGCGCTCGATGTTCTCCTCGTTCATGCTGACGTCGTCCTCGCCCACGAGGCGGCGCCGCGTGCAGTGGCGGCAGTTCATCGAGCAGATGTGCGTCACGAGGAGGAGGACGCGGTCCGGGTAGCGGTGCGTGAGGCCGGGCACGGGCGAGTCGACGTCCTCGTGGAGGGGATCGTCCCAGTCGCAGTCCTCGTCGTGGGCCTCGGGCAGGCGCGGCACCGCCTGGAGGCGCACCGGGCAGACGGGGTTCGCCGGGTCGATGAGCGAGGCGTAGTAGGGCGTGATCGCCATGCGGAAGCGCTTCAGCACCTCGGCGATGTCGACCTTGTCCTTCTCGGTCAGGGGGAGGACCTTGGCGAGGGTCTCCACGTCCTTGATGTCGTTGCGCATCTGCCAATGCCAGTCGTTCCACTGCTCGGCCGTGACATCCTTGTAGAGGGGAATGCGCTTATAGTCGGAACTCGGGTACTCGTGCATATGGACTCCTTCAAGAAATGGAACCTCAGAGACGCGGAGACGCGGAGAATGATGCGAGGGGGAAAAGAACCGAAAGCAATAAAGGAGGAATGCGATCGATCGCGGTCATCCTCGCCTTCCGCCCTTGCTCGTGTTCATCCCCCCGATAGTCACTCTGCGCCTCTGCGCCTCTGCGGCTTGATTTCATCCCCGCAGCTTGAGGTACTTGCGGACCTCGTCGGGGGTGGCGGGGGCGAGGCCGGCCTCATGGGCGATTCGCGCGGCCCGCTCGACGAGCTCGGCGTTCGACTTCGCGAGGACGCCCTTCGAGTAGTACACGTTGTCCTCGAAGCCGACGCGTATCCAGCCGCCGGCCGCGATCGCCGCGTACTGGGCAGGCAGCGAGGAGCGGCCGATGCCCATCACGGTGAAGTCGGCGCCCTCGGGCAGGGCCGCGCGGAAGGCCTCGAGGTTGGCCGGGCTGAAGGGCACGGCGCCGGGCACGTTGAGCACGAAGCCGTAGTGGTAGGGCTGCTCGAGGAGGCCTTCCTTGACGAGTATGCGGCTCGCGTAGACGTGGCCGAGGTCGAAGCACTCGAGGGTCGCCCTCACCTTGTACTTCCGGAACTCGGAGGCGAAGGCGCGCATCGTGGGCAGGGTGTTGACGATGAACTCGTCGCCGAAGTTCACCGTGCCGCAGTCGAGGCTCGCCATCTCGGGCTGGATGAGGGCGATGGGGCGGAGGCGCTCCTCGGGAGTGTCGCCCACCGCGCCGCCCGTGGTGATCTCCACGATGATGTCGGTCTTGCGCCGCACCGCCTCGATCACTTCCTTGAAGCGCTCGGGGCTCGCGGTGGGCTTGCCCTCGTCCGTGCGCACGTGGAGGTGGAGGATGGCCGCTCCGGCCTTCCGGCACTCCTCGGCCGCGCGCGCGACCTCGTCGACGGTCACCGGCAGGGCCGGGTTCTGCGCCTTGGTGGTCTCCGCCCCGGTGCAGGCGCAGGTGATCACTATCTTTCCATCCAGCATACTCACTCCTTCGGGAAGAAACCGCAGAGGCGCAGAGACGCAGAGGGGATCATCAGGAAAGAACGACTCTCTTGACGCCATCGCGCATCAGACGACGATCGAAATTCAATATCAGACCAACCTTCCAGCCGCCCAATCGGAGGTAAGTCAACAATTGGGCTTCATGAATCGGATGCGACTCAGGGACAGCCTTCAGCTCCAGCACCACCGAGTTCTCCACCACCATATCGATTCTATAATTCCCCGAGAGTCGCCGCCCCTTGTAAACCAAAGGCAACTCGACCTGACGAACGAAGGAAAGTCCTTCGCTCGCGAGTTCGATCGTCATCGCCTCCTCATAGATGGACTCGAGCAACCCCGGACCGAGCTCGGCATGAACGTTGATGGCGCAGCGTATGATCCGCTCGGTCAGTTCCTTCTGCGGGTATTCGCTCTCGCACTCGTGGCCGCCCATCGCCTTCCCTTCTTCCCTCTCCTCGCTCTGCGTCTCTGCGCCTCTGCGGTTCAAACCATCTCTCTACTTCGCCGGGAATTTCTTCGCGGTGAGCTCCAGCGACTCCTGTATCGCCCAGAGGGCCTTCTCGAGGTCGGCGTCCGTGTGGCGGTGCGCGATGTACCAGTGGTGGTAGGGCTGCACGAAGAGGCCGCGCCTGATCGTCTGCGTGTAGAAGTACTCGCGTCGCGCCTTGTAGACCTTCTCGCCGGGAGTGCCGGGGCCTTCGCCGGGTGCCGGGTCGAAGGTGATGTACGGCATGGGCGGTATGCCCGACACCGTCGCGGGGACGCCGGAGTCCTTCACGACGCGCGTCAACCGCTCGAGAAACTTCGTGCCGCGGGCCCAGATCGAGTCCTGGACCTTCTCGCGCTCGAGGATCTCCATGCACTTGAGGGCCGCGACCATCTCCAGGCTGTTGGGAAAGTAGGTCGAGGACACGAAGACCTTCTTCTCGCAGACGGACATGAACTCGCGCTTGCCGGCCACGAAGGAGAGCGGATAGCCGTTCGCGACGGCCTTGCCGAAGGTGGCGAGGTCCGGCGTGACGCCGTAGCGCTGCTGGGCGCCGCCCATCGCGACGCGGAAGCCGGTGCGGATCTCGTCGAAGATGAGGACGACCTTCTCGCGCGTCGCGATCTCGCGGACCTTCTGGAGGTAGCCGGGGGGCGGCGGTATGATGGGCTTGGCGCCGGGGTGGCCGACCGGCGTGATGATGATGCAGGCCACGTCGCCCTTGTGCGCGGCGAGCTTCTCCTCGAGGGACTCGATCTCGCCGTACTCGAACTCGTCGGTGAGCTCGAGGGTCTCCTCGGGCACGCCCCCGTGGTTCTCGACGCACCAGTCGTGCCAGCCGTGGTAGCCGCAGCGGAGGATGATCTTGCGGTCGGTGTAGCCGCGGGCGATGCGGGTCGCGAGGGTGGTCGCGTCCGAGCCGGTCTTCACGGGGATGACCTGCTCGGCGCAGGGCACGACCTCGGTGATCTTCCGCTCGAAGTCGTTCTGCGCCTTCTGCACGAGGGAGAAGCAGAAGCCCTTGGAGGTCATCTGGCGGATGACCTCGTGGTTGATCTCGGGCTCGTCGTAGCCGAGGATGATGGGACCGTAGGCGCAGAGCATGTCGATGTAGTCGTTGCCGTCAACATCGACGATGTGCCCGCCGTAGCCCCGGTCGATGTAGATCGGGTACTCGCCCTGCACGAAGTTGTAGGGCCGCCTGATGCCCATGACGCCGCCCGGCGAGAGGCGCTGCGCCTCCTCGAACAGGGCCATGGATTGATCGAGCTTCAGCTTCGGGTACTCAACAGCAGCCATACAACCTCCTGGACTGATTCAGAAACGGATTAAGCCGCAGAGGCGCAGAGGGAATGCATTAGAGAGATGGAAACGAAGGAAATCGGAACGAGGAACGCACCAAATGGCTCAGGCGTGATCTTGCGCATCGCCGAGCGATACCGCGTCAATTTCCCCTCTTTCCTTATCTCGCCTTCCCTATCTTCTCCCTCTTTACTCTGCGTCTCTGCGTCTCTGCGGTTCTTTTCGCTCTCTTACTTCACGTACTGCGTCTCGAAGAGCTTGCGGAGCGCGGGGTTCTCGCGGAGCTCCCAGAGGGTGATCTCGGCGTGGTCCTTGGTGTAGCCGTTGCCGATGATCATGTTCACGTCCTTGCCGATGCCCTCGGCGCCGAGGGCGGCGCGGGTGAAGCTCGTCGCCATGGAGAAGAAGTAGACCGTGCCGTCGTCGCGGACCGGGAGGATGGAGGCCATCTCCGTGCCCTGGATGTTGAC
>CAYNPQ010000148.1:0-7953 GCA_964399065.1 uncultured Treponemataceae bacterium | reverse complement strand
CCTGAGCTCTTCGAGGAACTCGGGCGCGAGCCGTTCGTGCCACTTCTCGGGGATGTAGCGCAGGGCGTTCTCGAGGGCGAGGACCTCCTGGGCCGGGGTCAGGCGCGCCTCGCGCCGGGGCGCGCGGCGGATGCCGGGCTCGAAGACCGGGTCGGGGGGCAGCTCGGAGAGGCCGAGATCGGCCGGGAGGATCGACGCTTCCTTCATGGTGGCTCCTTCGCGGCTCAGCCGGCCGCGGCGGCCGCCGCGACGATAGCGCCCTCCGCGAGGAGGGCGATCGCGGCCTCGATGTCCGGATACATGACGCGGTCGGGCCCGAGCTCGGGCACGGCCGCCCGCAGGACGCGATAGGCGGCATAGGTCCGCGGAGAGAGGCCGTCAGGCCCCGGCCCCCCCGCGCGGCCGCGGAGGTCCGCGCCCTGGCAGGCGGCGAGGAGCTCGATCGCGAGGACCTTGCGGAGGTTGCCGAGCACGGTCCTCGCCTTGCGGGCGGCGATCGTGCCCATGGAGACGTGGTCCTCCTGGTTGGCGCTCGAGGGGATCGAGTCCACGCTCGCGGGATGGGCGAGGACCTTGTTCTCGCTCACGAGGGCGGCGGCGACGTACTGGGCGATCATGAAGCCCGAGTTGAGGCCGCCGTTCGGCGTGAGGAAGGCGGGCAGGCCGTTCGAGAGGGCCGGGTTGACGAGGCGCTCGACGCGGCGCTCGGAGACGCTCGCGAGCTCGGCGAGGGCCACCGCGAGGAAGTCCATGGCGAGGGCCACGGGCTGCCCGTGGAAGTTGCCCCCCGAGATGATCGCCTCGTCCTCGGGGAAGATGATGGGGTTGTCGGTCACCGCGTTGAGCTCGCGGGCGACGATCGAGAAGGCGTAGCCGATCGCGTCGCGGCTCGCGCCGTGGATCTGCGGCACGCAGCGCAGGGCGTAGGCGTCCTGCACGCGGAGCTCGCCCTGCCGCGTCGCGAGCGCCGAGCCCGCGAGGAGATCGCGCATCGCGGCCGCGGCCTCGACCTGGCCCTTCTGGCGCCTGAGGTCGTGGAGGCGGGGATCGTAGGCGTCGACGATGCCGCGGAGGGCCTGCGAGCTCAGGGCCGCGGCGAGGTCGGCCGCGTCGAGGAGCTCCCGCGCGTCGGCGCAGGCGAGGGCGGCCACGGCGGTCATGGCCTGGGTGCCGTTGATGAGGGCGAGGCCCTCCTTGGCGGCGAGCTCCACCGGCGCGAGCCCGGCGGCCGCGAGCGCCTGGGCGCCCGGCATGCGGCGGCCGCGGTACGTGGCCTCGCCGAGGCCGATGAGGACGAGGACCATGTGCGAGAGGGGCGCCAGGTCGCCCGAGGCCCCGAGCGAGCCCTGCTCCGGCACCACGGGGACCACGCCCGAGTTGAGGAGGGCGACGAGGGAGGCGAGGGTCGAGGGCCGGATGCCCGAATAGCCGACCGCGAGGGCGTTGGCCCGGAGGAGCATCATCGCGCGGACGACCTCCTCGGGGAAGGGCTCGCCGACCCCGCAGGCGTGGCTCATGATGAGGTTCCGCTGGAGGAGGGCGTTCTCCTCGGGGGAGATGACGACGTCGCAGAACTTGCCGAAGCCCGTCGTGATGCCGTAGCGCACGAGGCCGCCCTCTACGCAGCGGTCGACCACGGCCCGCGAGGCGGCGACCCGCCCCAGGGCCGCGGGATCGAGTTCCGCGGCCGCGCCCCGGCGGGCCACCCGGACGACATCCTCGACAGTCAAGGACTCGCCGTCTATCCTCACGCTCGTCATCGAGACACTCCTCGGGGCCCGTGGCGGCGGGCTTCCCGGCTCAATTCTAGCGGCGGGCGACATATTTATCAAATTAATACTTGGAATATGGTATTAGGGATGCTAATACTAAAGGCATGCTCGATTACCGTCTGGTGGAGGCCCTCGCCGCGGTCATCGAGGAGGGGGGCTTCGAGCGCGCGGCGGCCCGCCTCCTCGTCACCCAATCCGCCGTCTCGCAGCGGGTGAGGCAGCTCGAGGAGGAGGTGGGCCGGGTCCTCGTCCTCCGGGAGAACCCGCCGCGCCCGACCGAGGCGGGCGAGCGCCTGCTCCGGCACTGGAGGCAGGTGGCCGACCTCGAGTCCGAGGCCCTCGAGGAGCTGGGCCCCGACGCCGAGGGCTCCGGCAGGGGCCGGCCCCAGGTCCGCCTCGCCGCCAATCCCGACAGCCTCGCCGCCTGGCTCATGGACGCCCTCGTCCCCTTCGCGCGGAAGACGGGCGCAACCCTCGAGATCATCGTCGAGGAGCAGGACCGGACCCTCGGCGTCCTCAAATCCGGGGCCGTGGCGGGCTGCGTCAGCCCCCGGCGCGGCACGATCCAGGGCTGCGTCGCGACGAGGATCGGCGCCATGCGCTACCTCCTCGTCGCCTCGCCGGCCTTCGCGGCCGGGCATTTCCCCCGCGGCGTCGACCGCGACAGCGCGGCCCTCGCCCCCATCCTGCACTCGGACCGGGATGACCGGATGCAGTACCGGGCCCTCGCGGCCCTCCTCGGCGAGGGCCATCCCGTCCCGCCCGCCCACTACATCCCTTCGACGGAGCAGTACCTGAAAGCCATCCTCCACGGGCTCGGCTACGGCCTCGTCGCCGAGGTCCAGGCGGCTAAGGCGATCGCGAGGGGCAGGCTCGTGGAGCTGGACGAGGGCGCGCGGATCGAGTCGGTCCTGTACTGGCACCGCTGGAAGCGGCACTCGGCGCTCATACAGATGCTGAGCGAGGCCATCCTGACGGAGGGGGGCCGGATCCTGTCCTCGGCGGGCTAGTGTCCTGTAATATTCGGAATGTGTGACCAATAACCGACGCCGAAGCGGCGGCTATTGGTCACCTACGGTACCGTATCAAGCAATATGAATATTACAGGACACTAGAGCTCCAGCACGGAGAGGAGTGCCGTGCCGAAGGTGTCGCCGTCGATCTTGCCCTCGAGATAGGCCTTCACGAGGGCCTTCACCTCGGCGGGGAAGGCGCGCCAGTACTCGTCCTGCCAGCGGCCGCCCTGCTCCCAGAGCTCGCGCTGGCGGCTCGGGGCCATGCGGCCCTCGGAGTACTCCACGAAGGAGCGGACCATGCCGAGGAGGGCCTCCGGAGGCAGGCCGGAGTCGCGCGCGGCCGGCTTCGACTTCCCGGGCGGAGGGGCGTACTCGTCGAGGATGGCCTCGAGCTGCTCGTCGCTCACTTCTGGCGCGTTCTTGCGGACGATCTCGGCGACGAGGCCCCTGACCGTCGCGCGGACGTTCTCCATCGTGGCGCCGACGCCGCGCTCGAGCTCTCCCGCCATGCGCCGCGCCATCGCGCCCGGGCCCTCGCCCCCGATCGAGGCGAAGGTCGCCCGGTCCCGCGCGCGGCGCTCGCAGGCCTTGGCGACGACCTCGAGCTCGGCCTCGTCGGCCCGGTTGAGAATGTAGTCGAGGACGGCCTCGAGCTCCTTGCGGGACATGGGAGGAGTATCGCGCCCCGCCCCGCCCACTGGCAAGGGAGCGCGCGGCCGGGGTAGCATCTGCGCATGGACAAGCGCCGCGCTGCACCACTCTTCGGCCTGGCCGTGGCCCTCCTCTGGGGCCTCTCCTTCCTCAGCATCAAAGTCGCGGTGGGCGCCATCCCGCCGATGAGCCTCGCGGCGGCCCGCTTCATCCTCGCCGTCGCCGTGCTCCCCCTCCTCGCCCTCGCCGCGAAGGAGGATCTGCGCGTCAATGCGCGCGACCTCCCCCTCCTGGCCGCTGGCGGCCTCGTCGGGGTGACGATCTACTTCCTCTGCGAGAACAACGGCGTGTCCCTGCTCTCGGCCTCCGAGTCCTCGCTCATCATCGGGACCATCCCGATCCTCACCCTGGTCGCCGAGCGGCTCTTCCTCGGCACGAGGCTCGGGCCGAGGACCTACGTCGGCGCGGCCCTCTCGGTCGCGGGCGTGACCCTCATCGTGCTGCGCTCGGGCGGCGGCGGGGGAGGGGCGCCCTCCTCGACGACGGGCTACCTCTACATGGCCGGGGCCGCGGTTTCCTGGGTCGTCTACGGCTTCCTGACGAGGCCCGTGGCCTCGCGCCACGGCAAGATCTGCGTCACCTTCTGGCAGAGCCTCTTCGGCCTCGCCGGCTGCATCCCCTTCGCCCTCGCCGAGTCGGACTCCTGGGCGCCGGTCTCCCTGCCGGTGGCGCTCAACGTGGCCTACCTCGGCCTCCTCTGCTCGGCCGCCGGCTACTGGCTCTACATCTCCGCCCTCGACACCCTCGGCGCCGGCAAGGCCTCGGTCTTCATCAACCTCATCCCCGTCGTGTCGGTGGTCGCGGCCTACATCCTGCTCGGCGAGCGGCTCGGGCCTGGGCAGCTCGCCGGCGGCCTCGTGGCCGTGGCCGGCGTGTATCTCGCCACGGTGCCGGCGCGCGCGGCGGCCCGCGGCAAGGCGACGCCGGCCTGAGCCGCGAGGCCGCGCATGATCGCGTTCCGGTTCCAGAGGTAGACGATGGCGCGGGGCACGGCGTAGCGGTCCAGGGCTGGATCCGCGAAGTCCACGGCGACGAGCTTGTCCGCGGCGGCGAAGGCGTAGTCGTATCCCGCGTCGCGGAGGAGGGCGGCCGCCTGCGGCGAGCCCACGCCGAAGGGGTAGGCGAAGAGCCGCGGCTTCTTGCCGAGCATGAGCTCGAGGGCCGGTCCGGGGCCCTTCGCCTCCTTCTCGACCCTCCGGGGATCGGCCTTCCAGGCCTTGATGGTCATGTACTCGTGGTAAAAGCCGTGGGCGCCGATCCCGCAGCCCCGGGCCGCGAGCTCGGCCAACTGCGCCGGGCTCAGGAAGAAGCGGCTCTTCCCGAGGATGGGGCCGGGGTACACGAAGAGCTCCGGATGGATGGCCCTCGGCCTAAGGACTTCCCCGAAGGCTTGGTAGACGCTGTGGTTCGCGTCGTCGATCGTGAGGACGACGTTCCTGTCCCCCTCGATCCTGCCGGCGATCGCGTCCCCGAGGTCGACGAAGCGGTAGCCCAGGGCGGCGATCTCGTCGAGCTGCCTCGCGAGCTCCGCGGGGGCGTAGTCCAGGGAGGATCTCCGCGTGCCGAGGAAGGTGTGATAGTCGAGGATGAAGACCCGTCCGCCCGCGACGAGGGGCTGCAGGGCGAGGAGGAGGGCGGCGAGGACGAGAAGCGGTCGGCGCATCGGCGGACTATAGCCGGGCCGGAGCCGACAGGTCAATGAAGCGGGGACCGCCTAGTCCCCGAGCTGGACGCCGAGCCACTTGGACCAGTCGGCCTGGTTCGCGGCGATCATGCCGAGGCCCACCTTCGCGGTGGTCTCCCCGACGAGGTACTTCCTGCCCTCGAAGGCGAAGCGCTGGCCTCCGCCGGGCACGTCGACGGCGAGGAGGGCGTGCGAGTACTCGCGGGAGAGCATGAGGATCGCGTCGATGCCCAGGCGCTCGAGGACGGCGGCGGCCGCGAGGGCGCGGGCGTCGCAGTCGCCCCTGGCCTCGTATGCCGCGGCCATCGGCGGCACGAGATCGATGCCCTCGGGGTCGCGCTCGTAGGTGAAGCCCTGGACCCAGGCGAGGACGCGGCGCGCCACCTCGGTCGGGTCCTCGCGCGGGAGGCTCCGCGAGAGCTCGAGGGCGAGGCGGTCGAGGCGGGCCGCCGACTCGCGGTAGACCATGCGATAGAAGCGGCCCCAGGCCTCGGCCCAGAGCACGGGATCCTGCGCGTAGGACGAGAGCACGCCGTACTCGCGGCCCGCGGTCTCCTCCTCCTCCTCAGCCTCGCGCGGACTCCAGGGCAGCTCGGCCGCCGGGGCTCCGGGGAACGCCACCCTGCGGCGGTCGGGCCGCTCGGGCGGCCACGCGAGGAGGTACTGGCTCACCGGACCCGGCGAACGCCGCGCGGCGCGGTCGATCGAGAAGGCGTCGAGGCAGGAGAGGAGGAAGGGCGAGTAGGCCTCGTACTTGGGCGCGGAGGCGTGGGCCAGGAGGGCGTAGTCGCGCTCCGGGCCGGGGCCCTTGCCCGGCTGCCCGGCAGCCGCGCGGCCCTCGATGAACAGGGCCAGTCCCCTGCGCGCCTCCCTCCCGAGCGCGAAGTCGAGCGTCGCGAATACGGCCTTCCTCCCCTCGTACTCGAAGTCCTCGCTCTCGCCCTTCGAGCCGAGCTTCCCCAGGCTCTCGGCCGCCATCGCCCCGGCCCCGGCGAACCTGCCGCGCTCGTAGGCGATGATGTCGAATTCCATGCCCCCCGCCGGGTCGGCGAAGGAGAAGCGGGACTTGCCGTCGCCGTCCCGAAGCTCGAAGCCAGCGGGCATCTCGACGAAGAAACCGAGCTCGGACCAGAGCTCCTCCGCGGCGAGCGTGCCGGAGGCTGCCAGGACGAGGAGGAAGGCGAGGGCGAGGCGGGGGCGGCGCATACTCGATGATCGGCGGAATCGGGAGCCCGGTTCAGTCCCCCCGGCCTTCGCCGCCGGCCCGCGGCCCGCCCTTGCCGCGCTGCCGCGACGCTTCCTTCCGCGCGCGGCCCGGCTTCGCCGGCAAGCGGGCCTCGGCTTCGGCGAGGGCCCGGGCGCGGAACTCCTCGATGCCGGGCGGGACGTCGTAGCGCGCCAGCACCTCGTGGACGGAGCCGAACTGGACGGAGAGGCAATAGTCTCCGAGGATGTCGCTCTCGAGGTCGACCGAGAGGACGGGCTTGCCGAGGCCCGGGTCGAAGGCGAGGAGACGGTAACGGAACCGCTCGGCGTGGCGGGCCGTCGTGGGCGGGACGGACACGACGGCGATGCCGAAGCCGCGGAGCTCCGAGCGCTCCACCGAGGAGAGCGCGAGCTGGCGCATCCAGCTGAGGTCGCGTATCGCTTCCATGGCAATTTCGCTCCTCGACCTGAAGTATAAGGCCGGCCGCCCGTCCAGGCAAATTCCCCCGGAATGGGGGCCCCCTCCGGGGCGGGCGCGGACTTTACGAGCCGCGAGCCGGCGCGCTATGCTCTGGCGGCGGGCGCCCCGAGGGGCCGCCCCAGGAGCGAACCATGGTAGATCCCCGACTGACGAAGCTCGCCTCGATCCTCGTGAACTACTCCCTCAAGGTGAAGAAAGGCGAGAAGGTCCTCGTCCAGGACAACAACGCCGAGGCCCCCTTCGTCTGCGCCCTCGTCGACGCGATCCACGAGGCCGGCGGCCTCCCCTTCGTCACCCTGCGCGACCGGACCGTCGACCGGGCCCTCTTCCGCCGGGCGGGCGCCGCGCAGCTCGAGCTCCAGGCCCGCTTCGAGGCCGATCGCATGCGCGAGATGGACTGCTACATCGGCTTCACCTCGCTCCGCAACCAGTTCGCCTGGGCCGACATGCCGCCCGACAGCCTCGAGGCCTACAACCGGATCGTCAACAAGAAGGTCCACATGGAGATCCGCGTGCCGCACACCCGATGGGTCGTCCTGCGCTACCCCTCGGCGGCCATGGCCCAGCTCGCCTCGATGAGCGAGCAGGCCTTCGAGGACTGGTATTTCGATGTCTGCACCATGGACTACGCGCGGATGTCGAAGGCGATGGACGCGTTGGTCGATCTCATGGCGAGGACCGACCGCGTGCGCCTCGTCGGCCCCGGCACCGACCTCTCCTTCTCGATCAAGGGCCTGCCGCCGGTCAAGTGCGACGGGACCATGAACATCCCCGACGGCGAGGTCTACAGCGCGCCGGTCCGCGACTCGGTGGAAGGCGTGATTTTGTACAACGCGCCGGCCGAGCGCGACGGCTTCACCTTCGAGCGCATCCGCTTCGAGTTCGCGAAAGGGAAGATCGTCAAGGCGACGGCGAACGACGAGGCGCGCGTGAACCGCGTCCTCGACATCGACGAGGGCGCGCGCTACGTCGGCGAGTTCGCCGTCGGCGTCAATCCTTTCATCGAAAAGCCGATGAAGGAGACCCTCTTCGACGAGAAGATCGCCGGCTCCATCCACTTCACGCCGGGCAACTCCTACGACG
>CAYNPQ010000147.1:0-7976 GCA_964399065.1 uncultured Treponemataceae bacterium | reverse complement strand
TTTTCCAGAAGCAAGGCTTCCTTCACTTTTTTCCCTTCTCTTCGATAAATTCGTAGGGGCCGGGGGGCGACCCCCCCTGCACCCCCAGCTCCGCCGAAACGGCGGAGCTATCCACGAACCACCATCCACACTCTACGAAAGGAAATCCTGGAGCCCCCAGCACTACCGCCCAACCACCACCCGGAACCCGCTGCTGCTGTACCTGAGGCCCGGGCCGTTGTAGCCCCGGAGGGCCGAGCGCAGGTAGAGCCCATCGTAGTCCCAAGAGCCCCCGCGCAACACGCGATACGCTCCAGAATCAGCCCCGCGGGGATCGCTCCCGGGAGAACTCGCATAATAGGTATCCTTGTACCAGTCCCAGCACCACTCCCAGACATTCCCCGCCATGTCGTAGAGGCCCAGGGCATTCGCCGCCTTCTGTCCCACCGGATGGGTCATGTTGCCGCTGTTGCCGATATACCAGGCCACGCTGTCCAGCTCAGCGCTCCCCGCATACACCGCGTTCACCGCCAGGCTGCCGGCAGCGGCCCCGCCCTTGGCCGCGTACTCCCACTCAGCCTCCGTCGGAAGCCGGTACCCATTCGCCGACCAGTCGCAGCGCACCGCGTCCCAGGTCCCGTTCCTGCTCGTCGGTACGGCTCCCCAGCGGCCCGGATCGGTGCTCCCCGAGATGCTGTAGCAGGGGACGAGGCCCTCTTTCCGGCTCCGCTTGTTGCAGTACACGAGGATATCGTACCAGCTCACCTGCTCCACCGGCAGGCGATCGCCCTTGAAATTGCTCGGATTCGAGCCCATCACCGCCTGCCACTCGGTTTGTGTCACCTCGTACTGCCCGATCGCGAAGGCCGAGAGCCGTACCTCGTGCTGGGGACCTTCGTCGCCACTCCGGTCCTTCTCCGAGGCAGGGGAGCCCATGGTGAAGCTGCTGGCGGGCAGATAGACAAAGCCGTTCTTGATTGGGGGAGGTGGAATATAGCTGAATGCAGCCTGTGCCCTCTCCCTGGCGCTTACGCGTATGGCGAGCTTTTCTGTCTTTCCCTCCGGGTAGCGCAGCTCGAGGTTCCGCGTGCCGGGCGCAACTGAATCGAAGGTCGTTGGCAATCCAGGAGCGACAATACCCTTATTCACCCCGTCGATCCAGAGCTCTCCCACAGTCCTGGCGCTGACGGAGATGCTGCCCGACATATCGAAGACCACCCGTTCCGCCGCCCCGGCTTTCAGGTTCCTCTTCTCCTCGAAAACCTTCCCGTCGGGCAGGAGAGCTTTGATCGCGTAACTTCCGGCCGCGGGGCTCAGGATGAGGGCCCGCCCCATTCCGAGGCTCTTCCCGTTCACCCAAATCGCCGCGCCCGGGGCGCTCACCGCGAGGTAGGAGGAGAGGGCCTTGGCTTTTTCCCTATCCGCGCTCCCCGTGAATACTGAGATGGGTCTGGCGGGCTTCTCCTCGTACAGGAGCTTCTCGCCCGAGGCGTCCACGACCCGTACGCGCAACGTCTCGATCTGGTTGACGAAGCCAGCGGCGCCCGCTGAACTCACCGAGGCCTCGATCTCGCCGAAGAGGGCCCCGGCCTTCTGCCAAGCGTCGAACTCGAGGTACCTCCGCTTGAGCTCCTCGGTCTGATCGCTCTTGATGGAGTACTTGAAGCCCGCCTGGTAGGGCAGCTCGGGCACTGTCGAGCGGAGCGTTATGGGGAAGCACTTCTCGTCCTTGTCGAAAGTGCCCACTTCGACCTTCACCGAGGCGCCGGATAAAGGATAGGTACAAGCCTCGAGACCCGCGACGGCGAGTTCCTCGGCCTCGGCGAAGGGAGAGAGGGCTTCGGCGCGCTTGGCCTCGGTGCCCGAGCGGGCCTCGGCGAGGGCGGCCTGCTTTTCGCTCTCCAGCCGCGAGCGCTCGGCCTGGACCCTGGCCTTGAACTCGGCGGTGTTCTCCCAGGGGTCCTCGGTCCAGGAAGCGAGGGCGGCTAACTTGCCGTCGTAGCTCGAGGAGACGGCGGCCGTCACGGTCGCGAGGCTGGCGTCGTACTGGGAGCCGAGGTCGGCTCGCGCTGATCGCGCCGTCTCGATGGCGAGGATGAAGGGCAGGGCCCCGCTGCCGCCGGTTTTCAGCGACTCGAGCTCCCTGCGCTTGGCCTCGGCCGCCTTGCGGATGGCCTCCTCGCGGCCCGCGGCCTCGGTCTTGTAGGAAGCGAGCTGGGCGGCCATGGCGGCCTGGCTTTTTTCCGCTTGGGCCTGGCGCTCCCGCTCCGCGGCCAGGGCCTCGGCCTCCTGCTTCTTCGTCGCCTGCAGGGCTGCCTGCTTCTTGATCTCGAGCTCGAGGGAGGCGCGCTTGGCCGCGTCGGCTTCCGCGGCAAGCTGGCCCTGGAGGCCCGCGAGCTGGGCGTTCAGGGCCTCGAGCTCGCCCTGGCGCTTGGCAAGCTGGGCGGCGAAGCGGGCCTGGGCCTGTTCCGGCGTCACGAAATAGACCATCTTGGTGAGGTTGTCCTGCTTCCAGGGCTCCTGGGCTCCCTTGGTCCGCTCCACCACGTCGGCGGCCACGTTGGTCATGATCTCCTGGAGGCTCAGGCCGGGGCTGTCCAGGCGCGAAAGGAGGGCTTCGGTGAATAGGCCGTTGCGACCGTCGCCGTCCGCGGCCGTGGAGCCCGGGGCAGTCGCGTAGACGATGAGCGAGCCCGAGGTGCCCATCACGGCCAGGCCCCGGCTCGCGCCCGCGCTCCTCGAGCTGGCCTTGAAGGGATTGTCCCTGCAGGCGTCCAGGATGACGATGTTGACGCCCTGGCCCGCTGCCTTGAGCCCGTCGAGGACGAGCTGGGCCGAGAGGGCCTTGGTCTTGAGCTCGTAGTCCTCTTTCACGTCGGCGTCCACGGGGAGGAGCCAGTTCTGGCCCTCGGACTGGACCCCGTGGCCCGCGTAGTAGAACACCCGCATGCCCGCGCTCTTGGCGCCTTCCGCGAAGTCGCGCTGGGCCTTGAGCATATCGGCGAGCTTGGCGTCCGCGAGCCTGGTGACCTTGAAGCCGAGCTCCGTCAGCTTGGCCGCCACGTCCTGGGCGTCGTTGGCCGGGTTTCCGAGCTTCGGCACCGCGGCATAGGCCCCGTTTCCGATGACGAGGGCGACCCTCGCCTCCTGGGCCGCGAGGGCGGGCGCGAGGAGGGCGAGGGCGAGGGCGAGGGCGGGAACTTGGCTCGGGCGGGACATGGGGCCTCCCTGTCGATCGTCGGTCGGGAGACATTGTAGCGCCCCGGAAAGCGGGGGACAATACTACGGCCTTCCATGGCCTTGGCCGAGCGGGGATGCTATGATCCTGTCCTCATGGAGCGCGACATGGGCGAGACTGCGGATCGGGTGCTGGGTCTGACGCGGAGGATCATCGAGGAGACGGGCCCTCGGCTCGCGGGCGGCGAGGCCTGCAAGAAGGCCGCCGCCCGGCTCGAGGCGGAGGCGCGGCTCTCCTGCGACGCCGTCGCGATCGAGCCCTTCGCCGTCCATCCGGGCGCCTTCCTCGGCTTCATCAAGGTCATGGTGCTCCTCTACGCCCTGGCCGCGCCCCTCCTGGCCGTGGCGCCCTGGGCCTCCGCGGCCCTCTCGACGCTCGGGCTCGCCATCCTCGTCCTGGAGAACTTCCTCTACAAGGAGCCCCTCGATCCCTTCTACCCGAAGCGCGGGGGCCTGAACGTGATCGGATCGGTCGAGCCCGCGGGGGAAGTCAGGCGGCAGGTCATCGTCTCGGGCCACCACGACTCGGCCTTCGTCTTCAACTTCTTCGTCGATCGGCCCGAGCTCTACGCGCGCCGGCTCTATAGCGGGATGGGGGCCTTCGGCGCCCTCTGGCTCGCCTCCTTCCCGGTCGCGGCCTTCGCGGGTCCGGCCGCGCGCCTCGGGGCCGCCGCCGCCTTCTGCCTCGCCTTCGTCCTCGTGGCGCCCCTTTGGCGATACGCGTCCAGGGAAGGGACGCCCGGCGCCGGGGACAACCTTGCGAGCTCGGCGACGGCTCTCGAGATGGCGCGGGTGTTCCGTGAGCGCCGCGACGCCGGAGCCGGGCTCCGGTCGACGCGGATACTCTTCGCCAGCTTCGACGCCGAGGAGGCCGGCCTGCGCGGAGCCCGCGCCTACGCGCGCGCGCATCGCGCCGAGTTCGCCTCGATCCCGACCTTCGCCTTCAACATGGATTGCGTCTTCGAGCGCGACAAGCTCGCCCTCCTCCTCTCGGACATCAACGGTTCCGTGAAGCTCGACGGGAAGGTGGCGGAGCTCATCAGGGAAGCGGGGGCCGCCGAAGGCATCGCCGTCGTCCCCAAGCCGATCGCCTTCCTCACGGGGGGCACCGACGCGGCCGAGCTCGCCAAGGCGGGAGTCCGGGCGGCCAGCCTCATGGGCATGGATTGGTCCAACGAATCTCGCTCCTCGGTCTACCACACGCCCCGGGACGAGGTAGGGGCGATCGAGCCAGAGGCGATCGAGGCCGCGATCCGGCTCGGCGTGAGGTTCATCGAGGGACTGGACGAGGGGAAGCTGGACTAGCGGGCCCGCGACCTCGAGCCGAGGGCTCGCCCGGGGACAATGCGGAAGCTTCATGTTTACTCGCGTCAAGGCGGAGACTATACTGGCCCTCGGCCGCGGCATGGGCGGCCATAGGAGCAGTGCATGGAAAATCGGACCGCGCATTCGGCCTTCCGCCGCGGCGCGATCGCCCTCGCGGCCCTCGCCGCCTGTCTCGGCCTGGCCTCATGCCCGCGGTCGATGCCCGCCGAGGGGCGGCTCGAGCTCAGCTGGGCCACCACCGCGGCGCGCTCGCTCTATCCTCGCGATTATCCCCTTCCCGCGAGCTTCGGCCTGGTCCTGACGGCCGTCGGGGAGGATCGTGTCGAGCTCGGGGGGCTGACCGGAGCCTCATACTCGGTCACGCGCCTGGCCCGGACCGAATGGACCGTCTCGATCACCGGCTACGACGGCCAGGACCGAGCCATCGTCTCCGGCGGCGGGGCCGTGGATTTGACGGACACGGCCTCGGGCAGCCTCCATCTCGTCCTCCGCTACATCCACGAGGGCTCGGGCTCGGGGAGCATCCGCCTGACCCTGGACCTCGCCGCGGCGCCGGAGCCCTGCTCCGAGCTGCTCCTGACGCTGACGGCCCCCGACGGGACCGTCTCGTACTACTCGAGCGGGGACGCGAATCCCGCGCCGGGCCGGCTCGCCCTCGACGGCGGCGGCGCGGCGGGGAGCTTCGTCCTCGCCCCCGCCCTGGCCGGTTCCTACCTGGCCTCCTTCACGGCCGTCTCCGGCCAGATGACCGCGCCGCTCTTCGAGACCGTCGAGGTCTTCCAGAACGTCGAGACCGCGGCGGACCTCGCTTTCCCGGAGGAAAGCTTCTCCGTACCCTTTCGGGCCGTGACCGGGGTCTCCCTGCTTCCCGAGAGCCTGACGCTCTACCTCAACGGCTCCCCGGCGAGTCTCGCGGCCAGCGTGGCGCCGGCCAACGCGACCAACCGGGGAATGAGCTGGAGCTCGAGCGACGAGTCGGTCGCCGCCATCTCGAACGGCGCGGTCGCCCCCAAGGGGCTTGGGAAAGCGACCATCACGGTCTCCACGGCCGAGGGCGGCTTCGAGGATACCTGCGCCGTGACCGTGGCGCTTAGGTACGCCGCTTCGGTCAGCGTGGAGCCGGCCAGCCTCACCCTCGTCCGCGGCGGGCCCTCCGCCCGACTCGCGGCGACGGTCCTGCCGGCGGACGCCTCCCATCCCACGGTGACCTGGACATCGAGCGACGAGTCGGTCGTCGCCGTCGACGGGACGGGGCTCGCGACGCCGAGGCACGATGGCCCGAGCTCGGCGAGCGCCGTCATCACCGCGACGAGCGCCGACGGCAGAGCGAGCGCCGATGTGGCCGTGACTGTCCTCCCGAACGGGAGCGCCGGCGGGAGCCTCTCGGTCAGCCGCCCGGCCAGCCGGACCGTGACCGTCTCCGGCCCTGTGCGCATCCCGGAGCTCTGCGAGGACCGGAGCTACGCCGGCTCCTACTCGGGGAACGCGGCCTCCTACCGCTGGTACGTCGACGGTCTCGCCCAGGAGGGCGCCACGACGGCGAGCTTCGCGCCCCGCGGCCTCCGCCGCGGCTCCCACGCCATAAGCCTCAGGGTCGCGGACCAGGACGGCTCGGTCTACTCCGGGAGCCTCGTCATCGTGGCGACGGACCAGGTCTACCGCGTGGGCTACTCCGCGCCCGACGCGGAAACTGGCGCCGTCCCCGTGGACGCGGCGCTCCGCTGCGCCGGCGAAACCGCCTCCGTCCTCGGCAATCCCGGCGACCTCTCGCGCTCCGGCTACGTCCTCGGCGGCTGGAGCACGGAGGCGGGCGGCGCAGGCAGGGTCTACCGCTCGGGCGACAGCCTCTCCATGCCCGCCGCGGAGCTCACGCTCCATGCCTTGTGGCTCCCCTCCTCGAGCCTCCTCTTCGCGCTCCAGGCCGACGGGAGCTACGCGGTCACGGGCCTGGACAGCTACGCCGTGACCGACCTCGTCGTCCCCGCCTACTACGACGGAGCCCCGGTCCGCTCCATCGCGGCGGAAGCGTTCAAGTACAAGTCTTGGATCGCGAGCGCCGCCCTGCCCGAGGGCCTCGTCTCCGTCGGCGGCTCGGCCTTCATAGATTGCTCTAATCTGGTGAGCGCCCCCCTGCCCTCCACTCTACGTAGCCTCGGCTACGGAGCCTTCCAGGGCTGCGTGAAGCTCGCGCGCATCGAGCTCCCCGCCTGCTTGACCCGCATCGAGGGCTACGCCTTCCAGGGCTGCGCCGCGGCCTCGGGCGAGCTCGCCATCCCCGACGGGGTGACCGCGATCGACGGCACGGCCTTCTCGGGCTGCGCCGGGCTCAGCGGGCTCTCCTTCGGCTCGGGTTCCCTGCTCGCGACCATCGGCGAGAACGCCTTCAACGGCTGCTCGGGCCTCGACGGCACCCTCGCCCTTCCCTCCGGCCTGACGACGATCGGGGATGGGGCCTTCACCAACTGCCGGGGCCTCGACGCCATCGCCCTCGGCCCGAGCCTCGCCTCCATCGGCAGGTCGGCCTTCTCGGACTGCGACGGACTGACCTCGATCACGATACCCGCGGGCGTCGCCGCGATGGGTGGCGAGAGCTTCGCCAACTGCGACCTCCTGGCGAGCGTGACCATGGTGCCGGAGATCCCGCCCTCCGCCGGCAGCACCGCAATCTTCGCCAACTGTCCCCTCGGCTTGGGATCGATCAGGGTGCCCTCCGCGGGGCGCTACAAGTACAACACCTATTTCGGTTGGAGCGGCTACCAGACCCAAGGCAAATACGTCTCCTACTGACGAGGGACCCTCGGGGCTCCGAGGGTAGATTCCGGCGCGCGCCCCGGGCCTCTGCCTTGACCCTCCGCGTTCCCGCCGGCTATGATTCGCCATTGCTACGCATAGAATCATCTGTCCGCCGCAGCGTCGTAACGGCCGTGCCGATCCAGTTCCCCGCGGCGGGCGTTTGGAGTCTCGAGCCATGAAGAACCTGAAGCTCTCCGGCCTGGGGCCCGAGGGTCTGCGAAGCGTCATCGAGGTCGGCGGCGTGAGGATCGGCGAGGGACTCGTCGTCATCGCCGGCCCCTGCTCCGTCGAGACGGAGGAGCAGACGATCAGGACCGCGGTCGCGGTCAAGGCCGCGGGCGCGAGCATGCTCCGGGGGGGCGCCTTCAAGCCCAGGACCTCGCCCTACGCCTTCCAGGGGCTCGGCCTCAAGGGCCTCAAGATCCTCGAGAAGGCGCGGCGCGAGACGGGCCTGCCCGTGGTGACCGAGGTCGTCGACACGAGGGACGTCTCCTGGGTCGGCGAGTACGCGGATGTCCTCCAGATCGGCGCCCGCAACATGCAGAACTTCTCCCTGCTCCGCGAGGCGGGGAGGTCGGGCAAGCCGATCCTCCTCAAGCGGGGCATGCACTCGACCCTCGAGGAGTGGCTCAACTGCGCCG
>CAYNPQ010000146.1:0-8030 GCA_964399065.1 uncultured Treponemataceae bacterium | reverse complement strand
GCGGCCCTCGCCGCCGGCGCCCTCGCGCTCGAGCGCGGGCTCGACTCGCAGGCCGCCCGCGCCGGGCTGCGCGGCCCGGCCCTCGACGCCGCGCCCGGCCTGCGGGACTACGTCGAGCGGGACTACCTGTCCGGACGGCCGCGCGGCCCCTTCTGGCGCGTCAGGCGATATATGGACTCGGGCGGGGAGTCCCGCCGCGGCCGCGAGGCCGCCGAGCTCGCGCGCTTCCTCGAGGCGACGGAACGCGCGTTGGACGACATCGATGCGCTGCGCGGCGCGCGGCGGGGAGGGCGCGGATGACGGAAGGCGCGGCGGCGATCACGGGGAAGGAAGGCGCGGGGCTCTGCGCCGCGATCCTCGACGAGCTCGAGAAGGCCGTGGTCGGCAAGAGGGTCTTCCTCGAGAGGCTCCTCGGGGCGGCGATCGCGGGCGGCCACGTCCTCGTCGAGGACAGCCCGGGCCTGGCCAAGACCCTCGCGGCCAGGAGCCTCGCGCGCGTCGCGGGAGGCAGCTTCAAGCGCATCCAGTTCACGCCCGACCTCCTGCCCGCCGACATCACCGGTGCCTACGTCCTCGACCGCGGCACGGGCTCGCTGCGCCTCATCGAGGGCCCCGTGTTCGCGAACTTCGTGCTCGCGGACGAGATCAACCGGGCGCCGCCCAAGACCCAGTCGGCCCTCCTCGAGGCCATGGAGGAGCGCCACGCGACCCTGGAGGGCAAGACCCTCTCCCTGCCCCTGCCGTTCATGGTCGTCGCGACGCAGAATCCCATCGAGTACGAGGGCACCTTCCCCCTCCCCGAGGCCCAGCTCGACCGCTTCCTCGTGCGCCTCTCGATCGGCTACCCGGAGGCCGAGGAGGAGGTCGAGGTCGTCATGCGCCGGGCGGAGCGCGGCACCGAGGAGCCGGAGCTCCGCGAGGCCTGCGGGCTCGAGGCCCTCGCCGGGCTCTCCGCGGCGGCCGAGCGCGTCCACGTCGACCGGGACGTGGCGCGTTATGCGGTCGAGCTCGCGCGCGCGACGAGGCGCTCGCCGCGCGTGGCCGTGGGCGCGAGCCCCCGCGCCTCCCTCGCCCTCGTCAAGCTCGCGCGGGCGAGGGCCGTGATGGAGGGCCGCTCCTTCGTCGTGCCCGACGACGTGAAGTGGTGCGCCTTCGAGGCCCTCGTGCACCGCGTCCTCCTCAAGCCGGACGCCTGGGCCTCCGAGGCCCTGGTCGGGGACGTCGTCCGCTCGGCGATCGACTCCGTCCCCGTGCCCAAGGCCGGGGAAGCGTGAGCCTCGCGAGGAAGGCGGCGGCCGCGGCGGCCCTCCTCCTCGCGGCCGCGGGCATGCTCCTCGCCGAGGGCGCCTGGATCGCCGCCGCCCTGGGCCTCGCGGCCTGGGTCCTCGCGGGAACGGCGGCGAGCGCGCCCGAGCCCCTCCTCGAAGCGACACGCCGCCTCTCGACCTCCTTCCTCGAGCCCGGCCCCGAGGCCGAGCGCATCGTCGAAGTCGAGGTCGAGCTGCGCAACCTCGGCCCGCGCCTCGAGCTCCTCGAGCTGGCCGACCGCCTGCCGCCGGGCGGCTCGGTCGCGGAAGGCTCCAACGCCTGGAAGGGCAGCCTCGACGCGGGCGCGACCGCGACGATCTCCTACGGTCTCAGGCTCGGCCGCGGCCTGCACCGCTTCGATCAGGTCGAGGCGCGCGCCCTCGACCCATTCCACGCCCTCGAATCGCGGCTCGCCCTCCCCTGCCCCGGCCTGGTCGTCGCGCCTCCCGCCCTCGCCGGCGGCGCGCGCGCGGCCTTCACCGCGCCCTCGGCCCGCGCCTTCTCCGGCCTGAGCCGCGCGCGGCGGACCGGCGCGGGCACGGACTTCGCGGGCACGAGGCAGTACGGCCCCGGCGACTCCCTGCGGAGCCTCAACTGGAGGGCGCAGGCCCGCTGGGGCGAGGAGATCGTCAACGTCTTCGAAGAGGAGCGGGCCATCGACGTCGGCCTCGTCCTCGATTGCCGGGCCCAGGCCTACGACGACCAGGCCCTCTTCGATTCCGCGGTCTCCGCCGCAGCGACGCTGGCCGAGACCCTCCTCGACGGAGGGCACCGCGTGGCCTTCCTCAATTACGGTTCGACGATCGAGTGGACCCCGCCCGGCTCCGGCCGGACGCAGCGTCTCAGACTGCGCTCCGCCGCCGCGGGGGCCGCGCTGGGCTCGCACGTCGCCTTCGAGCGCTTCGACAACGTGCCCGTCTACCTCTTCCCGCCCCGCTCCCTCATCCTCCTCGCGAGCCCCCTCCTCCCCGACGACGCCGGCCCCCTGCGGAGCCTCGTCGCCCTCGGCTACGCCGTCGCAGTGCTGAGGCCGGGCCGGCCGGCCTCGCGGGACGAGACAAAGGAGGGAGCGATCGCGGCCCGCATGCGGGCGATGGAGGACGAGATCACGGCGACGCGCCTCCTCCGCGCGGGGATCGAGGTCTGGGCCTGGGAGGCGGGCACGCCGCTCGGCGCGGCGCGGTCCCTCGGCGCGACGGGCGCGGCGGCCCGTTCGCTGCGCGGAAGGCGGAGGACGGCATGAGCGCCGCGCCCATCCCCGCCCCCGTCCTGGGCCTGGCCTGCGCCGCGCCACTCGCCGCCCTCCTCGCCCTGCGCTACATCGCCCTGCGTCCCGTCCTGGACGCCCGGGCGAGGAGGAGCTACTTCGGCAAGTCCTCGGCCTACGCGGCCGCCGCCTGGGCGGCCGCGAGCCTCGTCGCGGCCGCGGGCAGGAGCCTCGCGCTTCCCGCCCACTGGGCCGTCGCCCTCGCCGCCCTCGCCCTCCTCCTCCTCTCGCGCTCCTTCAGGCGCGGCGGTTGAAGGCGCGCATCGCGCTCGGTTGACAAGGAGCGCCGCGCCGCGGTTCAATGACGCTCCTCGGGAGGGAGGGCCCATGATCGCAGGGGAATCGCCGAAGGCGGAGTCGAGGGGAAGGGCGCGGCGCGCGGGGGCTTCCCGTGGCTGAGCTCCTGCGCGCGGCCCTCGCGGAGCGTTTCCGCGAAGGCGAGCCGGGGGCCTGCGCGGCCCTCATCCGCGACGGCGCGTTGGCCGAACTCGCCTGCGTCGGCCTCGCCGACCCCGCCCGCCGCCTGGCCTGCGGCCCCGACGTGAACTTCCGGCTCGCCTCGGTCTCCAAGCAGTTCACCGCGATGGCGCTCCTCATCCTCCGCGAGCGCGGCCTCCTCGGCCTGGACGAGACCGTGGAGGAGGTCCTGCCCGGCCGTCCGGCCTTCGGGCGTGGCGTGACGCTCCGCATGCTCGCGCGGCACCTCTCCGGCCTCCCCGACTACGAGGAGCTCATGCCCGAGGGGCGTACGGAGCAGGTCGTGGACGCCGAGATACCCGCCCTGGTCGCGGCGAAGCCCGAGGGCTACTTCGCGCCCGGTTCCGCCTATCGCTACAGCAACACGGGCTACGCCCTCCTCGCCCTCGCCGTCGAGGCCCGCTCGGGACGCCGCTTCTCCCGCTTCGTCAAGGACGAGATCTTCCTGCCCCTGGGCATGGCGGACTCCGGCTACGTGGAGAGGGAGGGCGGAGAGCCGGTGGCCCGCCGCGCCTACGGCTTCGCGCGCGATGGGGACGGCTCGTTCCGCCCCGCTGACCAGAGCCCGACGAGCGCGGTCCTCGGCGACGGGGGCGTCTATACCTCGATCCTGGACTACGCGAAATGGGACGAGGCCCTCTACGGCGAGGTCCTCGTCCCGCGCGCGGCGATGGAGGAGTGCTTCCGGCCGGGCCGCCTCGCCGACGGGAGCCCCGTGGCCTACGGCTTCGGCTGGCGCCTCGCCGAGCTGGATGGCCGGCTTCTCGCGACCCACAACGGCGAGACGACAGGCTTCAACGCGGCCGTGCGCCGCCTCCCCTCCGCCCGCTCGACCCTCGTCGTCCTCGCCAACCGCTCGGGCGACGTCGCGCATCGCGTCGCCGACGAGCTCGCGCCGCGCCTCCTCCCGCGCTGAAACCGGCGCCGCCCTCTCAGGCGATGATGCGCTTCTCTCCCGATATCGCCTGGATCGGGGCGATGTCCTGGCTCACCTCGAGGGCGCCGAGGTACTCGCCCTCGGGGCCGCGCACCGCGAAATAGCGGATGTACACGTACTTGTCGCCGAGCCTGAGCCAGAAGTCCTCGTGCTCCTTCCTGCCCGCCCGGAAATCGTCGAGGATGCCGGTTACCACGTGCACGCTCTTCGGGGGGTGGCAGTTCTGCACCGAGCGGCCGATCACCGCCTTGGTGCGCACGAAGATGCGCTCGGGCGTCTCGCTGAAGTACTTCACCCGGTCCTCGGCGTCGACGAAGGTGACGTCGACGGGCAGGGCCTTGAGCATGGCGACGAGCTCCGTCCGCGAGAGGTAGCCCGTGTCGACGTCGATGGGGCCGCCGGCCCCGGCCGGGACCGCGCCGGCGGGCGGGTCCTTCGCGGCCTCCCCGGAGAGGGAGAACTCGAGGGGCATGGGGAAGAAGGCGAAGTAGCCGATGCCGTCGAACTCGCGGCGGATCTCGACCCACTCCTTCTCGGAGAAGAGCGAGAGCGAGGCGGGGAAGAGGATGCTCCGCTCCTTCATCACGTGGTCCAGGAGGATGCGCTCGTATTCGAGGATGGCGTCGCGCAACGCGTCGATGTTGGCCTCGACGCCGCCGGCGACGAGCGCGGCCAGGCGCTTCTGGACGCCCCGGAGGAGGTCGTGCTCGGACCACATTATCTTGGGCGGCTGGGCGATGCCGTGCCGCTCGAGGGCCGGGAAGTAGACGTTCTCCTGCTTGAGGAAGTTCGAGTCCGCCTTGCCGAGATAGGCCACGAGCCCGGAGAGCCTGGCTGCGGCCGCGGTCCGGGCATCGCCCTCCGCTCCATGAAGGAGGGCGCCCTCCGCTCCATGAAGGAGGGCGTGGACCTGGGCCTTGGCCAGGCCGACCTTGTTGGCCATGTCGACGTGCTCCTCCTCCTGGATGTGGAGGGGATGCCAGTGCGGCACCTCGAGCTTCTTGTCGGCCATCGAGGCGCGGAAGACCTCGAGGTGGGCCCCGCAGAGGGCGCGGACATCCTCGACCGAGGCGCCCTCGGCCATGGCCTCCTGTTCGGCCTCGGCGACCTCGGCCTCGGTGAGGCCTCGCACCGCGGCTCCGAACTCGGCCTTGAGGCCCTCGATGCCCTCGCCCGCGTGGATCCTGCGGATCGTCGACTTGATGATGTCCTTGCGCTTCGCGTCCATGGTCGCTCCTTCCTTTCGACGCGAAGGATACTTCCGCGCCGGTCCCGAGGGCCGTACCCGAGGGTACGCTTTCCCCGTTTCCGCGCGGGACCTTGCCCGACCGGAGCGCCCGGGCGCATACTCGCGGCATGGACCGTCGAGACATCGCCCTCCTGGCCTCGGCGCCCCTCTTCCGCGGCATGGAGCCCGCGGAGCTGGAGCGGGCCCTCTCGGGCGCGAGCGTGCCCGTCCGCTCCTTCGCGCGGGGCTCCCTCCTCCTCCTCGCCGGCTGCCGCTACGACTCGCTCTGGGTCCTCCTCGAGGGCTCGGTCTCCGCGGACATGCAGGGCTACGGCGGCAGGACGATCCGCATCGAGACCATAGCCGCGCCGGAGCCGCTGGCGACGGCCGTCCTCTTCGCGCCCGAGCCGATCCTGCCCGTGACCGTGCGCGCCCTCCAGGACTCGAGGGCCGCGGCGCTCCCGCGCGAGGCCGTCCTCAGCCTCTGCCAGGCGAGCCGGCCCTTCCTCCGGAGCTACCTCGAGGACGCGGGATCGCGCATCGCGTCCTTCTCCGAGCGCTTCCGCCTCCTGCAGTTCGCGAGCCTCCGCGAGCGCCTCGCCGACTGGCTCCTCAGGCAGTCGGCCAAGGCCCGCTCGGACGAGGTCCTCCTGCCGAGCTCCAAGGAGCGCCTCGCCGAGGTCTTCGGCGTGACCCGCCCCTCGCTGTCGCGGGGCATAGGCGAGCTGGTCCGCGAAGGCCTCGTCGCGTCGGAGGGCCGGAAGATCAGGATCCTCGAGCCGCGCCGGCTCCAGGCCCTGCTCGAGGAAGACGACGCGGCGCGGCCCTAGTGTTCCTTCCAGGAAATGACTACTCAGAATAACCATGTTGAGATTCACCACAGAGATCACGGAGGGAAAAAGTTGAGAGAATGACCAGTGATGGAGCGAAATGGCGAACTCTACTTTTACAGGAATATTATCATTGTTCCCCTATACCTTCGCTTTTCTTCTCTGTGCTCTCAATCTCTCCTCTGTGCTCTCCGTGGTGAATCCTGATAGTGTTTATTTAGTCATGAAATTCAAGGGATTGCAGACTAGCGCGCCTTGGGCGGGAGCTTCGTCCAGTCGAGTCCGCGGCCCGTCCGGTCGGGCTGGCAGGCGGGGCAGAAGAAGGCGTCGAAGCCGAGGACGCCGGCCTTGCGGATCGTCGCGCCGCAGCGGGGGCAGGCCTGGCCCGAGCGGCCGCGGACGCGCAGGTGGCCGCGGACCTTGTCCTCGAGGGGGCGCCCCGCCTTCTCGACCTCTTCGATCCCCCAGGCGAGGACGGAGCGGACGGCGTCGTACAACGCGCGCCTATCCTCCGGCGAGAGCCTGCCGCAGGGGGTCTTGGGGTGGATCCGCGCCTCGAAGAGGATCTCGTCCGCGTAGGCGTTGCCGATCGCCGAGAGCGCCGCCTGGTCCATGACGAAGACGCGGGCCTGGCAGCGCCGGCCCGCGACGAGGGACTCGAAGACGTCGAAGGTAAAGTCAGGCGACATCACGTCGATGCCCTGCGTCAGGTATCCCGGTATCGCGTCGAAGGACCCGCGAGGACAGAGATAGACCTTGCCCATATTCCTCTCGTCCCCGTAGTGGAGGGTCCGTCCGTCATCGAGGAGGATCGAGAAGGCGGTCGCGGGAAGGGGCTTCTCGCCGGGCGCGGCGAGCCGGAGCCGCCCCGCGAGCATGAGGTGGGCGACGAGGTCGAGGGAGGCCCGGCCCTCGACCTCGCCGAGCCCGAAGCGGAGGAAGGGGCCGTGCCGCTCGAGCCCGGAGAACGACGCTCCCTCGAGGAGCCCGCCGAAGCCCCCTGGCACGAGCACACGGAGGACGATCGGCTCCTTGACCGTGACGCGCGTTATGCGACGCCCCACGAGCTCCGGGCCGAGGGCCTTGACGAGGTGCACGAGATCGGGCAGCTCCGGCATTCTTTCCTCCGTGGCGCGGCCTTGCCCGCCGCGCTAGAATGATCGCATGAAAAAGCCGGTCAAGATACCGCCCGCCACCCTCGAGTGGCTCCTCGGGGGCGAGGACTGGGTCCGCCATTCCACGCTTCGCGCCGTCCCCGGCCTCGCGGCCTCGGCGGAGGAGCTCGAGGAGGCGCGACGGGTTTCGGTCGCGAGCCCTCTCGTGAAGGGCCTCGTCGCCGAGCTCGCGTCCTGGCCCGGCACGCCCCTCGCGAGCCACAAGAGCCCGCAGCAGCTCTTCCACCGATTATCGCTGGCCGCCGAGCTCGGCCTGCGCCGGGAGGACCGCGGCGCGAAGGCCATCGCGGCCAAGGTCATGGGCAGTCCCTCGCCCGAGGGCCCCTTCACCCTCGGCATGAACATCGGCGCGGCCCACGGGGGGAGCGGCCAAGACACCATGGCCTGGGCCCTCTGCGACGCCCCGGTCACGATGCGCGCCCTGGCCCGGATGGGCTTCTCGCAAGACCCGGCTTTCAAAAAGGCCCTCGACCACCTCGTCGACCTGAGAGCTCTGGTGGAACGGGGCTGGCCCTGCGCCACCTCGCCGAACCTCGGCTTTCGCGGCCCCGGCAGGAAAAGCGATCCCTGCCCCTACGCCACCCTCGCCATGCTCGAGCTCCTCCTCGAGCTGCCTGATCGACGCGAAGGCCCCGACGCGCGAGCCGCCGCCGACTGCCTCCTCGACCTATGGGAGCGGAGCCGCGAGGAGCATCCCTACATCTTCTACATGGGCACCGACTTCCGGAAGCTCAAGGCCCCGATGCTTTGGTACGACCTCGTCCATGTCCTCGACGCACTCTCGCGGCTCGAGTCGATCCGCGAAGAT
>CAYNPQ010000145.1:0-8092 GCA_964399065.1 uncultured Treponemataceae bacterium | reverse complement strand
ACGATGTCCTCGGCGAGGGCGCGGCAGGTCGGCGCGCCGCAGGAGCCGCAGTCGAGGCCGGGCAGGCCCTCGGCGATGAGCTCGAGCTCCTCCATCATGACGAGGGCCTTGAGCATGTCCGGGTCGAGGGCGAGGGCCATCCGCGAGCGGAGGACCTCGGTCCAGCCGAGCTCCTCGAGGGGGGCGTGGTCGCGGACGGGGGCGGGGGGCCGCGCGGCCGCGGAGGCTTCGCGGTTCCGGAGCCGCGTCTTCGCGATGTAGGGATTCTCCACGGTCAGGGGCCCGCCCACGCAGCCCGCCGGGCAGGCGAGGGCCTCGATGTACTCGACGTTCTTGAGCTCGCCGTTCTCGAGCGACTCGAGGACGCCGATGACGTTCCCGATGCCGTCGACCGAGATGGCCCGGCGCTCGCCGATCGCCTCGCTCTCGCCGTCCACCCTGCCCCAGCCGATGCCCGCCGGGCCGGCGCGGGAAACGGCGGTCGCGGGGGCCGCGCCGAGGGCGTTCCGGAGCTGGATGTAGACGTCCCTGATGCCGATCACGCCGTCGAGTGACGACTCGCGGTAGCCCAAGGGGGCCCTGATCGCGGTGACCTTGCCGGCGCAGGGCGTGATGAAGAAGACCCCGACGCCCTCCTCCCCGGGGTGGAGGCGCTCCTTCGCGAGGCGCGCCGCGACCTCCATCGGCGGGAGCAGGGGGACGAGGTGGGGGATGAGGCTCGGGAAGCGGAGCTGCACGAGGCGGACCACCGCGGGGCAGGCGCTCGAGATGAGGGGCCGGGGCCCGCCCCCGCCGGCGAGCAGGCGCCGGGTCGCCTCGGTCACGATCTCCGCAGCCTCCGCCACCTCGAGGACCTCGTCGAAGCCGAGGGCGAGGAGGCCGCCGAGGATGCGGTCGACGCCGGTCGACTCGCCGAACTGCCCGTAGAGCGCGGGGGCCGGCACCGCGATCTTGAGGCGGTGGCCCGAGATCATGGAGAGGGGATCGGAGATCGCCTTCTTCGCGCCGTGGGGGCAGGTGCGGATGCACTCGCCGCAGTCGATGCAGCGCTCGTCGATGATCGAGGCGCGGCCCTTGCGGACCCGGATCGCCTCGGTGGGGCACTTCTTGATGCAGGTGGTGCAGCCGACGCACTTGTCCTGGTCGAGCCGCACGGAGTGGAAGAGGGTCGGCGACATTCAGGCGCCCTTCTTGAGCAGGATGGTCATGGTGACCGAGGTGCCGCGGCCGGGCGCGCTGTCGATCGCGAGCTCGTCCGCGTTGCGCTTCATGTTCGGCAGGCCCATGCCGGCGCCGAAGCCGAGCTCGCGGAAGCGGTCGGGGGCCGTGGACCAGCCTTCGCGCATCGCGAGCGAGAGGTCGGGGATGCCGGGGCCCTCGTCCTCGAGGACCATGACGACGCGGTCGGGGAGGATCTCGGCCCGGGCGACCCCGCCGCCCGCGTGTATCACCATGTTGATCTCGGCCTCGTACATCGCCACCGCGGCGCGCCGCACGGTCTCCGGATCGATGCCGAGCTTGCCGAGCACGCGCTTGAGCTCCGTCGACGCCCTGCCGGCGAGGGAGAAGTCCTCGCCGCCCACCTCGAAGCGGAGTGTCACGGAGACCCGCCCCTAGTCGATTTCCCGTACCCCTCCGCCGCGGAGCCCTGCCTCGTAGAGACGGCCGCAGGCGAGGAACATGGAGTACTTCGTGGAGAGGAGGACCATGCCGTTCTCCTCGGCCATTGCGACGAGGTCGTCGGTCGGGCACTTCCCGCGCACGAAGACGACCGCCTTGATGTCCATGAGGTCCGCGGTCCGGATGGCCTGGGGGTTCACCAGGCCGGTGAGGAGGACGACCTTCTCCTTGACGAAAGCCATGACGTCGCTCATGAGGTCGGCGCCGCAGGCCGCGCTCAGCTCGAGGTCGAGCAGGCCCTCCCCGGTGTGGACGCGGGCGTCGAGTATTTCCTGGATTCTTCGTACGTTCATGTCGGTACCGGGCGGGAGTCTAGCACGGAGGGCTTCCGACCCTCAAGCCTGCGGGGCGTCGCGCCGGCGCGGCCTCTTTTCCTAAAGTCGACCGGCGGCGCTCCGATATTCGGTAGTGAAGACCCTGGGACGGGCCGCGCGATGGCCGGTTCCGGGGCCTCGTACCCGAGCGTCGACGCCGCGGATGGATTCGCGGGGGGACGAAATCGGAACCGGCGCTTCAAGAAGAGGAAGCCGGCAAGGAAGCCGAGGCGGCCCGCGAGGGCCGCCCTTCGCCAGGAAAGGAGTAGGGGCATGATCATCAATCACAACCTCAGCGCTATGTTCGCGGATCGTTCACTCAGGAACACCAACCTCAACGTCGAGAAGGGCATGGAGAAACTGTCCTCGGGGCTCAGGATCAACCGCGCGGGAGACGACGCCTCCGGGCTCGCCGTCTCCGAGAAGATGCGCAGCCAGATCCGCGGCCTCGAAAGGGCGTCCAAGAACGCGCAGGACGGCATCTCGTTCATCCAGACGACGGAAGGCTACCTCCAGGAGTCGCAGGACCTCATCCAGCGGCTCCGCGAGCTCTCCGTGCAGGCCTCCAACGGGGTCTACACGATGGAGGACCGGATGCAGATCCAGGTCGAGGTCAGCCAGCTCGTCGACGAGATCGACCGGATCGCCAGCCACGCGCAGTTCAACGGGCTCAACCTGCTCACGGGCCGCTTCGCCCGCGAGTCGGGGGAGAACATCGTGACCGGGTCCATGTGGTTCCACATCGGCGCCAACATGGACCAGAGGGTGCAGGTCTACGTAGGGACCATGACCTCGAAGGCGCTCGGCGTGAGGAACGTCGGCGACGGCTCGATCGTCTCGCTCGCGGCTCCCGACGACGCCAACCGCGCCATCGGGACCCTCGACGCGGCGCTCAAGAGGGTTTCGAAGCAGCGCGCCGACCTCGGCGCCTACCAGAACCGTCTCGAGCACGCGATACGCGGCATCGATGTCGGCGCGGAGAACGTCCAGGCCGCCGAGAGCCGCATCAGGGACGCCGACATGGCCAACGAGATGGTCGGGTTCACCAAGAACCGCATCCTCGCCCAGGCCGGCAACGCGATGCTCGCCCAGGCCAACCAGAAGACCCAGCAAGTTCTGCAGCTCCTCCAGTAAACCCATCGCGCGCGCGACGCGACGGCCGGCCCCGCGGGGCCGGCCGTTTTTTTACGCCCCACGCGCTTCCCGATGGACGGCCGCGGGCGGGCCCGCGTATAATCCCGCGAGATGGACGCGCATTCCCCTGGCATCGAGCGCGAGATCGTCCGGCGCGTCTTCCCCGAGCTCAGCTACGGGGGCGACCCGGACGTGGAGCGCTACTTCGAGCTCCGCCGCTCCGGCCGCATGGGCGAGGCCCTCTCCGTGTACAACGGCAGGCTCCGCGCGCGCTATCCCGATGACGCCGGGCGCGTCGAGCTCCTCGGCCTGTACCGCGCCCGCGATCCGAGGTACGAGGAGCTCCTCGAGCGGCTCCTCCACCGCCTCGGCGCTCGGCTCGCCGCGGCCGCCCGCCGCAACCTCGACCTCATCCTGCTGCCCCTCGAGAAAGCCGAGCTTTCGGACGCCCTCGGCGCGCTCAAGGCGGTCGAGTCCGTGCTCGCGCGCTTCGGCGGCGACTCCGAGCGGGCCCTGCCCCTCCTCGGGGAGCACGCGGCCTACGCGCGGATCCTCGGCTACCGAGCGGATGAGGCCGAGCGCGCCCTCGCCCTGGTGCGGGAGTACGACGCGGTGTCCCGCTCGGACTCGCCGGCCGACTACGACTTCGTCGCGCGGAGCGCCGCCTTGGAGGAGCGCCGGCGCGGCCTCGGGGGCGGGAGGCGCCCCGGGCCCACGGCCCCGCGCGAGGAGGCCTACGACTTCGTGGCGCGGAGCGCGGAGTCGAGCGAGCGCCGCCGGAGCGAGGAGGAGCGCGCCCGCTCGCGCTTCTTCGACCCCTCGCGCATCCGCTTCTCGCCCGAGGAGCGCGCCCGCGTCGAGATCCCGAAGGCGCTGACGAGGCGGGAGGACAAGGTCCTCGCCTACTGCGCCAAGTACTGGGGCCTCGCCCGCGACCCCTCCTTCGAGCGCGCGGTCTTCCTCTACTCGCGCAAGTACGGGACCCGGCACTACGAGATCCTGCGCGCCGTCAAGCTCGGCCGCGCCCGCGGCTCCACCGACGACGAGATCCTGAGCGCGGTCTCGGGCATCCTCACGACGAGCTACAGCTACTCGGTCTCGGGCGACCTGTACATGCAGGTCATGTGGCGCAGGCTCAAGGCGAGGATGGAGGCCCGCGAGGTCGCCGAGCGCCTCGCGGCGCCAGGCCCCGAATCGAAGGTCCGCGCCACGCGCGAGCGCCCGGCGGCGCGCGAGGCCGTCGCGGCGCCCGCGCCGGCGCCCGCACCGGCTCCCGCTCCGTCCGGCGCGGAAGCCCCGGTCCCGCCCCATGCGGCGTTCCCGGCCCCCGCGCGGCCCCAAGCCCCCGCTCCGGCGCCCGAGATCGCGCATCGCGTCAAGACCCCGGCCCGCGCCCTGCCCACCGCGGCGCTCAAGGCGGTTTCAGCCAACGCGCCGATATCCTCGGAGCGGGTCTCGAAGCCGGGGAAGGCCTCGGGAGCGCGGCTGCTCAAGCCCGCGCCCGCCGCCCCCGCGCCCCTGCCCGAGCTCAAGGGCTCCGGATCGGTCTCCGACAGGATCCGCTCCCTGTCCGGGCGAGCCTACGACGTGTACAGGGAGCTGTTCCTCGAGAAGGTCCGCGACCACGTGCGCAAGGCGCTGCTCGCGAGCCCCACGCGGCCGCACGGCCTGTTCGACACTGCCGCCAACGAGGCCGAGGACCAGGTCTACGGCTTCCTCGTGGCCCACTACGACGATCCCTTCATGAACTGGCAGGCCTCGGCGGAGCGCGCCGCGGTCGAGACCCTCGGCTACTCCCTGCCCTCCCTCGATCCGATCATCGAGTCCTGCTTCCGGAAGCTATAGCCGCGTCCTGCCCCTGAAGGACCGCGCGAGGGTGAGCCGGTCCGCGTACTCGAGGTCGCCGCCCACGGGTATGCCCGTCGCGAGCCGCGTGACCGCCACGCCCGTGGGCTCGAGGAGCCTCTTCAGGTAGAGGGCCGTCGTGTCGCCCTCGACGGTGGGATTGGTCGCGACCACGACCTCGCGGACCTCGCCGTCGCGGAGCCGCGCCATCAGGGCGGGGATGCGGAGGCTCTCCGGCCCGACGCCGTCGAGGGGGGAGATGAGGCCGCCGAGGACGTGGTAGAGGCCGCGGTACTCGCGCGAGGCCTCGATGGTCACCACGTCCTGGGGTTGCTCGACGGCGCAGATCAGGCTGCGGTCGCGGGCCGGCGATGAGCAGACCGGGCAGGGATCCGACTCGGTGTAGGCGCCGCAGGACGAGCAGAAGACGACGGAGGCCTTGAGCCCCCTGATGCGGTCGGCCAGCGCCTCGGCGAAGGACTCGTCCGATTTCAGGATGTGGTAGGCCACGCGGAGCGCGCTCTTGCGCCCGATGCCCGGGAGCCTCGTGAGCAGGCCGACGAGCTCGTCCAGCGCCCGCACCTACAGCCCTCCGAGGGCGCCGGGCGGCAGGGGCATGCCGCCGAGCTCGCCGGCGAGCTCGCGCTGCGTCTCCTCGCGCACCTTGGCCGAGGCGTCGTTGTAGGCGGCGCGCACGAGGTCCTGGAGGAGCCCGACCTCCTTCGGGTCGACCGCCTCGGGCGCGATCTCGCAGGAGAGCATGTCGAGGGCCCCGTTGAGCGTTATGCGAACCATGCCGCCGCCCGAGCTGCCGGTCGCCTGGATCCGGACCGTCCTCGCCCGGAGCTCCTCGACGCGGGCCTGGATGGCCTGGGGGTTGCGGAGCATCTCCATGAGCTCGGCGAAATTCACTGCGGACTCCTTTCGGCGCGGGGCGCCACGCGGCTGCCCCGGAACACGTTCTCGACGATGGCCACGGGATCGGGTCCGGCCGGTACCGCCGACCCCGCGGGCGCGGCGGGCCCCTCCGGCGCCTCGCCGGGCCGCTCCACGCGGAGCTCCACCTTGAGCGTCCGGCCGGCGAGCTCGGCGGCCTTCGCGGCGATGTCGGCGACGTGGCCGCGGACAACGCTCTCCTCGATCCCCGAGCGGAAGGGCACGACGAGCCGGCCTCCCTCGACCCTCCAGGGGAGGGAGGAGGAGAGGCCCGTCTTGAGGAGGGGACTCGACCGGCCGATCGCCTCGATCACCGAGCGCCGCAAGACTTCGGACTCTGAGGGCGGCGGCGCGGGCTCGCCCCCGTCGGCGGGGCCCCCCTCCCGGGCGGGAGCCGCGGGCGGGGCCCAGAGATCATCCTCGGTATCGGGCTCCTCCTCATCCTCGCCCGGGTCGGAGAGGACGCGGGGCGGGGTCGAGGGCATGGCGAGGGGACGGGCGGCCCGCTCGGGACCAGGCCGCGACGGCGCCGGCGTCTCGGGCGGGGCTTCGGCGCCCTCCTCCGCGGAGGCGCTGGCGGCGGCCGCCGCGAGGCTGCCGAAGGCCGCGCTCAGCGAGGGAGGGAGCCGGGGCTCGGCGGGGCGCTCAGGCTTTTTTTTTTCTCCCTCGGATCCGGCCATGGCCCGGGCTTCGCCCGGGGCGGCCGCGGCCGGCTGCCGCGCCTGGCGGGCTCCATCGGGGCCGCGGCCCTCGCCGCCGAGCCTGCGCCGGAGCGAGGCCACGACGCCGGCGAGCTCCGAGGGCGAGACGTAGTCGCGGAGCCTGCAGAGCCGCGAGACTCCGAGCTCGAGCTCGAAGCGCGGATCGACGGTGAAGCGGAGATCGCGGTAGAGGTCGAGGAGGCCCGCGAGGGCCCGCTCGACCTGCTCGCGGCCGAAGGCGGCGCGCACCTCGGGATCGTAGGCGCCGGCCGGGGCGCCGAGGAGGGAAGGCTTCTCGATGCCCTGGGCGAGGAGGAGGAGGGAGCGGCAGTACTCGGTCGCGTCGACGGCGAACTGCTCCGCGGAGACGCCCGCCGAGAGGATGCCGTCCAGGGCCTCGAGGGCCGCGGCCGCGTCGCCGGCCGCGCAGGAGCGGAAGAGTCCGTTCAGCGCGTCGAGCCCGACGAGGCCGAGCTTGTCCCGGATGAGGGCCGCGGTGATCCTGCCCTCCGAGAAGGCGACGACCTGGTCGAAGAGGGTGTAGGCGTCGCGGAGCGAGCCGCCCGCCTCCTTGGCGATCCAGAGCAGGGCCTCCTCCTCGGCCTCGACCCCGAGCTCGGAGGCGGCCTGCGCGAGGAGGGACTTGATGAGGTCGACGTGGAAGAGGCGGAAGGCGAACTGCTGGCAGCGGCTCTTGATGGTGGCGGGGACCTTGTGCAGCTCGGTGGTCGCGAAGATGAAGACGATGTAGGGCGGCGGCTCCTCGATGGTCTTGAGCAGGGCGTTGAAGGCCGAGGTCGAGAGCATGTGGACCTCGTCGATGATGTAGACCTTGTACTTGCCGCCGTTCGGGGGGAAGAGGACCTCGTCCTTGATCTGCCTGACGTTGTCGACCGAGGTGTTCGAGGCGCCGTCGATCTCGATCACGTCGAGGCTCGCGCCGCGGGCGATCTCGACGCAGGAGCGGCAGACCCCGCAGGGATTCGCCGCGGGGCCCTTCTCGCAATTCAGGGACTTCGCGAGGATCCGCGCCGCGCTCGTCTTGCCGCAGCCCCGCGGGCCCGAGAACAGGTAGGCGTGCGCGATACGACCGCTCGCGAGCGAGGCCTCGAGGGTCGCGGAGACGAACTCCTGGCCCTTGAATTCCGCGAAGCTTTGCGGCCGCTTGCGCGCCGCGGTGTTCTCGTACGGCATGGGACGAAAATAGCACGGCGAGGGCGCGGGGGTAAAGAACGGGGGACACGGAGGGGGGCTTGGTCGCCCGGGCGGCAGGCCGGAGTCGGCGGCCGGGAAGGGGGGTCTCAAGCGCCCGAAGCCAGGCGCTCTGCATCACCGCGCCTACCGCTTACCGTTGCTTCCTTCCGGACCTGGCGGGGTTGGGCGGCGGCCACGTGCGCAGTGCCTGGCTTCGGGCGCTCGACATCCCACGTACGGAGAGAGAGGGATTTGAACCCTCGGTACCCTTACGAGTACACACGACTT
>CAYNPQ010000144.1:0-8139 GCA_964399065.1 uncultured Treponemataceae bacterium | reverse complement strand
GTTGCCCGTGCCCTTGAACTCCTCGAAGATGACCTCGTCCATGCGCGAGCCCGTGTCGATGAGGGCCGTCGCGATGATGGTCAGGGAGCCGCCGCCCTCGATGTTGCGGGCCGCTCCGAAGAATCGCTTGGGCTTGTGGAGGGCGTTGGAGTCCACGCCGCCCGAGAGGATCTTGCCCGAGGTCGGCACGGTCTGGTTGTAGGCGCGGGCGAGTCGGGTGATCGAGTCGAGGAGGATGACGACGTCCTTCCCGTGCTCGACGAGGCGCTTGGCCTTGTCGAGGACCATCTCCGCCACCTGGACGTGGCGGGTGGCCTGCTCGTCGAAGGTCGAGGAGATGACCTCGGCCTTGACGGTGCGCTCCATGTCGGTGACCTCCTCGGGCCGCTCGTCGATGAGCAGCACGATGAGGACGACCTCGGGGTGGTTCGCTGTGATCGCGTTCGCGATCTTCTGCAGGAGGATGGTCTTTCCCGTCTTCGGCGGCGACACGACGAGGGCGCGCTGTCCCTTGCCGATGGGGCAGAAGAGGTTGATGATCCGGGTCGAGATCTCCTTCGTCTCCGTCTCGAGGTTGAGCCGCTCGTGGGGGTAGAGGGGCGTCAGGTTCTCGAAGGGGATGCGGTTCTGCGCGACCGCGGGCTCGTCGTAGTTGACCTTCTCGACGCGGAGCATGGCGAAGAAGCGCTCGCCCTCCTTGGGGCTGCGGATCTGGCCGTAGACCGTGTCGCCCGTCTTCAGGTTGAAGAGCCTGATCTGCGAGGGGCTGATGTAGATGTCGTCGGAGCCGGGCAGGTAGGAGTTCTGGGGCGAGCGGAGGAAGCCGTAGCCGTCGGGCAGGATCTCGAGGGAGCCGTAGGCGTAGATGATGCCGCCGCGGTCCGTGTGGGCCTTCAGGATGTAGAAGATGAGCTCCTGCTTCTTGAAGGAGATCATCTCCTCGTGGTTGATCCCGTACTTCGAGCCGAGGTCGCGGAGCTCCTTCAGGCCCATCTCGGTCAGGTCGTTGATGGAGAGGCGGGAGCGGTTCTCCGCGTAGTCGCCCCTGCCGTTGTCGCCGTTCTGCGGGGCGGGGGCCTGGGGCCTGGCCGCCTCGGCGGCCTCGGGCGCGCGGTCGAAGCTCTCCTGCCTGCGGACGAAGCCCGCCGGGCCGGCCTCGCGCTCGGGAGCCTGCTCGCCGGGAAGGCCGGAGTCCGCCCGGGGAGGGCGGCGCTTCACCTTGATGCGGACGGGCGCGCGGCCCTCGGCCTCCGCGCCGGACTCCTGCTCGCCCTCGCCGCCGGCCTGGCCCGCCTCGGGCTCCTCGGCGCGCGGCGCGGACTCCTCCGCGCGCATGCCGCCGGACTCCTCGGCCGCGGCCTCGCCCGAGGCGGGGGCGCCCTCCAGCGTGAGCTCGGGCTGGTCGAAGGCCTGGCCTTCGCCTTCCCTCTCCTCCGCCTGGTCCAGCGGCTTTCGCTTGCGGATTATCGCCATGGGTCTCTCCGTGTCGCTTGAATCGTTCATGCTGTGTATCGGCGGGCCCCTCGGGCCCTTTCCTCGTTGAAGATGCGCGTGATGTCCGGGAGTGGCGCGTCGCGGCGGGCGCCGGGGAGGTCAATGGCCCGGCGGCGTCCGGGGTCCGCCCGGAGGCGGTCCCCGCCGATCCGCGCCCGTGGGCGCGGATGCTCGCGGCGCTCCGCGAACTATAGACCGGCCCTTCCCGGTTGTCAATATCGACCCCGCCTCAGGAGGCGGGGCCATCCTCCGGAACGACGTCCGAAGGCGCGTTGAGCGACGCCGCGAGCTCGAGGCAGCCCTCGAGGGCGCGCGCGGCGGCCGCGGTCCGCACCTCGTCGCGGTCCCCGGCGAAGGTCTCGTGGGCTTCGGAGGAGAGGCCGGAGGCGCTCGCCCAGCCCAGCCAGACGCCGCCGACCGGCTTCCCGTCGGAGCCGCCGCCCGGGCCCGCGACGCCGGTGATCGAGAAGGCGAGGTCGGAGCCGCTCGCCGCCAAGGCGCCCGCGGCCATCTCCCGGGCGGCCTCGCGAGATACGGCCCCGTGGCTCGAGAGGGTGGCGATGGACACTCCGAGGATCCTCGTCTTGCAGTCGTTGGAATAGGCGACCACGCCGCCCCAGAAGGCCTCGGAGGCGCCCGGGACGCCGGTGATCGCCGCCGCGGCCATGCCGCCCGTGCAGGACTCCGCGCAGGAGAGGGTGAGGCCGCCCTCGAGCAGTCGCTCCACGAGGGCCCTCGCGGCCCGCTCGAGACGCTCCGATCCGGTCTTGCCCGTCATGTCGCTCAACGTCCCCCCCCGGCCTCGCCGGGAACGGCCTCCTCGGCGAAGGGGTCGAAGGCCTGCGGGTCGCGGATCATCTCGCAGCTGCCCTCGAAGACCACGCCGTCGGCGATCCTGAGCTTGGCGGTCCTCACATTGCCGTAGACCTTCGCGGTCGGGAGCATCTCGAGCCGGTCCGCGGCCTCGATGTCGCCCCTGACGAGCCCGCCGACCACCACGTTGGTCGCGCGGATCCGGCGGGCGCTCACGACGGCGTCCGCGTCTATGTAGAGCCGTCCCATCGCGTCGATCTCGCCCTCGAACTTGCCCTTGATGCGGAGCGAGTCCTTGAAGCGGAGCGTCCCGGCGAAGGCGGTCTCCTTGCCGAGCGTGGTCGCGATGAGCGGGGCTTCGTCGTCCTTACGGGTTTTCGCCATTGGCGGAGAGCCTCACTTCGTTTTCATCACGAAGACGCCGTCCCAATCCTCGGGGGGCGGGTCCGCGATATAGAGCTTGCAGCGTTCGTAGTAGACCTTCGAGGGGCCGTCTCGCGGATCCACCTTGAGAGCCTCCCCGAAGTACTTCAAGGCCTCCTGGAACTGCATGACCTTGTACTGCCTCCGCCCCTGGGCGAAGAGCTCCAGCACCTTGCGCTTCTCCTCGGTGATCACGGCTGCCCCCTTACGGCGTCGCCTGGCCCCTGTACCTTTTCTTGATTGCCGGCAGCGCGGTCTCGGCGTCCTTGAGGCTCTCGGCCTCCGCCTTCAAGGATGCTACCTCGGACTCGAGGGCGTCAAGCTGGCCGAGGGCCTCTTTCGAGGCCGCGCCCACGCGCTCGACGAAGGGCCGCGCCGAGCCGCACTCGGGCAGGAGGGTCGAGGCCTCCCGGGATATCGCGTCGAGGGGCTCCTTGAGCCCCGCGCCGAAGTCGAGGACGCGCTGCGCGATCTGCTCGGCGACGCGGATCCGCGCCTCGCGGTGCTCGATCTGCCGGATGAGCTCGCGGGTCCTGAGCACGGCCCTGATGCGGGCGAGGACCTCGCTGAAGTTGAAGGGCTTCGTGATGTAGTCGTCCGCCCCCATCTCGAGGCCCTCGACCTTGTCCTTCACGTCGTCCATCGCCGAGAACATGATGATCGGGACCTCGGCGTACTCGCGGTACTCCTCGCTCGTCTTCAGGATCTTGGTCACCTCCCAGCCGGAGAGGCGGGGCATGACGTTGTCCAGGATGATGAGGTCGGGTTTCCAGCGCTTGACCGCCTCCAGGGCGTCGTAGCCGTTGTCGGCCTTCTCGACCAGGAAGCCCAGCTTGGAGAGCATGACCTCGAAGAACTCGAGGTTGATCTGCTCGTCGTCGACGAGGAGTATGCGCTTCTTTGTGTCCATGCCCGTCTTCCGTGCGAGAGGATATCGCCGGGGCAGAGCCCCGTCCGCGGATCATTGTCCCATAGGGTCCGTGGCTTGTCAATGCGAGGAGCGGGACGGCGGCCGGGGAGCCTCGTCCGCCGGAGGCTACTCGCCCCGGGAAGTGCCGGCCGCGGCGGCCGGGGAGGGCGTATCTTCCCCCTCCTCGTCGCCGGCCGCGAAGCCGGGCCGCGACGGGTCGACGTCCCACGCCGCCTTCTTGAGCTCGCGGCCGGGCCGGAAGGAGGCCACGCCGTGGTCCTCGACCGAGACGATGGCGCCTGTCTTGGGATTGCGCGCCCGCTTGCGGCCCTTCCGGAGCTTGACCTCGAAGGTTCCGAAGCCGCGGAGCTCGACCGTCTTGCCGGAGAGGATAGCGCCCTTGATCTCGTCGAAAAGCGAGTCGATGAGGCCGTGGATGTCCTTGCGGTTCAGCGACCTGCCCGCGTGCAACGCCTCGATGAGCTCCGCCTTCGTGACTTTTCCAGCCATGGTCCCCTTCTCCGGAGTCGCGACATCTATCGGCGCGCCCGAGGGCCTGGAATGGGCTTCGGGCGGCCGGCGGCGTTAGGCCTTGAGAGAATTGACGAGGCGCTGCATGCGCGACTTCTTGCGCGCGGCGGCGTTCTTCTTGACGATGCCCTTGCGGGCGGCGGTGTCGATCCTCTTGATCATCTCCGCGAGCGCGGCCTCGGCCGCGGCGCCGTCCTTGCCCTGCGCGGCGACGACCACCTTCTTGGCGGTGGAGCGGATCGCGCTCTTCTCCATCTTGTTCCGGAGGCGCCTCTTCTCGTTCTGGCGCTGGCGCTTCTCCGCGGACTTATTCGTGGTGCCCAAAGATCATACCCTCCATGACTAGGCGTATATGCAAAAGGTCAGCGATCGGTGTTTCCCTGATCATCGACTTCGGGCAAAGCTACCAGAACCGCCGTCCGTTGTCAAGACTCGGGCGCCTCTTCACAGCCTTCCGATTCCATTGTATAAGGACTTACGGTGGTGTTCAATGCCGATGGTCCTCGTCGTTACCTGCATCCTGACCCTCTTCGTCATCTACGATATCCTCCTCAAGATCGCCCGTTTCCTCCATCGAGGGCGGGCGGTCGCCATCGTCGACGCATACTGCGACAGGGTGGTGGACCGCATCTTCTCCCTGCTGGGCCTGTATTGCGACCTCCGGCTCCGGCCGGAGACCAAGGTCGAGGGG
Source organism: uncultured Treponemataceae bacterium (assembly GCA_964399065.1). Taxonomy (GTDB): domain Bacteria; phylum Spirochaetota; class Spirochaetia; order Treponematales; family Rectinemataceae; genus JAKLFE01. The sequence goes on along the minus strand of CAYNPQ010000144.1, from coordinate 3,277 downwards.
CCGCTGCCCGGGCGCTTCATGCTCGTGGCCAACCACCAGAGCCTCCTCGACATCCCGGTCTGCATGAAGCTGGTCCCCGGCCGCAAGCTGCGCTTCGTCGCGAAGACCGAGCTCGGCGGCGGCATCCCCTTCGTGTCGCCGGTGCTCAGGTACCAGGGACATGCCCTGGTCAGGCGGCGCGGCGACTTCAACCAGTCGATGGGCGCCCTGCACCGCTTCGCACGCCGCTGCCGGCGGGACGGGAGCTGCCCCGTCGTCTTCCCGGAGGGGACGCGCTCGAGGGACGGCTCGCTCGGCGTATTCTATACGGCGGGCATCAGGAAGGTGCTCGACGAGGAGAGCCTGCCGATGGTGGTCGTCGCCATCGACGGGGGCTGGCGCATCGCGAAGTTCAAGGATCTGTTTACGGATTTCCGCGGCTTGCGCTACCGTTTCCGCGTCGCCGCGGTCCTCCCCGCGCCCAAGGGCAAGAAAGAGACCCTCGAAGCCATCGCCGAGTCGCGGCGGATCATCGAGGCCGAGCTCGCGGACATGCGTCGCGCGGGGATGACGGCATAAAAAAAACCGCCCCTCTCGGGAGGGACGGCTTCTCAGGCGCGTGAACGCTTCCGGCTCAGGCGAAGTCGCGGGGGCGGCGCTCGGTGCGCTTGCACTTCTCGCATTCGGCGAGGTTCTTGACCTTGCCGTTCTCGAAGAGCGTCTTCATCTTGATCTCGCCGCCGCAAGGGCAATAGAAGCGCTGGGTGGCGCTCGAGGTACGAGAGTTCTTGGAAACAGCTGCCATGGATGACTCCTTCTGCGACAGCGAAAGATACTAAGGTCGGGGGCCTTTGTCAATCCGGGTCCCGGCCGGCCGGGAAGGGCGGCGCTCGGCCGCCCAAAAAAGTGCTCCCGGGGAAGGAGGAGGACCCCGGGAGCTTGAAGGGAAGAAAAGGAGGAACGGCACGAGGCCCTCGTCCCGAGCCTCGTACATCTTGACAACAACGGCCCCGCCGCGAGGTTACGGGCCTTTCTTCCCGGAGCCTCGCTTCCCGGGCGCTCCCGCGAACCCGAGCCGGCGCCGAAGCCTCGCCGCGATCCCCGCGAGCCCTTCGAGAGCCCTGTCCCCCGGCGATTTCCCGAACCGCTCCCCGTAGTCCCTCGCCGCCTCGGCGATCGGGAAATCGAGGCCGTACTTCCGCTTGAGCTCGTCCCAGTGCTTCACGGTGAAGACGTAGAGGTCCGCCTTGGTGCGGCCCGGGAAGCGCGCGAGGAGCCCCTCCTCGTCGATGGCGAGGACGATGGGGCGGTAGACGTTCTCGTACCAGGAGAAGATGGCCTCGACGAGGTCGATCTCCCGCGCGAGGCCCTGGTTGACGTAGTACTTGTGGACCAGGATGTGCTCCAGGATCTCGTCGTAGCGTCCCGGGCTCGTGAAGTCGAGGTCCGGATCGCCGGTCGCCTCCCCGAAGCCGGTCTTCGCGTAGAATTCCCGCTTCTCGTAGGCGATGACCTCGCCCTTGAGCTCCTCGAGGGTCATGCCCGGCTTGAGCGGGAGCTGGGCGTCCAGGCTGGTGACCTCGGCGTCGATGCTCGCCTGGCCCCGGTTCCGCGCCACGGAGACGCGGTGGTTGCCGTCCCGCACGAAGTACAGGCCGCCGATCTCGTAGAGCCGCACCGGGGGCAGGGGCACGTCCTCGTAGTTCGCCATGTCGATCGAGATCCATCGCGAGCGGAGGTGCTCCTTCCTCGGGAGGAAGTGCCGGTTGAAGTCGCGGTACCGCCCCTCGCTGCCCACGATCCGGTCGACCTCGACGGCCTTCATGCCGACGTAGGTCTCGCCCCCGGGCTTGAGGAGGGCCAGGACCTCCTCGAGGGGCAGGAGGCTGTCCCGCTCGGGATCGAGGAGCCCCGAGATGCGCGAGAGGAGGGCGCGCGTGCGGGCCCGGGCGAAGTCCTCCTCCGCCATGCTCTCGTACCAGCCGCGCCCCGACATCAGGCTTCCCCCGTCTCGAGGATCCAGTGGCCGAAGGCGTTCACGACGGTGGTGCCCTCGTACTCGCTGACGCGGACGTCGGCGAGGTCGTAGAGGTGGATGTGGCCGTGGACGAGCCAGCGCGGCCTGAATTTCCTCATGAGCCAGAGGAAGGACCTGAAGCCGCGGTGGCAGGGGTCGTCCCGGTCGTGGATGCCCCGGGGCGGGGCGTGGGTCAGGACGAGGTCCACCGCCCGCCCGCGGAAGAGCCGGTTCCAGAGGAGCCTCGGCACGAGGAGGGCGATCCGGAGCGCCATCGCGAGCTCGGTGAACTGGTTCGGCCCGCCGTTGTAGAGCATGGAGCCGGGCAGGCCGAGGACGATGAGGCCCGCCTCGCCGACGAGCCTGAAGGAGGCGTCGGTGGCCCCGTGCTCCTCGGCGGAGACCGCGACCCCCGAGCCGTCGATCCTGAAGGGCGCCTGGGCCTCGGCCTTCCCGAGGTCGTGGTTGCCCGAGACGTAGAGGAGGGGACGGTTCAGCATGGAGGTGATGAAGCCGAGGTACCCCGTCGGCAGGTCCCCCGCGCTCAGGACGAGGTCGACGTCCCTATAGCGCTCCTTCATCCGCGGCGAGTAGACGAGGGGGTCTATCTGGTCGGAGACGCAGAGGATCCTCATCGCCGCCGGGGCGCTCCCAGCTCGATCCCGCCGAGCAGCTCCTGGAGCTTCTCCTTCGTGTAGAGCTCCACGGAGCGGTTCTCCGCGAACTCGAGGGCCGTGCGGGTGAAGCCCGCGCTCGTCACGATCCCGCCCCGCACGATGCCGAGCTTCTTCATCTGGTCGATGAGGGAGCGTACGGCCTGGTCGTCGAGGTTGTCCGACACGCGGAGGAAGCGCACGAGGCGGGGCATCTTCTTGGTCCCGAGCCACTTGTCCGACTCGCCCTCGACCGCGATGACGTCCACGCCGTTCACCACGTCGGCGACGTCGCGGATCGACAGCCCCATCGGGCCCTGGACCAGGGCCTTGCAGATCTCGAGGAACTCCTCCTTGCCGCAGGTGAGGAAGTCCTTCATCTTGTCGTCGGTGCGGTACTCCTGGTACTGGGTGAGCTTCTCGGCGACGTCCCGGAAGCCCGGCTTCTTGGAGTAGATCCGCTCCCACTGCTCGATGGCCCGGTCGAGGAGGCGCGTCTTCTCGTAGCACATCGCGAGGAAGTAGCGGCCGTAGAGCGACTCGGGCAGGCCCTCGTCCTTTATCAGCCTGACCGCGCGCTCGAGCTCGGGCACCGCCTTGTCGAGGGCGCCCTGGCTCATGTAGCAGC
>CAYNPQ010000143.1:0-8188 GCA_964399065.1 uncultured Treponemataceae bacterium | reverse complement strand
CTCGAAGCTCTTGATGATGGTGCGGATGGTCAAGGCGGGGTCGGACTTGACCTTCTCGCGGAGCTTGTCCTTGGACCAGATCGCCTTGAGGACCCAGATGTGGTCCTTCGAGAGGGAGGTGAGGCTGTCGATGGCCATCTTGAGGGACATCTTGTGGCCGCGGCTCTTCGCGAAGTCGATCTCGATCTCGTCGCCCTTGATGGACTTGATGCGCCCGATGTTCCAGGTGCGGTGGTAGACGAAGTTGCCCGCGTCGAAGGCGATGTGCTTCTCGAAGTCGGCCATCGCCTCGTGGATCGCGCGGTAGGACTGCGCGATGTTCGAGAGGCGGACATAGTCGTCGAGGTGGGAATGGTCCTTGTACTTGCCCTTGTAGCACTCGATCACCTCCTTGCGGAGGGTCGGGTTCTTCTCGTCGTAGTCGATGACGAGGCGGAGGATGTCGAGGGCGGTGTTCCAGTCCTCGGCCGACTTGTAGTGCTTGTACAGGTCCATGAGGAGGCCGGCGGCCTTGTCCTCGGAGAGCTGCTTCGCGATCTTGCGCTGGACGTGGAGGAAGAAATCGATGTCCTGGGGGCAGTGCTCGACCAGCTTGCCCCAGATCTCCTTGACGTTGGCGGAGAGGCCCTTGTTGATGTAGCGGTGGAGGGCCTTCTTGTAGAAGTCGACCGCCTCCTCTTCCTTGCCCTCCTTCTCGCGGCGCTCCGCCAGCGCCTTGACGATGTCGGCCTCCTCGTAGTCGACCTTGACGAGGCGCTCCCAGACCGCGTACATGTCCTCGTTCCTGCCGTCGGACTCGTAGCACTCCGCGAGGCGGCGGAGGGCGGTGCGGTTCTCGCCGTAGTCGAGGATGCGCTGGCAGACGAATTCGACGACGTTCCAGCGCTTCGCGTCCGCGAAGAGGTCGAGGAGGGCGACCATCGCGGAGTCGTCGATCTGCTGGCGCATGAGGGAGATCACGCCGGAGAGGTAGAGGGCGATGACGCTCGACTTGCTGCGCGAGAGGTGCTCGTCGCAGGCCGCCTTGAGCTCGTCGAGGGCCTTCTCGCGGCCGGCGTCCTCGAGGAGGGCGTCGAGCTCCTTGAGGTTCGAGGACGTATACGCGCTCATGGCCGCGCGGGTCCACTTCTCCTCGTTGAGCATATCCAGGACTTTCTGAACGAGCTGCGATTCGGCCATATGAGTCTCCTTTAGGCTATGTACTGCTTGTAGATCGAGGGATCCAGGATGCGGACCTTGAGGAGGACCTCGTCGATCCTCGAGCGGTCCTCCCTCGACGCCAGGTAGTGGTCGACGAGCCAGAAGTAGCGGTTCATGAGCCGCGGAACGACGAGGGCGCGGTCCTCGGCGCCCTCCCTGGCCTCGTTCTCCAGCTGGTAGATGGACTGCTTGAGCTTCCCGACCTCGACGGCCTTGAGCTCGCGCTTCACGGTGAATATGCCGAGGACCGCCCCGTAGACGGGGATCCACTCCGCGAGCTCGGGGCCCGAGTAGCCCATCTCCGAGACCCGGGCGACGAGGCGCCGGATCATCTCGGACTCGAGGAGGCCGAGGTCGACGCGCTGCGGGCCGAGGTAGAAGGCCTCGCGGAAGAGGGCCTTGGAGGCGCGGGCCTCGCCGCCGAGGGCGTAGGCGTCGGCGAGCTCGGCGAGGACCTCGGGATCGTCGCGGCGCTCACGGGCCGCCTCCTCGAGCTGCCTGAGCGCGGCGTCGTAGTCGCCCGCGCCCTTGTGGCAGCGGCCGACGCGGAGGGCGAGCTCGGCCTCGTGCGACTCCTTCTCCTCGGGGGGGAGGGCGCGGTACTGGCCGAGGGCCAGGCTGAAGGCGTAGCGCTTGAAGGCGTAGAAGGCGCGGTCGAAGGAGCCCTCGAGCTTGGAGGCGAAGGAGGAGAAGCTCTTCCACTGGGCCAGGACGTACTCGCCGCGCTCGTAGGGATTGGGCATGGACTCGAGCCTGGCGGCTCGCTCGCCCCAGAAATTCGCGCACTTGAGGGCCCAGAGGACCTCGGGCTCCTCGAAGTCGACGCCGAGGGCGCGCTCGAGGAGACCGGTCGCGCCGGGCAGGTCGACCCCCCTGAGGCTCTCGTACGCGTTCGTCAAAAGTGCGTCCACGCTTTCCTGCTCGGCCATGCTCTTCCGGATTCTCTGGCAAGGATATATCGTGACAATAGTATCCGATGCGCGCCCGACGCGTCAATCGGAGCGGGTATGCATAAAACCGCGCGGAACCGCTAAAAAAGGGCTTCCGAGCCCTTCCGGCCCCATAGCGCGACGAAGCGCCTTGTGATATCATCCGGCCCCATGAAAGCCCCCCTCGTGGCACCGTCCCTGCTATCCGCCGACTTCGCGGACATGGGAGCGGGGCTGTCGCGCATCGCGGCGGCAGGGGCCGACTGGGTCCACCTCGACGTGATGGACGGCCGCTTCGTGCCGAACCTGACCTTCGGCCCCAAGATGGCCGCCGACCTGCGGCCGCGAAGCGCCCTGCCCCTCGACGTGCACCTCATGACCGAGGAGCCGGAGCGTCTCGTCCCCGCCTTCCTCGAGGCGGGAGCCGACTTCGTCACCTTCCACCTCGAGGCCTGCGTCCACGCCCACCGGCTCGTCGAGTCCATCCGCGCCGCGGGCGCCAAAGCCGGGGTCGCCATCGTGCCCTCGACCCCGGCCTCGGCCCTCGAGGAGCTCCTCCCGGCCCTCGACCTCGTCCTGGTCATGACGGTGAACCCGGGCTTCGGGGGCCAGGCTCTCATTCCGGCCTGCCTCGCCAAGGCGGCCCGCCTCGCGAAGGCGCGGGAGGAGACCGGCCTCGACTACCTGGTCTCGATCGACGGCGGCGCGAACAAGTCGACGATGCCCGCCATCGCGGCGGCCGGCGTCGACGTCCTCGTCATGGGCTCGGCCTTCTTCTCGGCCGCCGACCCCGCGGCCGAGGTGGAGGCCGTCCGCGAGGCCTTCCGGAGCGCCCGCGGCGATTGAGTTTTGGGTCGCCGGCGCCGATAATCAATCGGAGGCATATCCATGCGAAGGCTGAGTCCAGTCCTGACGATCCTCCTCCTCGCCGCGGCGACACTGCCGGCCCTCGCGCAGGCCCCCGCGGGCGCGCCCTCGCCCAAGGCCACCCTGGAGCGGGGCATCGAGCTCTTCGGCCAGGACCGCTGGAGGGAGGCCCTTGACGCCTTCGGCAAGGTGCTCTCCGATCCGAGGGCGGGCGAGTCCCGGCCGGAAGCGGCATACTGGTCGGTCCTCGCCTACATCGCCGCGGGCGACCGGGACACGGCCTTCGCCTCCATAGACGCCTTCGTGGCGGCCTACCCCTCGAGCCCGCGCCTCCCCGACCTCCTCTACCAGCGCGGCCGCCTCTACTATTCCAAGGCCGACTACGAGTCGGCGCTCAAGGCCTTCGCGGCCTTCGCGGACGCCGCCCCGAAGAGCGACCTCCTTCCCTCGGCGCTCTACTGGTGCGGCGAGTGCCTCTACTCCCTCGGCCGCCTCGAGGAGGCCGAGAGGGCCTTCGCCGTCGTCGTGGACAAGTACCCCTCGAGCGTCAAGGTCGAGGCCGCCTCGTACCGCCGCTCGCTCATCTCCCTCGAGTACCGCGAGCGCGAACTCCTCAAGCTCCTGACCTGGAGCCACGAGGAGTCCCTCCGCGCCGTGGAGGACTTCCGCCGGCGCGAGAAGGCCTACGAGCAGTCCATCGCCATCTACCAGAAGCAGCTCGCGGATTCGAAGCGCGGCGCGGCCGACGACCAGGAGAAGACGATAGCCGACCTCAGGGCCCAGGCCGCCGACCTCGGCTCCCGCCTCGCCGCGGCCCAGGCCGACCTCGCGGCCGCCAAGTCCGAGCTCGCCTCGCTCCGCTCCGCCCTCGAGACCGAGCGGGCCGCTCGTTCCGCCGCCCTGCAGGCGGCTCAGGCCGCCGCTCCCGCGCCGCAGCCCGCCGCCGCGCCGGTCCCCGTCCTCGCCGCGGACGTGAAGTCCGAGGCCTTGGTCGCCAAGGCGAGGGCCCTCGACCTCCTCGCATTCTATCTCGAGCGCCTCGCGAAGGAAGGGAGCAAATAATGGAAGCCCGACGCATCCCCCGGGTCGCCGCGGCCCTGGCCCTCCTCCTCGCAGCGGCCGCGCCCTGCCTCGCCCTCGAGGCCAAGGAGGGCCTGGTCAAGATCGTCGTGGACGAGGGCAATGCCCGCGTCTCGATCTTCCGCCTCGTCGACATCGCGAAGGGCAAGTACGAGTCCTTCCTCTACGACCAGGACCCGCGCACGACCTTCGCCACCCTCAGCGTCGACGGCAAGCAGGCCAGGCTCGGCGACGCCGCCGACTATCGCTTCACGGCCCGTCGGAGCGAGACGGGCCTGACCATCGAGTTCAAGTCCTCGTTCTGCTCCGTCCGGGAGAGCGTCGACTTCGTCCGCTCCTCCGGCTCCGCCCTCGCCGACGGCGTGAAGATCGGCTTCGAGCTCGAGAACGTCTCCGAGCGGGACGCATCCCTCGGCCTGAGGCTCCTCGTGGACACCTACCTCGCCGAGAAGTCCGGCCTCCACTTCGCCACCGACAAAAACCAGCGGGTCCAGAACGAGGCCGAGCTCACGCGCGCCACCGGGGAAGCGTGGCTCTCCACCCCCGGCGACAAGAGCTCCTTCATGATCCAGCTCGCGGGAGAGGGGGTCGACAGCCCCGACCGCGTCCTCCTCGCCAACTGGAAGCGCCTCTCCGACGCCCCCTGGGGCTTCGACGCCAACGGCCAGCGCAACTTCACCCTGGTGCCCTACTCGATCAACGACTCGGCCGCCGCCCTGTTCTGGGAGCCCATCGCCGTGCCCCGCGGCAGCGTGAGGCGGATCTCCATCGCGATGGGCGCCTTCAACGAGAAGGGCTACTCCCTCGCGCAGACCAAGTCCCAGACCGAGAAGATATTCGAGGCCACCGTCCTCGGGAGCGCGAGCGCCGACCCCGCCGCCGGGCTGGCCACCGACCTGGTCGGCGTGCGCGACCTCATCACGCGCATCGACCTCGCCCTCTCCTCGGGCAACGCCACCCCCGAGGAGATAGCCGCCTGGAAGAAGATCCTCGACCTCCTCGAGGAGAGGAAGAAGGGCTACTAGTCCGCCATGCCGCGCACCGTCCTCGACCGCGCCGAGCGGCTCTTCGCGGCGGGGCGCCATTCCGAGGTCATCGCCCTCCTCGAGCCCCAGGTGCCGATTTACCGCGAGTCCCCGCGCTTCTACTACGTCCTCGGCTCCTCCTGCCTCCGCGCGGGCGACTCGGGGGGCGCCTCCGCCTACCTCAAGCGCGCCGAGCAGCTCGACCCCGCCGACGGAGCGACGGCCCTGGCCCTCGCCGCCCTCGCCGTGCGCAAGGGCGAGACCGACAAGGCCATCGAGATATATCTCCGCGTCCTCGACTCGGACCCGGGCGACAAGGTCGCGAAGCGCGCCCTGGAGCTGCTCCGCACCGAGGGTTCGCCCGAGCGCGTCGCCGCCCTCGTCCGCTCGGGCCGCATCGCGCGGCTCTACCCCGGCGGCTCCGGCGCGCGGAGGCTGCTCAGGACCGCCCTCCTCGCCATCCTCTGCGCCGCCGCCGCCGCGGGCCTCGCCTACAGCGGCATCCGGATGGCGGGACGCATCGCGTCGGCCCGCGGCCCCCGGCCCGAGGTCGCGGCGATCGCCCTCAACGATTACGAGAAGGCCGCTCCCGTCTCGGCCGCCGGCAGCTTCAAGTACGTCCTCACCGAGGCGCAGGCCCTCGCCGCCTTCGAGAAGGCCAAGGCCTGCTTCCAGGAATACCGCGACAACGCCGCCCTGGTCGAGGTCAACCGCCTCCTCGGATCGAACGCGAGCCCGGCGGTGAAGCAGAAAGCCGCCAGCCTCAAAGCCTTCGTCGGCGCTCCCGATTTCCGCACGATACGCGACGCCCCGGGCTTCGCCGAGGTAGGGCGCGACCCTGGCCTCTACGACGGCTGCTCCGTGGCCTGGAAGGGGATGGCGGCCAACGTGCGGAGCGACGCGGGCGGTAAGTCCGCCTTCGACTTCCTCGTCGGCTACGAGGAGAAGCGCCGCCTCGAGGGCATCATCCCCGCCTCGATGGACAAGGGGCCCGTGCCCGTGGACCGCCCCCTGGAGATCCTCGCGATCCTCCGCTCGGGCGAGGGCCGTCCCCGGCTCGAGTGCGTCGCCATCCACGAGCTCGCCGCCGGGCAGGGACGATGAGGGCCGTCGTGCAACGCGTCTCCGAGGCGCGCGTGACCGTCGACGGCGAGACCGTCGGCGCGATCGGTCCGGGCCTCGTCGCTTATATCGGCGTGGCCGCCGGCGACGGCAGGGCCGACGCCGCGTGGATGGCCGACAAGGTGGCCAACCTACGGATCTTCATGGATTCCGAGGAGAAGATGAACCGCTCCGTGATCGACGAGGGCGGCTCGGTGCTCGCGATCTCCCAATTCACCCTCCTCGCCGACGCGCGGAAGGGGCGGAGGCCCTCCTACTCCGATGCCGCCCCGCCCGACGAGGCCAAGGCCCTCTTCGAGTCCTTCGTCGAGGAGCTGCGCCCCCTCGTCGGCCGCGTCGAGACCGGACGCTTCCAGGCCGTGATGCGCGTCGCCTACGTCAACGAGGGCCCGATCACCATCCTCCTCGATTCCCGCAAGACCTTTTAGCTTCCCACCCTGCCGATACCCTCTCGAAACGAATCAAAACCAAGAGACGCTTTCATGTTCTTGATCGCATTCTTGTGAAATGATACTAGTGCAGGTCCAATCCGGATTGGCTCCTGCAAATAAAATCGCGCAACGCCTCCCTCCACGGTCTTGGCGCCTTTGCGCGATTTTCTTTCGTTCATTGCCCGCCTTGGTATCGCGCAACGTGCCGCTGGAAACAAAAGGCCGCCCGGCTTGCGCCGGGCGGCCTTCGCTTCACGCGAGCCTATGCTTACTTGGCCTTCTTGGCCGCGGGCTTCTTCGCCACCGGAGCCTTCTTCGCGGCGGCCGCCTTGGGCTTGGGACCGGGCTTGCCCTTCGCGAGGGCCTTGGGCGCCCTGACGGCGGCCTTCGCCTTGGCGACGGGCTTGGCGGCCTTCTCGGCCTTGGCCTTGGCGGGAGCCTTGGCCGCGGGCTTCGCCTTCTTCGCGGCGGCCTTCTCGGCCGCGCCCTTTTCCTTGCGCGCGGAGAGCTTCGCTTCGATCACGGCCTGGGCCGCGGCGAGGCGGGCGATGGGCACCCGGTAGGGGGAGCAGGAGACGTAGTTCATCCCGGCGGCATGGCAGAACTTCACGGAGCGGGCCTCGCCGCCGTGCTCGCCGCAGATGCCGACCTTGAGGTTCTTGCGCGTTCCGCGGCCCTTCTCGATGCCCATCTTGACGAGCTGGCCGACGCCGGACTGGTCGAGGCTGACGAAGGGGTCGATCGCGAAGATGGCCTTGCCGCCCTCCTTCTCCGCCTTGACGTAGTCGGGGAGGAAGCGGCCGGCGTCGTCGCGCGAGAGGCCGAGGGTCATCTGGGTGAGGTCGTTCGTGCCGAAGGAGAAGAACTCCGCGACCTCGGCGATCTCGTCGGCGAGGAGGGCGGCGCGGGGGATCTCGATCATGGTGCCCATCATGTAGGGCAGCTTCGAGCCCGCCTTCTTGATGATGGCGTCGGCGACGGCGCGGGACTGGTCGACGAGGATCCTGAGCTCCTTCCGGTCGATGGTGAGGGGGATCATGATCTCGGGGAGGACCTTGACGCCCTTCTTGTCCATCTCGACGGCGGCCTCGATGATCGCGGTCACCTGCATCTCGAGGATCTCGGGGTAGGTGATGCAGAGGCGGCAGCCGCGGTGTCCGAGCATGGGGTTGGACTCGTGGAGCTGGTCGCAGCGGAGCTTGATCTTCTCGGGGCTCATGCCGGTGACCGCGGAGAGCTTCTTCACGCCCTCGTCGTCCTTCGGGGTGAACTCGTGGAGGGGCGGGTCGATGAGGCGGATGGTGACGGGCTTGCCGTCCATCGCCTTGAAGATGCCCTCGAAGTCGGCCTGCTGGAAGGGCAGGAGCTTGGCGAGCGCCTTCTTGCGGGCGTCGAGCGAGTCCGCGACGATCATCTCCTGGATGGCGAGGCGGCGCTCCTCGGTGTCGAAGAACATGTGCTCGGTGCGGCAGAGGCCGATGCCCTGGGCGCCGAGCTCGACGGCCTTGGCGGCGTCGTAGGGGGTGTCGGCGTT
>CAYNPQ010000142.1:0-8242 GCA_964399065.1 uncultured Treponemataceae bacterium | reverse complement strand
CGACCGTCCCCAGGTCCTGGGAGATCCCGAGTATCTCCGCGTTCCTCCTCGTGACTACCTTTCCCTCCGCGACCACGGCGAGGGGATAGGCGGCGAGGTGGAGGGGCTCCCGGTCCCATACCACGAGGCTCGCGAGCTTGCCTGCCTCGACCGTCCCCAGGTCCTGGGAGATCCCGAGTATCTCCGCGTTCCTCCTCGTGACGATGCCGATCGCCTCGGCGTCGGAGAGCCCCTGCACGAGGAAGTACTTCAGGCTGTCGCGGAGCTGGTAGGAGAGGATGACCGGGTGGTCCGTCATGAGGCCGTAGGAGGCCTTGGAGCGGACGAGCTCGCCGACGTTCCGGTAGTCCTCGTGCTTGAGCTCCACCTTGTAGGCGAGGGAGCCGAGGGGTCCGGCGACGACGGGGATGCCCGCCTTCGCGAGCTCGTCGAAGATCGCCCGGTGGTGCACGTCGCCGCAGTGGTCGGCCGTGGCCTTGATGCCGTAGCGCTTCACGAGGTCGATGAGGTAGAGGACGTCGTCCTCCTTGTGCACGTGGATCTTCACGGTCTTCGTCCCGGAGAGGATCTCGAGGTAGGCCCGGTCCTCGGCGTTGAGGTCGAGCTCGCGCTCGCGCGCGGCCGCCGCCCTCTCGACCTCGATCTCCTTCGCCGCGAGCTTCTTCTCGCCGGCGCTCCGCTCGAGTTCCCGGATCTTCTTCTCGTAGGCGAGGTCGGACTTCGCCTTCTTCGCGCGGACCTCGTCGAATTTCCTCTCGAGGAGCTGATAGGCGCCCATGCGCGTGTCCGGCCTCTCGCCCTTCCACTCCGTCGTCGAGCGAGGGTTGTAGCCGAGGGCCATCTTGTAGCCGTAGTCGCGGAAGAGGGCCTCCTTGCGGTTCTCGGCGAAGTTCCGGATGACGCGGGCCTTGCCGCCCACGAGGTTGCCCGAGCCGGGCACGACGCAGGAGTAGAGGTGGCCGAAGTCGACCGCGTCCTTGAAGGCTCGGTCGTCGAAGTAGATCGAGTTGAGGGGGTCGCCGAGGGGCTGGAAATGCGAGGCTACGTCGTTGCCCTCGGCCTCGGACTGGGGCTCGCCCTCGCGGAACATGCCGATGTGCGAGTGCGCGTCGATGAAGGCCGGCGTGACCCAGCCCTCGTAGTCGGCCTTCGCGCCCGGGGAGGCCGACACCTCGACGACGCGATCGCCCTCGATCGCCACGAGCCTGCCCTCGGACCTGCCCTTTCCGTCGTACAGGACCTTCGCCCTGATCGTGATCCGCTTCGCCATGACCATCCTCCCTTCGTCGCCTATGGATTCGGGGCGGGGCCTCCCGGCCGCCGCCCTAGATGCCGTGCTTCGCCTTCAGCCTGCCCGCGATGTCGAGGAGCCGCTCCGCCTCGTTGAGCTCCGGGTCGTCGAGCACGGCCTCGAGGAGCTCGGCGAGGATCCTGCCCATGACCGGTCCCCGCGGCACGCCGATCGACGCGAGCTCGGCGCCGCCTATCGCGAGGTCGCGGAGGCCGAAGGCGTGGCTCGCCGCGAGGACGCCCGCGATGCGGGCCCGGAAGGGCAGGAGGCTCCTCGGGTCCACGGGCAGCCCCGTGATGCCCGAGCCGTCCGCGAGGCGCAGCGCGAAGAGCCCCTCGACCTTGTCCTCTCCGACGCGGGCCAGGAAACGGCGGACCGCCGCGTCGCTCCAGCCCTCCTCGTAGGCGAACATGTGGTGGCGCACGAGGTGGACGACCTCGTCGACGAGGGCGTTGGGGTACTTGAGGCGCCGCAGGATCGCGGCCGCGGCCTCGGCGGAGTATTCCTCGTGGCGGTGGAAGGTCGGCTCGGCCCCCGGCCGTTCCTCCTTGGCGCGGGGCTTGCCGATGTCGTGGAGGAGGGCGGCGAGCCTGAGGACCGGCTCGGCGGGCGCGAAGTCGACGCTCGCGTAGAGGTGGTCGAGGACGTCGAAGCGGTGCATCCCCTTCTGCTCCACGCCGCGGCAGGCCGCGAGCTCGGGCAGGACGATCGCCAGCATCCCCGTGGCCTCCATCAGGGAGAGGCCGACCGAGGGCTTGGGAGAGAGGAGGATCTTGTGGAATTCGTCGCGGACCCGCTCGGCCGACACGAGGCGGAAGCGGTCGAGCGAGGGCGCCACCGCGGCCAGGGTCGCGGCCTCGATCTCGAAGCCGAGCTGCGCGGCGAAGCGGAGGGCGCGGAGGGGGCGCAGCCCGTCCTCGCGGAAGCGCTCGAGCGGGTCGCCCACGGCGCGCACGAGGGCGCGGCGCAAGTCCTCCTCGCCGCCGTGGGGGTCGATCAGCGACTTGGACCCGAGGTCGAAGGCCATCGCGTTCATCGTGAAGTCGCGGCGGGAGAGGTCCTCCTCGATCGTGGCCGCGTACTCGACCCGGTCGGGGTGGCGGCCGTCGGAGTAGTCGGCCTCGGTGCGGAAGGTCGTGACCTCGACCTTGAGCCCCTTGAAGAGCACCGTGACCGTGCCGTGCTTGATCCCCGTCGGTATGACGCGGCGGTAGAGCCCGACCACCTCTTCGGGCCTCGCGTCGGTGGAGAGGTCGAAGTCGCTCACCGGGCGGCCGAGGATGTAGTCGCGGACCGCGCCGCCGACCAGGTAGCATCGCTTCCCCGCGGAGGAGAGGATCGAGGCGAAGTCGTAGAGCTCGCGCGGAGGACGTATCCTGCCCATACGGCGACCACGGTATACCGGAAGGCGCGGGCGGGGCAAGCCTTGACAGGGGCCGCGGCCCGCGTCCACACTGGCGCGCGATGGAAGCCCTCCTGGTGGCGGGCGGCGAGGCCCCTCCGCGGGAGCGCCTCGCCCCGCGTCTCTCCTCCTTCGACTTGGTCTGCGCGGCCGATTCCGGCCTCGACACGCTCCGCGCCTGGGGCCTCGAGCCCGACCTCGTCGTCGGCGACATGGACAGCCTCTCGGACCCGCGCCTCCTCGGGGCCTATCCCCGGGCCGAGATCCTCCGCGCGAGCCGGGACAAGGACGAGACCGACACCGAACTCGGCCTCGAGGCCCTCGCGGCGAGGGGGGCCGGGCGCATCGTGCTCGCCGGCGGGGGAGGGGGCAGGCTCGGCCACCTCCTCGCGTTGCGCGCCATCCTCGAGCGCGCGCCCGCCGCCGGGCGCCCCCGGCCCGCCGAGTGGCACACGGCGAACGCCTCGGTCCACCTCGTCGAGTCGGGACGGCGCCTCCTCCTCGACGCGGCGCCAGGCTCCCTCGTCTCGGTCTTCCCCCTCGCGTCCGGCGCGCGCGGCATGTCGAGCCGCGGCCTCGCCTGGCCCCTCGCCGGCCTCTCCTGGGGACCCGGCGACTTCGGCGTCAGCAACGTCGCGACGTTCGGCGCTTTCGAGGTTGGGGCGGGGGAGGGCGAGCTCCTCGTCGTGCTGGAATACTAGGCCGGGGAATCAGGCCCCGAAAGCCTCGCGGAGGCGGGCGAGAGTCTCGCGCGGGTCCTGGACGAGGACGCGGTCCCCGGCGATGAGCTCGGCGATGCCGATCTCGCGGGGATAGCGGGGTATGATGTGGAGGTGGAGGTGGTCGATGCTCGCGCCGGCCACGAGCCCCATGTTATAACCGATGTTGTAGCCCGCCGGCGCGTGGGTCTTGTCGAGGGCCTCCAGGCAGCGATCGACGAGGCCGTCGAGCTCGCGGCGCTCCCCGGCCGAGAGCTGCCGGATGTCGACGACGTGCCGCCTCGGAAAGACGAGGAGGTGGCCGGGGTTGTAGGGATAGAGGTTGAGGGATACGATGAATGATCCCGTATCGAGGGCGACGAGGCGCTCGACCTCCTCGGAGCCCTGCGCCACGAGACAGAGTATGCAGCCCTCGGGCTTGCTTCCCTTGAGGTAGGTGAGCTTGTCGAAGTTGAAGAAGTACGCCATCTCAGGATCGAGCCTCCGTCCGGTCATCCTAGCGCAAAGATCGGGGAGGCGCCAGCGTGCATAGGCCTCCGTTCCCGGCCCCGACCGCCGCGCCCCCGCACAAGCCCCTCATCCTCATCATAATCAAGCGTGTCTCGATCTTCCTCTTTTTCGTCTTTTTCCTCTCCGCCTTCTTCTGGGCCGTCGGTTCCTTCCGCTCCTTCCTCGAGGAGACCCAGCTCATGCTCCTCGACCTCCTCGAGCGCTCCTCCCTAGGCCTCTCGGTCGTGGCCGGCCTCGGGCTCCTCCTCTCCCTCGGCTACCTCGCGGCGAGGAGGCGCGCGGCGACGCTCGCCGGCATCCTCGGCTACGCCCTCCTCGTCGCCTTCGGCCTCGCCGGCCTCCTCCTCTCCGAGGGCCTCATGTCCCTCAGCCGCGGCATCGGCTGACCACTGTCTCGCCTTGACCCCCCGGCGAGGCCCCGACTATACTCGACCCACGCCATTCGAGGAGCATTCCGATGGAAGTTCGCGTTCGCTACGCCCCCTCCCCGACGGGGAACCAGCACATCGGCGGGGTCAGGACCGCCCTCATCAACTACCTCTTCGCCCGCTCGCAGGGCGGGAAATTCATCCTCCGCCTCGAGGACACGGACCGGACGCGCTACGCCGACGAGTACGTGAAGAACCTCTACGACACCTTCAGGTGGCTCGGCTTCTACTGGGACGAGGGCCCCGACGTCGGCGGCCCCTGCGCGCCCTACGTCCAGTCCGAGCGCTTCCCCCTCTACAAAGAGCACGCCGAGCGACTCGTCGCGATGGGGCAGGCCTACTACTGCTTCTGCGGCGAGGAGCGGCTCTCCAAGCTCCGTTCGAGCCAGGAGGAGAGCGAGAGCTCGGAGATGGGCTACGACCGGCACTGCCGCTCACTCGACCCGGCCGAGGCCGCGGCCCGCGTCGCCGCGGGCGAGAAGGCCGTCATCCGTCTCAAGATCCCCCTCGAGGGGACCACGAAATTCCGTGACGCCCTTCTCGGCGAGATCGAGTGGAAGAACGAGGATGTGAGCCCCGACCCCGTCCTCCTCAAGTCGGACGGCTTCCCCACCTACCACCTCGCGAACGTTGTCGACGACCACCTCATGCGCATAACGCATGTCATGCGGGCCCAGGAGTGGATCCCCTCGGCGCCCATGCACATGATCATGTACGCCGCCTTCGGCTGGGAGCCGCCCGAGCTCATCCACCTCCCCATGGTCCTCGGCCAGGACGGGCACAAGCTCTCGAAGCGCCACGGCGCGACGAGCGTGAACGAGTTCCGCAAGGGGGGCTACCTCCCCGACGCCCTCCTCAACTACGTCGCCCACCTCGGCTGCTCCTTCGAGGAGGGCCGCGAGATTTTCAACATCGAGGAGCTCGGCCGGCTCTTCAAGGTCGAGAAGCTCAACAAGGCCTCGGCGGTCTTCGACTACCAGAAGCTCGAGTGGTACAACGGCCAGTACATCAGGGCCAAGCCCGACGCCGAGCTGGCCTCCCTCGTCCGCCCCTTCCTCGAGGATGCGGGCATCGCGATCCCCGGCGGGGACTTCCTCGTCAAGGCCATGCCCCTCGTCAAGGAGCGGCTCAAGTTCCTGACCGAGGCCCCGGCCATGATGCGCTACCTCTTCGAGGAGCCGCCCCTCGCGGCCGCCGAGGAGTTCATCCCGAAGAAGCTCGACGCGGCCCGCGCGGCCGAGCTCCTAGGGGCGGCCGCCCGCCTCCTGCCCGGCCTCGATCCCGCGGACGTGCCCGCCTGCGAGGCGGCCTTCCGCGCGGAGGCCGAGCGGCTCGGCGCCAAGTTCGGGGATCTCATGATGCCCCTCCGCGTCGCGGTCACCGGCTCCCGCGTGAGCCCGCCCCTCTTCGAGTCGATCGCCCTCGTGGGGACGGACCGCGCCCTCGCGCGCGTCGAGGCCGCGCGGAGGACGCTCGCGGGAGGCGCCGCGTGAGCCTCGCCGCGGGCGAGCCGCGCCGGGGGCGCCCATGGTAGACCCCCGGCGCGCCGGCGCCTACGAGCGCCTCTACGCCCAGCTCGAGCCCCTCATAAAGGATAAATCGCCTAACCTCGTCGCGGGCATGGCCACGGTCGCGGCCCTCCTCCACGCCAAGCTCAAGCATCATTTCTGGACCGGCTTCTACTTCGTGGCCGGCGGGGACGAGCTCCACGTCGGGCCCTACCAGGGCTCGGTCGCCTGCCAGGTGCTCAAGGGACGCGGCGTCTGCCTCCATGCGGCCAGGACCGCGGCGCCGGTCGTCGTGCCGGACGTCGAGGCCTTCCCCGGCCATATCGCCTGCGACTCTCGCTCCAAGAGCGAGATCGTCATCCCGCTCAAGAAGGACGGGCGCGTGGTCGCCGTCCTCGACATCGACTCCGAGCGGCTCGCCCAGTTCGACGAGGACGACGCGGCCCCTCTTTCGCGCATCGTGTCCCTTCTCGAGCCCCTGGCCTGAGGGCCGCTCAGGCGCCGCGCGCGGCCTTCCAGGGGGCTCGCCGCGGTTCCTCCCCGCCCGGCCAGGGACCCGCGGGAGGGACGAGGCCGTTCTCCGCCATCACCCGGGAGTACCAGTACCCGGAATCCTCGCCTCACCGACTCCTGCGAACCGGGTCGCAGAGGAGTGTCACGGAGATTTCGGGAGGTGCGAGGCTCGCGTCGGACTGGTACCACTCGAGGGAAGGCCGCCCGGGGTCGAGCTCCCAGCCGCCCGTCGGAAGCCACGTTGCGCGCCACTGGTCCCAGCGCGGACCGATCCCCTCGCAGGGGCCGAAGAAGGGCGTGACGGCGTAGGTCCCGCCGGGCAGCGCGTACTCCTCGGCCCCCGGCGGGAGCTCCTCGCCCGGCGAGGCGAACCAGGCGGCGGCGAAGCGCCCGCCCGGGAGGAAGAGCGAGAGGCTCCTGGCGGCGCCGCCGCCCTTGCAGGGCAGGTCCGCGATGCGCTTCCAGAGGGCGGGCAGCCCCCAGGGGTCGCCCTCGCCGGAGAACCCGAAGGCCCGTCTCGGCTCGAACTCGCAGATTCTGGTCTCCATATCCTCTCCCTGCGCCGGGGGAGAGTGCCAGACCGGCGCCTCCCTCGGCCGGAAATGCAGGCTGTTCGGCGAGGCGAGTTCGCCGTGCCAGTGGGGCAGGGCGGCGACGCGCGAGGGCGGCAGCTGGAAGGCCGCGGAAAAGGCCCGCGAGAAGGCCTCGGGCGAGCCGAAGCCGGCCTCGAGCGCGACCTCGATGACGCTGCGCCCCTCGCGGAGCCGCCCGGCCGCCCGCTCGAGGCGGAGTCTCCGCAGGCAGGAGGCGAAGGCCTCGCCGGTCAGCTCCCGGAAGCGTCGATGGAAGTGCCAGGGCGAGGCGGCAGCCTCCGCCGCGGCCGCCTCGAGGCGGGGCGGTTCGTCCAGCCCGGCAGCGAGGCTCTCCACGGCGCGGTCCGCCCGCCGTTCCCAGTCACGCCTCGTCGCCGCCCTCATGCGCGCATCGTAGCCCCGCCGCGTCGGGACCACAAGGTCCGGGCCTCGGGTCGGCGCGCTCAGCCGCGCGGAGTCTCCTCCCGGACGTAGACGAAGGCGTTCTCCCGCGGATCGGCGGGATCGGTCTCCCTGAGCTTGCGGAAGCCGCAGGTCCTCTCATAAAAGGAGTGGTTGCTCGTCGCCCAGGCCGGCGTCTCGAGGCGCCACTTCCGCGAGGGGTGCGCCGCCGCGGCGAAGCGCCAAAGCTCCCCGCCCAGGCCGCGGCGCTGCCGGGCCGGATCCACGAACATGCAGCCCAGGACGCTCGAACCCTCCCCGTCGGCGCCGGGAAAGACGTTGATCGCCCCCGCGACGGCCCCGCCTACCCGCGCGACATAGCAGCGCGCGTTCCGGTGCAGGCACCAGCGCCTGATGAAGCTCCCGTCGGCGTAGCCCTCGGGGCCGCCCCTCTCCTCGCCGAGGTGCCGCCGCGCGTCGTCGTCGAAGGCGCGCGTCATCACCGCCGTGAGCTCCTCGACATCCCCGCCATCGATCGGCCTGATCTCCACCTGTCCTTCCATGTTCTCCTCCATGGGCCGATGCTAGCAGTCCGGCGGGGAAGGGGCATGATATTCCTTGCGATCTTGACCCCGCACCCGGCTTCCGTCCATAGTGTCCTCACCGCGCCCCTGAAGCGCGGAAAGGAGTTCATCATGAGCGATTCCCCATCCTCCCGCGCGAATCCCGAGAAGGAAGGACCCTCGGGACCCAGCGGTCCCGGCCTCGACTTCATCCGCGAGGCCGTCGACCAGGACCTCAAGGCCGGGCGCTACAAGGAAGTCCGCACCCGCTTCCCTCCGGAGCCCAACGGCTGGCTCCACATCGGCCACGTGAAAGCCTTCCTCATCGACTTCG
>CAYNPQ010000141.1:0-8269 GCA_964399065.1 uncultured Treponemataceae bacterium | reverse complement strand
GCTCAGGACCCGGGGCCGCGTCTACGGCTACCGCTTCAGGCCCGCCGGGACGATCAAGGGCCTGCCCATCGACGCCTACAAGGGGAAGTGCGTCGAGGGCCGCGCGATTCAGGTGATGATCGACAACAACCTCGACTTCGCCGTCGCCCTCTACCCCTACGAGCTCGTCACCTACGGCGAGACCGGCCAAGTCTGCCAGAACTGGATGCAGTACCGCCTCATCAAGCGCTGCCTCGAGCTCGTCGACGAGGGCTCGACCCTCGTGGTCGAGTCCGGCCACCCCTTGGGCCTCTTCAAGAGCCATCCCTACGCCCCCCGCGCCATCGTCACGAACGGCCTCATGGTCGGCATGTTCGACAACTCGAAGGACTTCGCGGTGGCGGCGGCCCTCGGCGTCGCGAACTACGGCCAGATGACGGCGGGCGGCTGGATGTACATCGGCCCCCAGGGCATCGTCCACGGCACCTACAACACGATCCTCAACGCCGGCAGGCTCAAGCTCGGCGTCGCGCCCGACGGCGACCTCGCGGGCAGGCTCTTCGTCTCCTCGGGCCTGGGCGGCATGTCGGGCGCCCAGGGCAAGGCCGCGAACATCGCGCGCGCGGCCTCGATCATCGCCGAGGTCGACCCCAGCCGCGTCGAGACGCGCAAGTCCCAGGGCTGGGTCGACGTCGTCGCGACGAGCCCCGACGAGGCCTTCCGCCTCGCCCAGGGGGCGAGGAGCAAGGGCGAGAGCCTCGCCGTGGCCTTCCTCGGCAACGTCGTCGAGCTCCTCGAGTGGGCGGATTCGCACAACGCGCGAATCGACCTCCTCTCGGACCAGACCTCCTGCCACGCGGCCTACGAGGGCGGCTACTGCCCCGCCGGCACCTCCTTCGAGGAGCGCACGCGGCTCCTCCGGGAGGACCCGACCGAGTTCGCGCATCGCGTCGATGCCTCGCTCAGGCGCCACTTCGGGGTCGTCTCGAGGCTCTCGGAAAAGGGCACCTACTTCTTCGACTACGGCAACTCCTTCCTCAAGGCCGTCTGGGACGCGGGCGTGCGCGAGGTCTCGCGCAACGGCGTCGACGAGAAGGACGGCTTCGTCTTCCCGAGCTACGTCGAGGACATCCTCGGCCCCGAGCTCTTCGACTACGGCTACGGCCCCTTCCGCTGGGTCTGCCTCTCGGGGAGGCCGGAAGACCTCCGCAAGACCGACGCGGCGGCGATGTCCTGCATCGACCCGGGCCGCCGCGGCCAGGACCGCGACAACTGGATCTGGATCCGCGACGCGGAGAGGAACCGGCTCGTCGTCGGCACCCAGGCCCGCATCCTCTACCAGGACGCCCTCGGCCGCCGCGACATCGCCCTCAAGTTCAACGAGATGGTGCGGAAAGGCGAGGTGGGGCCCGTCATGCTCGGCCGCGACCACCACGACTGCGGCGGCACGGACAGCCCCTTCCGCGAGACCTCGAACATCAAGGACGGCTCCAACGTCATGGCCGACACCGCGACGCAGATCTTCGCCGGCAACGCGGCGCGGGGCATGAGCCTCGTCGCCCTGCACAACGGCGGCGGCGTGGGCATCGGCAAGGCGATCAACGGCGGCTTCGGCCTCGTGCTCGACGGCTCGGCCAAGGTCGACGAGGTCATCCGCATGGCCGTGCCCTGGGACGTGATGGGCGGCGTCGCCCGCCGCGCCTGGGCCCGCAACGGGCACGCGATCGAGACCTGCGAGGCCTACAACGAGGGCCACCCCGAACTCGGTCGCATAACGCTTCCGAACGTCGCCGACCGCGAGGCGCTCGCAAGGCTGGTCGGGGGCTGAGCAGGGCAACGCCTTCCCGTGCACGGAATAGGGCGGGGCCTTTCGCTAAAACAAGCAACACCCGAAAAGGATATCGGGGGTTGCTTGTTTTGCGACACTCGCCGCGCCACTCGGCGCGGGCGTTTACTTCAGGGCCTTGGCCTCGACCTGCATGGCCTTGGCCAGCTCGAGGTCGTCACCGGAGAGCTTGCCCGAGGCGAGGAGCTGCTCGAGGATGGTCCGGGCCTCGGCGCCGGCGCCCGAGTCGATGTCGAGCCTGGCGAGGAGGAGTCCGCGCTGGGTGGCCCAGTCGGCGCCGGCCGGGGCGAAGGCCCTGAGGGTCTTGATCGCCTCGATGGTCGCGCCGCCGGCCGCGAGGGACCAGGCCTTGGAGAAGACGTAGCCGTTGCGCTCGTCGCCCGTGGAGGCCTCGGCTGCCTGCCCGAAGAGGGAGGCGGCGTCCGAGAAGCGGCCCTCGCGGGCGAAGGACTTGGCCTCCTCGGCGAGGGCGGCCCCGCCCTCGGACTCGGTCATCCACATGGTCTCGGCCTCGCCCTGGGCGGCGCCCCGGACGCCGGCGATCGCCGTCGCGGCGTCGGCGGCCTTGGGATCGACGAGCTTGCCGAGCTTGCCGAGGGCGCTCGAGCGGTTCGCGGACTGCTGGGCCCCGGCCTTGACGAGGGCGTCGAGGGAGTAGGTGCCCGGCGCCGAGAGCGAGATGCGGCGGTTGCCCTCCGCGAATTCGGCCATCGCGCCCGCGGCCAGCCTGACGGACTGGGAAGAATCGATCTTGTCGCCTATGTTGACCGGCTTCCACGCGCTTCCGGAGCCGTACTCTACCTTGCCCTCGACCCAGGAAGCGGTGAGCGGCGCGGAGAAGGCCGCGGTCGCGACAAGTACCAGGATCAGGACGGAAAGGGTTTTCCTCATGGCGTGCCTCGCATCTTTCAATACGGATGACTAAAGTATATCCCGTCAGGGCGTCAGCCACCAGTATGGAGGCACGATAATGTATAACCTTCCCGAACGCGCCGCCTCATGCCTGGCCCTCTGCGCGGCCTTGCTCCTCGGCCCTGGGCCACTCGGGGCGGCGACGAGGGTGCTCGTGGCGGCCCCGGTCCTCGACGGCGAGGCGGCGGCCTCCGGGCCCCTCGTCGCCCGGCTCGTCGAGGACGCGGCCGCGGAGGCCGCGTCCAGGCTCGGCCCGGGGTACGAGATCGCCTATCGCGCCATGACGGCCGAGGCCGACTGCCGCGTCGCCTGCTTCGCGAGCGGCTCCGCGCCCCTCCGCCTCGCCCTCGTGGCCGAGCCGCGGGGGGACGAGGCCGGCAGGCAGGCCGTCTCCTACGCGTTGCGCGACGAGGCTGACGCCGTCCGAGCCCTGCCCGCCCTCCTCGCCGGGCTGGTCATCCAGGTCGCGGAGGGCGGCGCGGGCGCCCCGTCGGGGCCGGGGCTCGCGGCGGTCGCCGAGCTCCCCCTCGAACCCTTCTCGGCCCTCTTCGGCCTCGATCCGCCGCTCAAGCCCTACGTCTACGACGTCGCCGTCGCCCGAGGCGGTCCCGCCTGGGCGGCGATGCTCGGCGGGACGACCTCCTTCGACCCCCTCCTCCGCATGACCGGGCTCCGGCGCCCCGAGGGGCAGCCGGCCTGGTTCGCGGCCGTGAAGGCGGCGGCCACCCCCGGCGGCTCCGTGATCGCCGCCGACGCGCAGGGACAGCTCTGGCGGCTGCGCGCCGGGACGGCCGCGGAGCGCCTCAGGCAGGGCTCGGGAGCCCTCCTCCGCCTCGCCGCCTTCCCCGACGGCAGCCTCCTCGCGGCTGACGCCGGCTCCAAGGCCCTCGCCCTCCTCGACGGACGCCGCAGGAGCGACTTCGCCGTTGGCGGCACCAAGGTCGAGCCCTGGGTACCGGTCGCCGTCGACGCCGAGGGGCGGGCCTGGATCTACGACTACGAGTCCGGCCTCATCCGCCTCTGCCTCGCCGACGGAAGCCTCGTCGACGCCATAAAGCCGATCCTACCCGGGGGACAGACCCCCTCGGCCATCCTCCCTCTCTCGGGCGGCGACTTCGTCCTCCTCCATTCCCAAGGCTCCCTCTCGGGCCACGACCGGGGCGGCAGGCTGCGCTGGTACCAGCCCGCGGTCAAGGCGGCCATCGACCCCGACGCCCCTTCCCCGATCATCGCCGGGGCCGCCGCCGACCCCGCGGACGGCTCGATCTGGCTGGCCGAGACCATGGCGGGCAGGATCTGGCGCCTGGTCGACCTCGAGTACGCCTCGTCCCGCGGCCGGCTCGATCCCGTGACGGCCCGCCTCCTCGAGCTCGACGCCGCCGTGGCCGCTTCTCCCGAGGACCGGAAGGCCCACGAGGCCAGGGCCGCCTTCCTCGAGGCCGAGGGGGCCTTCGAGCTCGCCCATGCCTGCCGCCTCGTCATGGCCTCGCTCTTCCCGGGGGACGAGGCGAACGAGTCGAAGGTCGAGGCCTTCGGCGCCGCGCTGGAGCGCGCCGCCCTCCTCGCCCGGGCGCGTGCGGTCTACGGCCCCTTGGAGCGCCTCGGCCCCGAGTCGGCCCGCGCCGACTACGCGGCCGCCCTCAAGGCCTTCGAGCGCTACCTGGCCTCCCGCCCCGACGACGCCGAGGTCGCGGCCGAGCGGGATCGGCTCATGCGCGCCTTCGCCGAGCGCGAGAAGCCCGCCCTCCCGCCTGCGGGTCCCGCGCCTCGCTTCGCCTCGGCCGCCCTGGGCGACATCTTTCCGGCCCTCCTCGCCGCCTACCGCGAGAAGCCGGTCGGGAGCTGCGTCCTCGAGTATCGCGGCGCGGCGCCGGCCTCCTCGCTCGCGCTCCGCGCCTCGATCAAGGACTTCACCGACTATCCCTCGGAGCTCAGGGTCGAGGGCCCGATCGCGCCTGGCTCCAAACTGGAGCTGCCGATCCGGCTCCAGCTCAACCGCGGCGTCCTCGAGTTGCAGGAGGATCTCCCGGTGCAGGTCCGGCTCGAGGCTGACTTCTCGTTGGCCGACGGCTCGGAGGCGAAGGCGGAGCGGGTCATGCCCGTCCTCATGCGGAGGAGGAGCGCCCTCGTCTGGACCGAGATAGGTGCCCTCGCCTCCTTCGTGACCCCGAACGAGGAGACGGTCTCCTCCTTCGCGGTCGCGGCGGCTGCGCGGGCGGGGAACCTGCCCTGGAACAGGGCCGCGGCCAAGGCAGGCGCCCTCGTCAGGGCCCTCGGCTCCCTCGGCATGGCCTATGTCGAGGACCCGCGGAGCCCCTTCTCGACGGTCGCCGGCGGAGCCGCGGACACCGTCCGCTTCCCCCGCGCGACCCTCGCGGCCCGGGCCGGGGACTGCGACGACACGAGCGCCCTCCTCGCCTCCTGCCTGGAGGCCGTGGGGGTCAAGACGGCGATCCTGGGCCTGCCCGGCCACGTCCTCGTCGCCTTCGACGCCGAGGAGGGGGAGCGGGCCGCCTGGCAGTATCGCGGCGAGGGCTTCGCGCCCATCCTCGCGGGCGGGAGGCTCTGGATCCCCCTCGAGAGCACGGTCCTCGGCCAAGGCTTCATGGCCTGCTGGCGCGAGGGCTGGCGGGCCTGGGACGCGGCCGCGAAGGCGGGAAAGGCCGAGCTCGTCGCCCTCGCCGAGGCGCGGACCTCCTACCCGCCCCTGCCCCTCGGCCCGGCGGCCGACCCGCCGCCCCTGCCCTCGGTCGCCGGGACGGCCGCCCTCGCGGCGGCGGACTCGCGGGCCCTGGCCGCCCTCCTCCTCGAGCCGGCGACCGCGAAGGCCGCTGCCCTCCTCGCCGGCGGGGCGGCGGGGGCCGGGCCGGCGGCCGCGGTGAGCGCCGAGCTCAACCGCGCCGGAGTCCTCGCGGCCCGCCTCGGCCTCCGCGGCCGCGCGGAAGACTTCCTCGCCGCGGCCTCGCGGCTCGATCCAGCGGCCCTCGCCCCCCGCGTGAACCTCTACAACGCACGGATCCTCGACGGCGACGTCGCGGGGGCCGGCAAGGCCCTCGAGGAAGCCCTCGCAATGAAGCCCGACTCCACCGCGCTCGCGGGGCTCTACGCCTCCTGGCTCGAGTCGCGGGGCAGGGCTTCCGAGGCCGCGCGCTACGCCGAGGCCGCCGGCCCGCGCACGCCCCTGGCCGCGACCGGCGGGGATGCCGCGGCCCGGGGCGCGGAGGCGGGAGCCCCCTCCCTCGCGCCCTGGGATTACTGAAGGAAATGCCGTCCCGGACCGCGCCGTACGCCGTTTTTATCGCCGATCCCTTGGCGTCGCATGCCCGGACCGCTATTCTTGTTCCATAGCATATCGCTGGAGGTTGCCATGCCCGTGAAACGCGATTTCGGCCTTCGCCTCAACCGCCGCGACCCCGCCGAGCGGGGCCGGCTCATCGCCTATATCAACATCAAGCTCGCCAGCCAAGGCCTTCCCTTGTACAGCAAGGAAGGCACCGCCTTCGTCGAGCTCGCGAGCGACATGCTCGAGAACTTCCGCGAGAAGGACAAGCTCCTCGCCGGCTACCTGCCTCCCGCGGACCGGCGCATACAGGACTGGCTCGACTCCTACCTCGGCGACCTCGGCCTCGCGAGCCTGCCGCGCCTGCCTTCGAACACCTTCGTCCTCGACCGCTACGGCATGGCCCGCGAGCTCTCCATCCCTCCCTCCGCCCACAAGCACGCCTCGCCCACCCTCACCTCGTACCGCATACGCAACGGCGTCCTCCACAACCCCGCGAGCGACCGCCGCACCACGGAGGGCGTCTTCCACGTCGCCGAGGGCGGCCTGCCCGTGCCCCCGGACAAGAAGGCCGTGCCGAAGCTCGTCTTCGCCCGCCTGCTCAAGGCCGCGGTGAACCCGCCCCAGGAGATGCTCGAGCTGCCCTTCACCGCCAAGGAGGAGAAGAAGGCCTTCGTCTTCCTCTCGGCCCTCCTCCGGCCCGTCGTGCGGCCCGAGGTGCCCGGCTTCTGCGAGGAGCGCTCCATGGAGGTCCGCTTCTTCGCCCCCGGCTCCCTGGCCGCCAACCTCGACTTCGTCGAGTCCATCTTCGGCAACTCGGGCGACCCCTACGTCGCCGAGAACGATGCCGCCCTCGACCCCCTGCGCTGGTCCGGCACGAGCGGCTGCATCATCCTCGCCACCCACCTCACGACCCTCACCAAGAAGGAGCTCGGCCTGCCCAAGTGGGACGAGGCGACCGAGCGGCAGAGGCGCGACGGCATGGCCTGGAAGGAGCCGGGCGAGCTCTACAACGGCGGCAAGGCCTTCAAGATCTGCGCCCGCGACGAGCGCGGCGTGATAATCACCATCATCGCGGACAACTACTTCGGCTACTCGAAGAAGGAAGTCAAGACGATGATCTCCTACTCGGCGAACCTCATGGGCCTCGCCGAGGAGGAGCACGCGGGCGGCGCCCTCGTCTTCCCGGCCTACAACCTCGGCAACCGCTTCGTGCCCGACACGAACCTCCGCAGCCGCGGCCACAGCCTCGACGGCGTCCTCGAGCTCATGAAGGGCCGCGTCGACTTCCGGCCCGAGGGCTACGCGGTCGACCACCTCTACCCCAACGTCGTCTACCTCCCCGAGGACGCGGTCATCTCGCTCGAGGACCAGACCGCGCGCTGGACCTGGGAAGGGCAGGCGCGGAGCCTCCGCGTCCTCCCCGACGAGATCTACGTCCACCCGACGGGCTACCTCGTGCGCCTCGACCGCCACCTCGGCTCGGGCGCCTGGCGCCTGGTCGGCACCTCGGCCGAGGGCCTCTTGTGCCACAAGCCCTGCACCGTCTCGGGCGGCGGCAAGTCCGAGATCGCCAAGTCCATCCTCGACGCCATCTCCTACTCGCCCGTCGTCATCGGCGACTTCGCCGAGGACCTCGCCGCGGTCGAGGCCATCATCGAGCGCAACTACGGCGACCGCAACAAGAACGCCGCCGAGAACCACGGCGCCGACTCGCGCCCGATCCTCTCCGAGCAGCGCTCCCTCGGCTCGGTCATCAAGCTCCTCTCGCCCTCCCCCCTCTACACGGATTCGTACAACGCGTGGCTCCGCTCCGTGCCCGAGCGCATCAAGGCCCTCGTCTTCCTGGTCAAGCGCTTCTACCGACCCGACTGGGCGGGCGAATGGAAGTCCCGCTTCTCCGTCGACGCGGTGAACGGCACCACCGGCAACATCCTCAAGTTCGAGGGCAGGCCCGTGCAGGGCTCCTACCTCCGCGTCGGCCGCGACGAGACCGGCATGCGCCGCACCTTCAAGCTCCGGCAGGACTTCATGCCCGCCGCCAAGATCCAGTGGGAGGACGACATCACCGCGAGCGTCGTCGCCCCGGCCGCGCGCCTCGAGGGCCTGCCCGCCTGGGTCGATCCCTCGCGCTCCCTCAAGTTCGCGCGGAACGTCGAGGCCCGCTTCTTCCAGCGCCCGGACGACGCCGTCATCCGCGGCTACGACAAGCAGGCCGAGAAGGACATGGCGCGGCAGGACAACTTCATCTC
>CAYNPQ010000140.1:0-8291 GCA_964399065.1 uncultured Treponemataceae bacterium | reverse complement strand
GCACCGAGCCTCAGCTCGGCACCGAGCCTCAGCTCGGCACCGAGCCTCAGCTCGGTGCGGATGTCCGAGCGGACCCGCTCCGTGGCCGTGGCCGTGAGGGCGAGGCAGGGGAGCCCGGGCAGCGACTCGCGGAGCGCTCCGAGCATCCGGTACTCGGGGCGGAAGTCGTGGCCCCATTCCGAGATGCAGTGCGCCTCGTCCACGGCGAGGAGGGCGGGAGCGCTCCGGCCCTCGAGGGAGGCGATGAGCTCGCGGGCCCGGCCTGTCGCGAGGGTCTCGGGCGCCAGGTAGAGAAGGCGGAGCTCGCCGCGGCGCGTGGCCTCGGCGTTCGCCCGCCATTCCTCGGGACTGAGGGTCGAGTTGAGGACGCGGGCGTCGACGCCGAGGCCGCGCAGGAAGGCGACCTGGTCGCGCATGAGGGCGATGAGGGGGGACACGACGAGGACGAGGCGGTCGAGGGCGAGTGCCGGCACCTGGTAGCAGAGGGACTTGCCCCCGCCCGTCGGCATCACCGCGAGGACGTCCCTGCCCGCGAGGACGGCCTCGATGACCGCCTCCTGCATGGGCCTGAATTCCTCGTAGCCGAAGACCTCCTTGAGGACCTCCCGGGCGCCGCGTTCCATGGGGAGGGAGTATAGCGGCCGGGCCCGAACCGCGCCAGACCGCGCCGCCCGCCTTGCCGCGGGAGCCCGCGCGGGATAGATTTAGGGCCGAGGACATTCGCGACACTCGTTTCCGGGAGGGAGCATGCTGGATTTCATCATCAAGGGAGGGGTCATCCTCTGGATCATCATGGGCCTCTCGGTCATCGCCGTCGCGATCATCATCGAGCGCCTCCTCTACTTCCGCCGCATCGCGACCGACGAGGAGAAGCTCTACTCGCGTGTCCGCGACAGCATCGAGAAGGGGCACTACGACGAGGCCCTCGCGATCTGCGACCAGAACCTCTCGCCCTTCTCCGCGCTGATGCGCGCCGGGATCGAGAACCGCGGCAAGAGCGAGGAGCTGCAGAAGGAGTTCCTCAAGGACGCGGCCGCCCTCGAGTCGCCGCGGCTCGAGCGGGGCATCTCGGCCCTGGGCACGATCTCGAACATCGCGCCCCTCCTCGGCCTCCTCGGCACGGTGACGGGCACGATGAGGGCCTTCGGCGTCCTCGGGCAGTTCGGCGCGGTGAGCGACCCCTCGGCCCTCGCCTCGGGCGTCTCCGAGGCCCTCATCACCACGGTGGGCGGCATCGTCACCGCCGTGCCCTGCGTCATCTTCTACAACTACCTCGTCGGCAGGGTGAACCTCATCATGATCAAGCTCGAGAACCAGGTGAACCTCCTCATCTCGATGATCAACCCCGAGCATACGCTCGGGCCCGAGGCAGGGCCCGAGGGCGGCAAGGAGGCCCGCAAGCCATGAGGATGGAGCGAAGGCTCAAGCGGGACACGACGATCAACCTGACGCCCCTCATCGACGTCATCCTGCAGCTCATCATCTTCTTCATGATCACGACCACCTTCAAGACGGCGCCGGGCATCGCCCTCGAGCTCCCGAATTCCGCGACCGCCCAGTCGGTGCAGTCCTCGGTCATCCGCGTGGTCGTGGTCACCGAGCGCGAGATCTACGTCGACCGCGCGAAGACGAGCCTCGCCGGGCTCCCGGCGGCCATCGCGAAGCGGGCCGAGGGCGGCGACCCCTCCGCCATGAAGGCCACCCTCGAGTGCGACAAGGCGGCGCCCTACCAGCTCGTGATCTCCTCGCTCGACGCCCTGCGCAAGAGCGGCATCGAGGCCGTCGGCCTGCGCACCCACCAGGGCAAGACGGTCGGCGTGGCCGAGGGCCTGGACCAGGCGGCGCCGTGATCAGGGAGGAGTGGGTCCTCGAGCAGGACCGGCATCGGCGACTCGTCGCGGTCTGCTGCACCGCCGCCCTCTACCTGGCCTTGTTCCTCGCGGCCTGGGGCCTCGGCCTCCTCAAGCGCGCGGGCCTCTCCGACCTTCCCGGCACCCTCCTCGTCAACCTCGGCGACTTCGAGGGGCCACCCGGCGGCAGGCCCCTCGGGCTCGAGACCGCGCCCGAGCGCCCGCCGGAGGCCCCCGCCGCGCCGCCGGCCCCGGCCGCCGGGAAGCCCTCCGCGGTCGCCTCCGCCCCGCCCCCCGCGGCCGCGAAGCCCGCGCCGGCCAAGCCCGCGCCGATCAATCCCGCGGCCTCGGCCCCATCTCCCGCGGCGGCGACGCCGGCTTTCGAGCCCGCGGCCAAGCCGAGCCCCGCCCCCGAGCAGCCGCGGCCCGAGGCCGCGCAGCCGGCCGCGGCTGTTTCGCCCAACGCGCCGACGGCCCAGCCCGACGCCGCCGTTTCGGCCATCGCGCCCGTCGCGCCCCCCGAGCTGCCGGAGCCCCCGCCCTCGAAGAGCTTCGGCTCGCCCTCGTCGGCCGCGGCTTCCCCGGCCGGCGTTCCCGGCGGGTCGGGCTCGGTCACCTACCGCGGCACCGAGAAGGGCAACAGCCTCGACACGGTGTTCGGGGCCTCATCGGGCACCATCGGCCGCAGCCTCTACGTGCCGGTCTGGGGCTTCATGCCCCTGCCGGCGCGCGTCCCCGACGCGATCTACGACGCGATCCCGGCGGACAAGGACGGGTTCTACTCCGCCGAGGCGCGCAAGAAGACCTTCCGGCAGTACTACCAGGACTCGGGCGGCGAGTGGGCCCTCAAGTCGCCGGTGCCCCTCGACCGCCGCCTCGGCCTCTGGCTCATGCTCGAGGACGCGGGCTACGATCTCGAGCGCGCCGACTACAAGTCCTCGCTCAAGGCGAACAGCGTCGTCGTCGAATTCGCGGTGGGACCCGCGGCGTCCGGTTCCAAGCCGGTCCTCATCGACCTTTCCCTTGTCTCGAGCTCGGGTTCGAAGGAGATCGACGAGGCCGTCCTCTACGGCTTCCGCCAGGCCGCCTTCTTCAACAAGAACGCCTTCGCCGTCTCGGGAAAGTTCACCTACCGCTTCGGGAAGTGAGGGAGGAGGGCGCGATGCGCCTGAGAGCCAAGGTATCGCTCATCTTCGGCGCGGGCCTGGGACTGATGGCCGCCCTCGCGGCCCTCGTCTTCCCGCGCGTCGCCGACAAGGTCTCGGAGACCCAGCTGCACTCGCTCTCGCGGACCCTCGGCGCCTACCTCGTCCACGATCTCGAGAGCCTTCCTTATGGCGGCGACGAGCCCGCCTTCGAGAAGGCCATCGACTCGCGGCTCGAGTTCGTGCAGGACCTCGGCGAGTCCTCGGGCAACTACCGCGTCCGCAGCGCCATCGTCATAGGCCCGGATTTCAAGGTCGAGGTCGGCCACCCCGATTCCGAGCTCGGGGCCGACTACTCGGGGCACCAGGACGTCCGCGAGGCCATGGCGGCGGCCGTCTCCGCGCCCTCCGGCGCCGGGGCGCCGCCGGTCAGGATAGTGCTCGAGGCGGCGTCGGTCGCGGGCGGCCCCGCGACGGACGCGGACATCGTCGCGCCCCTCGCCCTCGCGGACGGGGACCGCCGCGTCCTCGAGGTGAAGCTCGACTTCACGGGGACCCTGGCGATGCTCGGGGCGCAGTACGCCCGCCTGCGGCTCGCGGTCGGCGCCCTGATCGCCCTCGGCGTCGCCCTGATCGGCGGCATCATCCTCGCCGGGATCCGGGGCGCCGTGCTGCGGCCGGTCCTCGCGATCTCCGCGGCCATGGAGAAGGTCGGCTCAGGCGACCTCGACGCGAGCGCCGGCGTCTCTTCATCCGACGAGATCGGCGCCATGGCGCGGCGCTTCGACGAGATGACCGCGGGCCTGCGCGAGCGCTTCCAGCTCGAGCGTTACGTCTCGCGCTCCACGGTCGACGCCGCGCGCGGCCGCGCCGAGCGGGGCGGCGGCGACGCGCCGGTGCGGCGCAAGCGGATGGCCGTCTTCTTCTCCGACGTGCGGGGCTTCACCGCCTACTCCGAGTCCAGGGACCCCGCGCGCGTGGTCGCTGTCCTCAACGAGCTCCTCGGCATGCAGGCGGCCATCGTGGCCAAGGCCGGCGGCGAGGTGGACAAGTTCGTCGGCGACGAGACGATGGCGGTCTTCGCCTCCCCGGACCGCGCGATCGCCGCCGCCCTCGTCATCCGCGCGAAAGTCGGGCGCATGGCCGCCGAGATCGACGGCCTCGAGCTGGGCTTCGGCATCCACGTCGGGGAGCTCGTCGAGGGGGACATCGGCTCGCCGGACCGCATGGACCACACCGTGATCGGCGACACCGTGAACACGGCGGCGCGCCTCGAGGCGGCCGCGAAGGCCGGGCAGGTCCTGGTCTCGGCCGCCGCGGCCCGCGATCCGGCCGTGGCCGCGCGATTCGCGCTGTCGCCCCTGCCGCCCCTCAGCGCCAAGGGCAAGGCCGAACCCCTCGAGGTCTTCGCGGTGGAGGGCGAGCGGGGCGACGGCCCCAAAGGTTCGTGACACTATTCCCCAGGGGCTTGGAAGGGGGGATCGCAAGGGGGGCAACCTTCGCGCGCCGGGCGACGCGGCGAGGGCGGGAGGGTCAAGCGCGCTTTGAAGGTGGCCCCTCTTGCTCTCTTACAAGCTTGTCTTGGAAGGAAATATCTGATATATCAGTTATATATCGAGTTTCTTGACAGTTTATATCTGCTGTGGCATCCTAGGCGGATGAACCGGATCCAGGGACACCCGATCGTCGCCGAGCCACAGGGGCGGCGCGAGGTCGCTTTCACGTTCGACGGGGCGGAGATGCGGGGCTACGAGGGGGAGATGATCTCCTCGGCCCTCTTCGCCAACGGCATCAAGCGATTTTCCACCCATCCGAAGGACGGCGCGCCGCAGGGCATCTTCTGCGCCAACGGCCAGTGCTCGCAGTGCTCGGTCATCGTCGACGGGCTGCCGCGGAAGTCCTGCATCACGGCCCTCGCCGCGGGCATGGACGTGCGCACGATGGCGGGCCTGCCGAGGCTCCCCGAGGTAGGGGAGGGGGCGCGCCCGGCACCGCCCCGGCTGATCGAGGCCGAGGTCCTGGTCATCGGCGGAGGCCCCTCCGGGCTCGGCGCGGCGATCGAGCTCGCGAAGCTCGGCTGCTCGGTGGTCGTGGCCGATGACAAGGACCGGCTCGGCGGCAAGCTCGTGCTGCAGACCCACAAGTTCTTCGGCTCCGAGGAGGACTGCTACGCGGGCACGCGGGGCTTCGACATCGCGCGCAAGCTCGAGGCCGAGCTCCGCTCCTACCCGAACGCGACGATCCTCGCCAACTCGCCCGTGGTCGGGATCTACAAGGACCGCAAGGCGGGCGTGTACGAGAACTACGAGAGCTACGCGTTGGTCGACTTCAAGGGCCTCGTGGTCGCGGCCGGCGCCCGCGAGCGCTCGATCGTCTTCCCCGGCAACGACCTGCCCGGCGTCTACGGCGCCGGCGCCTTCCAGACCCTCGTCAACCGCGACCTCGTGCGCGCGGCGAAGCGGGTCCTCGTCATCGGATCGGGCAACGTGGGCCTCATCGGCTCCTACCACGCCCTGCAGGCCGGGATCGAGGTGGCGGGCATCGTGGAGATCCTCGACAAGGTCAACGGCTACAAGGTCCACGCGGACAAGATCCTGCGCATGGGCGTGCCGATCCACCTCTCGACCACCGTGGTGTCGGTGGAGGGCGAGGGGAGGGTCGAGCGCGCGACGGTGGCGAAGGTCGGCCCGGACTGGAAGCCCCTCCTCGACACCGCGCGGACCTACGAGGTCGACACGGTCCTCGTGGCCGCGGGCCTGAGCTCCTGCGACGAGTTCTACCGGCAGGCCCGCGACTTCGGCTTCGACGCGGTGAGGGCGGGCGACGCGGAGGAGATAGCCGAGGCCTCGAGCGCGCTCTTCGGGGGGCGCATCGCCGCCCTGGCCTTGGCCAAGACCATGGGCCGCGCCGTGGAGATCGACCCCTCCTGGGTGCCCAAGCGCGAGGTGCTCAAGTCGAGGCCCGGGGATCGCATAACGCGCGATGCGATGGTCCCCGGCCGGGACTGGAGGCCCGTCTTCTTCTGCGACGAGGAGATCCCCTGCAACCCCTGCACGACGGTCTGCCCGACCTCCTCCATAAAGCTCGAGCCGCGGCGCGGGAACATGATGGACCTGCCCTACTTCCGCGGCTCGGACTGCCGCGGCTGCGCCGCCTGCGTCGCGGCCTGCCCCGGCCTCGCGGTCTCCCTCGTGCGCGAGGCGGGGCCGGGCCGCTGCGAGGTGGCGCTCCCCTTCGAGTTCCCGGCCGAGGACCTCGAGGTCGGCGGCCGCCGGGAGCTCCTCGCGCAGGACGGCTCGCCCCTCGAGGAGGCCGAGCTCGTCAAGAAGGTCTTCAACCGCAGGTACAAGACCTGGATACTGACCTTCAAAGTGAGTTCGGCCAACGCGCCGAAGGTCATCGGCATCAGAGTCCAGAGGCCCGAGGCCACGGCGAGCCTGCCGAGCCCGGTCTTCTCCCGCGCGGCCGACGACGCGATCGTCTGCCGCTGCGAGCGCGTGACCTTCGGCGAGCTCGTGCGCTTCGTGCGCGAGAACGCGGTCCGCGACGTGAACCAGCTCAAGGCCGTCAGGGCCGGCATGGGGGCCTGCGGCTCGAAGACCTGCTCGGCCCTGTACCCGGCGGTGTTCAAGGCGGCGGGCGTCGACCCGGCCGCGGTGACGCCCGGCTCGCTCAGGCCGGTCGCGGTGGAGTTGCCGATGGGGTCTATCGTGGGCGACGGCGAGGCCGCGCGCGGAGGAAGGGCATGAGGAGCTACGACGTCGTCATCGCGGGGGCCGGCTCCATCGGGGTGCCCCTCTCCTACTATTGCGCGAAGCGGGGCCTCAAGGTCGCGGTCGTCGACCGGGAGCCCTCCTGGGGCCGCGGCCAGAACCGCGCCGCGATAGGCGGCATCAGGGCCACGCACTCCGATCCCGCCAAGATCCGGATCTGCCAGGAGTCCCTCGCCATCGCCGCGAGCTTCGAGGAGGAGCACGGGATCGACATCGAGTGGCGGCAGGGCGGCTACCTCTTCGTCGCCTACGACGCCGAGCGGGAGAAGGCCTTCCGCGAGCTCCTCGTCACGCAGAAGGCGGCGGGCCTCGACATTGATTGGATCGGTCCGGAGCGCGTCGCCGAGCTCTCGCCCGGCATCTCGAGGGAGGGGCTCCTCGGCGGCACCTTCAGCCCGGGCGACGGCTTCGCCTCGCCCCTCATGACCTCCACGGCCTTCCACAAGCTCGCCCTGGACGCCGGGGTCGAGTTCCTCTTCGGCGAGACCGTGACGGGTCTCGAGATGCGGGGCGGCCGCGTCGCGAGCCTCCGCACGGACCGCGGCGAGTACTCGGCGCCCCTCTTCGTGAACGCGGCCGGCGCCTACGCGGCGGACATCGCGGGCATGGCGGGCGCGGAGATCCCGGTCCATCCGGACTGCCACGAGGCGGGGGTCACGGAGCCGGTCGAGCGCTTCATGGAGCCCATGCTCGTCGACATCCGCTCGGACTCCGAGTCGGGCAACTACTACTTCTACCAGGCCGGCACGGGGCAGGTCGTCTTCTGCATCACGCCGAAGCCGCAGGTCTGGGGCACGGACAAGGACAACACCTCGGGCTTCCTGCCCCTCTGCGTGCGGCGGATGCTCGAGCTCTACCCGAGGCTGCGGAACCTGAAGGTGCGCAGGACCTGGAGGGGGATGTACCCGATGACCCCCGACGGCCTGCCCATCGTGGGCTACGCCCGCGAGGCCGAGAACCTCCTTCTCGCGGTCGGCATGTGCGGGCAGGGCTTCATGATCGGGCCGGGCCTCGGCCGGATCCTCGCCGGGGTGATCGCCGGCGGCCCCGGCTCGGCGGCCGCCCGCGACCACGCCTTCATCTTCGAGGAGCTCGCCCCCTACCGCAAGTTCGAGGGCATGGAGATGCTGAAGTAGCTCGTGTATACTGGGGCGATGCCCGATAGCAGCCGAGCCGCGCCCAAGGCGGCGCCTGGGCGGGTCGCCGCGCGCGTCTCCGCGCCCCGCCTGAGACCCGACCGCGTCCGCCGCGAGCGCCTCATCAAGAGGCTCGAGCGGGGGGCGGCGGGGCGACTCGTCACCGTGGTCGCCCCGGCCGGCTTCGGGAAGACCACCCTCATCGCGGACTGGCTCGTCGAGACGAGGCGGCCCTACGCCTGGATCTCGGTCGAGCCCGGGCTCGAGGACGCCTCCGAGCTCCTCGCCGGCCTCGACGCGGCGGTCGACCAGGCCCTCGGCGGCGGGGGAGGGCACCCCGCCGCGGCCGCCCTCCCCGAGGCCCTCGCCGCGTCCATCGCCTCGCGC